>DASZPU010000824.1:0-24349 GCA_035550195.1 Nannocystaceae bacterium
TTCGACGACGCATCCGCCCTGGCGCACGAAGGCCTCGCGGCCGCGACTGCGACGGAGCACGCACCGGTGCTCGCGCGCGCGCACCTCGAGCTCGCGCTCGTCGAGGCCGAGCTCGGGCACGAAGCCGCCGCGCTCGCGCACGCCACCGACGCCCACTTCATCGCGACCGGCACGCAGCAGCACGGCCTGGCTGCGACGGCGGCGACGGTCGCATCCGATGCACTGCCGGCGGAGTCGGCCAGTCGCTCCGTCGCGCTCTTGTGGCATCGCGCGGGCACGGCCGCGGCGCTGCGCATGCACGACGGCGAGCGTGCGCTGGCCGATGTCGACATCGCGTACGGCACGTCGTTGCTGCGGTTGCAGGAGATGGACGACGCTGCCGAAGCGCTCGCGCGCGGCACCGCGATCCTGCGCCGGCGACTCGGCGCCGACGCGCAGGAGGTTTGGCAAGCCGAGCTGATGCTGGCGCGCGCGCTCGTGACGGGTGGTCGTGTCGACGATGCGAAGGCGTTGGTCGAGCACGCGATCGCGCAGGTCGAGCCGCAGCTCGGCGACGATCCTCCGCGGCTCGCGACCGCGCTCGCATCGATCTCCGAGCTCCACCAGTTCACCGGCGACATGGACGCGGCGGAGCGTGCCGGCGCGCGTGCGCTCGCGTTGCTCGACGCGAATCTCGGTGCCGACCACCCGATCGCGATCGACACGCGGGTGAACTACGCCGCGCTCCTGCATCGTCGACGGGAGCGCGAGCGCGCGGCCGAGCTGCTCGCGCAAGCGGTGGCCTCGTGCGAGCGCATCGACGATGGGCCCCGGCGCGCACGCTCGCTGCACATCCAGGCGATCGTGCTCAAGCAGCTGAAGCGCTACGACGAAGCGCTCGCGGCCGAGACCGCGAGCTCGGCCTGGTACCGCACGCACACGCCCGACGCGCCGCGCAACCTGTTGCTCGGTGCGCTGACGATCGGCAACATCCAGCTCCTGCGCGACGACTATCCCGCGGCGGAGCAGTCGTATCGCGAAGCGATCGCGCTGGTCGAGCAACACGGCCTCGTCGATCGCGAAGAAGCGGTGTACTCCGATTTCGCGAACTTCCTGTTCCAGACCGGCCGCGCCACCGAAGCGGTCGGGCGTTGGGAAGCGTTGCTCGCCCACATGCGCGCGAAGGATGCGGCGCGCTACGATCTCGCGCAGTACGAGTTCGATCTCGGGCGCGCGCTGTGGCGCGAAGGCAGGGATCGCGAGCGTGCACGCGCAGTGGTCACGGCTGCGCTCGCGGTGCTGCGCAGCGATCCACCGACGGCGCAGGTCGGCGGCCACATCCGCCGCGACTGGACCGCCGACGAGCTCGCGAAGTGGCTCGCGGATCCCGACGCGTGGGAGCGCGACTGATCAGAGCGTGAGCGGCCCGGTCGAGTAGCCCGACGAGCCGAAGCTCTGATCGTCGAAGCCCATCAGCTGCAGGAACGTGGTGTAGAGATCGCCGGTGGTGCGACCGTCCTGCACGGAGTGTCGGCCGGTGACGATCTGTCCGCCCGCACGACCCGCGATCACCACCGGCAGCTGATACGACGCGTGCGCGGCCGGGTCGCCCATCTCGGCGGTGCTATAGAGGATCATGTTGTCGAGCAGCGTGCCGTCCTGATCGGGCATCTGCGCGAGCTGATCGATGAGGTAGTTCAGCTCGCCCATGTACCAGGTGTACACGGCGCGCGGGATCGACAGGTCCGCCATGTTGGGGATGTCGTGCACCATCGCGTGCCAGCCGGTGTACGGGCCGGGGATCGCGAGGTTCAGCCACGGGAACGTGGGCCCGTCGTAGTTGGTGTACTGCAAGCTGCCCACGCGCGTGAGATCGCAGGCCAGCGCCATCACCATGAGATCGATGAGCAGTCGCGAATTCGCGTCGTCGAAGTTGGCATCCCACGCGCTGCCCCACTGCGCCTGATCGTAGCCCGGCGGGTAGCCGAGCATCGGCACCATGCAGCCCGCACCGGCCTCGCCGTCGTTGCCGAGCTGCATCTCGAGCTGACGCACCTTGTCGGCGTGGTTCTCGATGGTGATGCGATCGGCCGCGCTCACCTTCGTCTGTAGACGATCGAGCCCGTCGACGACGGTGTCGAGCACGCTCTGCCGCCGCGCGTGCAGGCGCTGGATCGTGGTCGCGGGCAGATCGGGATCGACGTCGAGATCCGAGAACAGCGAGGTGAAGATCGCCGCGGGCTCGCTGTCGACCGGCACCGGATCCGCCGCGCCCGCGTAGATCGCCTCGTACTCGCCCAGCCCACCGCCACCGATGCCGAACTGCAGCGTGCGATGGGGCGTCGGCGCAGCCATGCGCTCCGCGATCACCTGATCGATCGACGGCCCCTCGGGCTGCGCGTTGTTGAAGGTGTTGCGCGCGCACGTAAAGATCGAGTGGCCGTTGCTGACGTGCCCGTTCTCGCCGTACTCCGCACCCGCGGGGTTCGACAAGCCCGAGACCACCACGATGTCCGCCTTGTGCGGCTCGAGCGGCGAGAGGATCTGCGAGAGCACCATCGCGTTCGCGGGTCCCGACGGCGCCCACTCGTCGATGAGCGTGCCCTCGACGTGCATGAACTGCAGGTAGCGCAGCACCGAGCTCGTGCCGCCGGCCTTGGCCGACTGCATGCTCTCGAGGAAGGGCAGGGCGACCGCGATGCCACCCGCACCGCGCAGGAAGTTGCGTCGCGTTCTCATGGCTCCACCGCCCGCGTACGGAATGCGTTGGACGTCGCGAGCGACACCACCAGCTCGTGGAGATCGCCACCCGACGCGACGAACTGCGTCGACACCGGCTCGAGTGCACACGGCGGCACCTGCTCGGGCGTCGTGCCGAACGTGTATTGATAGAACTGGTTCGCGACGCACTGCGTGACGACGTCGCTGCCGGCGAGCAACGCCTGCAGCTCGGGCACGCCGTTGAACGTCGCGTTGAGCGCTGCGTCGGGCGCACCGATGATCTCGCCGGAGTTGTCGACTGCGCTGCCGTCGACGTCGAGGTCGCGCCACGCTCCGATCGGATCGTAGTCCTCGAAGCCGAGGCCGATCGGATTCATGAGGGTGTGGCACGCACCGCAGTTCATGTGGTTGATGAGGATCTCGGTGCGTTCGCGCTCGGTCGCGCCGTCGGGATATTCGGGCGTGTTGGCCATCGCATCGGCGGGCGGTGGCGGCAGCACCTGGCAGAGCAGCTGCGTGCGCACCATCTCGCCGCGGAAGATCGGACCGGTGGTACTGGCGTGCGAGTGCTCGGCGAGCAGGGCAGGGCGCGTGAGCAGCCCGCTGCGTTGCGGGCCGAGATCGACGCTCTGCCACTCGCCGGCCGCCGGTGCGTCGACACCGAGCAAGCCGGCGAGCGAAGCATCGATCTGCGTGTTGCTGGTCGTCAGCAAGGTCGCGACGGTGGGTGCATCGCTCGCGAGCACGCCTTGCACGAAGCGCGAGAGCTCCTCGTCCATCGCCGCCGACAGCTCCTCGGTGAACTGCGGGAACAGAGTCGCGTCCTTGTCGTACGCGGGCACGCCGTCGTAGTGGGTCCACTCGCGCACGAAGCGTTCGATCGCGGGGCCGCTCCTGACCGTCTCGGCGAGCATGCGATCGACCTGCGTCGCGATGCCGTCGTCGGTCTGCAGCTCGCCGGCCGCGGCCGCATCGAAGAGCGCGTCGTCGGGCATCGAGTCCCACACGAGGTAGGAGAGCCGTGCGGCGATCTCGTAGTCGGACAGCGCGAGCACGCCGGGCGCGATCTCCTCGGTGCCGCGCTCGACGAGATAAAGGAAGTCACCCGACTGCAGCACCGCGGCGACGACGGTGCCGATGCCGTCGGCGAAGCCATCCGTGGCCGCGCCGGCTTGGTAGAGCGCGAGCAGGGCCGCGCGCTCGTCGTCTTCGAGCGGGCGACGGAACGCGCGCATGCCGAAGTCGTCGATGAACGCGCTCGCACACGCTTCGTCCTGCGCACCGTCGCAGGTGACGACGGAATCGATCTCGTCGATCACCTGCACCGCGACGTCTTCCGCGGCCTCGAGGATGTCTTGCGCAGCTGGCAGCGACACCACGTTCTCGAGCGGGTTGTTGCTGTAGCTCTTGTAGGTCGTCGTGATCGGGAACGCTGCGGACGGCGCGATGACGCCGTCGAACAATTCTTCGATCGTGTTCGCGTACTGCACCGCGGTGAGCCGCCGCATCGGAGCGACGCTCGCGTCCATGCCGACGCACTCGGGGCTCGGGCCGTTGTCGCCCGAGCTGCCCTCGCTCGCGCTGCCTTCGGATGCGCCTTCGCTGCCGGCCTCGCCCGCGGTGCCGCCGTCGTCGGCTCCGCTCGCGCCGCCGTCACCCGACACGCCGCGGTAGCAACCCGCGAGCGCGAGCGCGACCACCCACCATCCTTTGTATCGTCCGCCCATGCCCATCGTGCGTGACACGGTCGGCCGCGGCGCCAGGTGAAGGATTCTTCGGTGCGGCCGAGAATTCCTGCTCGCAGCGCGCTTCTGCTCCGCGATCACGCCGACTTCGTGCCCGCGACCACGCGAACGACCCGGGACTTGGCTCACGGGCGGTTGTGCTGAAATCGGCCCGAACAGCGTGTGAGCTGCCGCCTCGGCCGCTGGACATCCCCCAGACCCGCCCCTATGCTCCGCGCCTCCTGGGACCCCCTAGTCCGACCGTCTTCGCGACGGTGCAGGCCGAGCTGCCCACGCAGCTCTTTTCCGTGATCACCGACGAAGGAACAACGCTCATCGCCGGACTATCCGCAGAGGCCAAGCGACTTGGTGTCGCGATCGCGATCGGATCTCGGGTAGAAGTCCGCGCCGCGAACAAAGACCCCAATCGCGGAACCATCCTCGGTCCCATCGCTCCGTCGCCCGCGTCGCGCCGCAAGTAAGAAGAAGTCGCCATGAAGGTCAGAGCCAGCGTCAAGAAGATCTGTGAGAAGTGCAAGGTGATCCGCCGCAAAGGCGTCGTTCGGATCATCTGCGCCAACCCCAAGCACAAGCAGAGGCAGGGCTAGCCCATGGCACGCATCGCCGGCGTCGACCTTCCCCGCAACAAGCGGATCGAGGTCGCTCTCACGTACATCTACGGCATCGGCAAGGTGACCGCTGCGCAGATCCTCGAGCAGTCCGGTGTGGGCGGCTCGGTGCGCACCGACGATCTCACCGACGATCAGGTCAGCGCGATCCGTCACGCGATCGAGACCAACTACAAGGTCGAAGGCGATCTTCGTCGCGACGTGCAGATGAGCATCAAGCGATTGATGGACCTCGGCTGCTACCGCGGCCTCCGTCATCGTCGCGGGCTGCCGGTTCGCGGCCAGCGTACCCACACCAACGCGCGCACGCGCAAAGGTCCCAAGCGCGCCACCATCGCGCAGAAGAAGCGAGTCTAAGCCGTGGCTGAAGCAGCAAAGAAAGACGCGGCGAAGAAGAAGCGCGTCAAGAAGAACATCTCGACCGGCATCGTGCACATCCAGAGCACGTTCAACAACACGGTCGTCAGCGTCACGGACGTGAACGGCAACGTGCTCTCGTGGGCATCGGCCGGCGTGCGCGGCTTCAAGGGCTCGCGCAAGTCGACGCCGTTCGCGGCTCAGCTCGCGGCCGACGAAGCGGCGCGCAAGGCCGCCGATCACGGCGTGCACACGGTGTCGATCCGCATCAGCGGTCCGGGTGCGGGACGCGAGTCGGCGCTGCGCGGCATCCAGTCCGCCGGCCTGCGCGTCACCTCCATCAAGGACGTCACCCCGATCCCCCACAACGGCTGCCGCCCGCCCAAGCGCCGCCGCGTCTGACGCTCGAGAATCATCATGGCTCGCTACACAGGTCCCGTCTGTCGTCTCTGCCGTCGTGAAGACGTGCAGCTGTTCTTGAAGGGCGATCGCTGCTTCTCGCAGAAGTGCGCGTACGAGCGCCGTCCGTATCCCGCTGGTCAGCACGGCCAGGGTCGCAAGAAGCGTCCCTCCGACTACGGCCAGCAGCTGCGCGAGAAGCAGAAGGTCAAGCGCATGTACGGGCTGCTCGAGAAGCAGTTCCGTGGCTACTACTACCGCGCCGCTCGCATGAAGGGCGTCACCGGCGAGAACCTGCTCTCGCTGCTCGAGCGTCGTCTCGACAACGTCGTGCTGCGCTGCGGCTTCGGCTCGAGCCATGCCGAGGCGCGTCAGCTCGCGCTGCACGGTCACTTCTTGATCAACGGCAAGAAGGTCAACATCCCCAGCTACCTCGTGAAGGCCGGCGATCAGATCGAGGTCCGCGAGGGCAGCAAGAAGGTCCAGAAGATCATCGACGCGTTGTCGAAGGTCGATCGCAGCCCGCGTCCCGCGTGGATCGAGCTCGACCGCGACAACATGCGCAGCAAGATCACCGCGCTGCCCGCCCGGTCCGACATCGCGGCCGACATCGACGAGCAGCTCATCGTCGAGCTCTACAGCAAGTAGGAGCGTTCAATGCAGGACACCAACACGATTGCCCGCAACTGGCGCGACCTCATCCGGCCCAAGAAGCTCGAGGTCGAGCCCGAAAGCCTCACCGACAGCTACGGCAAGTTCACGTGCGAGCCGCTCGAGCGTGGCTACGGCATCACGCTCGGCAACAGCCTGCGTCGCGTGCTGCTCTCGTCGCTGCAGGGCGCCGCGATCACCACCGTTCGCATCGAGGGTGCGCTCCACGAGTTCACCACGATCGAAGGCGTGGTCGAGGACGTCACCGACATCATCCTCAACATCAAGGCGCTGCGCCTGCGCATGGACGACTCCACGCCGCGCACGCTGACGATCGACAAGCAGGGTGAGGGCGAGGTCAAGGCCTCGGACATCACCTGCCCGACCGGTGTGTCGGTGCTCGACGGCACGCAGCACATCGCGACCTTGTCCAAGGGTGGACACCTTCGCATGGAGCTCACCTGCGAGATGGGCCGCGGCTACGCGACGGCGGATCAGAACAAGCGCGAAGGCATGCCGATCGGCGTCATCCCGATCGACTCGCTGTTCTCGCCGATCCAAAAGGTCAACTACCGCGTCACCAACGCGCGCGTCGGTCAGCGCACCGACTACGATCGTCTGGTGCTCGAGGTGTGGACCGACGGCTCGGTGCGCCCCGACGACGCGGTCGCCTTCGCGGCCAAGATCCTCAAGGAGCAGCTCTCGATCTTCATCAACCGTGAAGAGATCGAAGAGGCCGCCGCGGCGGAGCCCACCGAAGAGGACAAGCTCAACGAGTACCTCTGGCGCTCGGTCGACGAGCTCGAGCTCTCGGTGCGCTCGGCGAACTGCCTGCAGAACGCCAACATCCACTACATCGGCGACTTGGTGCAGAAGACCGAGGCCGAGATGCTCAAGACCAAGAACTTCGGCCGCAAGTCCCTCAAGGAGATCAAGGAAATCTTGGCTCAGATGGGACTCTCGCTCGGCATGAAGATCCCCAACTGGCAGGGCCCGCCGCCTGCCCGAGACGACGCGTAGAGGCAGCCATGCGACATCGTGATGCAGGCCGAAAGCTCGGCCGTAACAGCACCCACCGCGACGCCATGTGGCGCAACATGGTCACCTCGATCATCGAGCACGGCAAGGTGCGCACCACCGAGCCGAAGGCGAAGGAGCTCCGTCGCTTCGCCGAGAAGACGATCACGCGCGGCATCTCGGTGCACGAGCTGGTCGCGAAGCCGGTCGAGCAGCGCAGCAAGGAAGAGCAGGCCAAGGTGGTGCACGCGTACCGCATGGCCGCTCGAATGGTGCGCACGCGTGAGGCGCTGCAGAAGCTCTTCACCGAGGTGGCACCGAAGATGAAGGACCGCCACGGCGGCTACCTGCGCATCATCAAGGTCGCCCCGCGACCGGGCGATGGCGCACCGATGGCGATCGTCGAGTTCGTCTGACGCTGATCGCGTTCCAGAGGAAGCCCGCGCACCGGTGACGGTCGCGGGCTTTCTCGTTGGTTCAGTCGGCCGCGGCCGCAGCGATGCGGATCGGTGCGCCTTGGTCCGTGATGGCTTCGGCTGGTTGAAACGCCTCGGTCTCCCACGCGACGGTGCCGTGCAGGCGGGGGCTGGACATCTATTCACGGTGTGAATGATAATCATTCACGGCATGACCGATCTGCTCGAGCGGCTTCTTGCGCCGGTTCTGCGGCGCGCCCTTCGTGTCGCGCCCGTGGTGGTGGTCAGCGGCGCGCGGCAGACCGGCAAGAGCACCCTCGTCGAGGCGCTCGCACGCAGGCGGTACGTTACGCTCGACGATCTCGACATGCTCGAACGCGCGGAGCGTGAGCCCGATGCGCTACTGCGCGACGCAGAGGCCCTGACGATCGACGAAGTGCAGCGCGCGCCATCGCTCTTGCTCGCGGTGAAGCGCGCAGTCGATCGCAAGCGCACACCAGGAAGGTTCGTGCTCACCGGGTCCGCGAATCTGCGGCTGATGAAAGCGGCGTCGGAGAGCCTCGCAGGTCGCGTCGCTCACCTCACGTTGTTGCCGCTCACGCGTCGCGAGCAGCTCGGGCAAGGCACGGCGGGATTGTGGGACGCCCTACTCGACGCTCGCGACGATCGTTGGCCGGACGTGCTCCGCGACGCCGCGTTGCCGCGCGCGGACTGGCGTGCGCTCGCGCGCCGTGGCGGATACCCGACGCCCGCGCTCGAGCTCGAGGACGCGGAGGACCGCGCGCTGTGGTTCGGCGGCTACGTGCAGACCTACCTCGAACGCGACCTACGCGAGCTCTCCGTCGTCTCTTCGCTCGTCGACTTTCGCCGGCTCATGCGTGCGGCCTGTCTGCGCATCGGAAACCTCGTGAATCAGACCGAGCTCGGCCGCGATGTCGGGCTGCCGCAGCCGACGGTGCGGCGCCATCTCGCCTTGCTCGAGCTCTCGTACCAGCTCGTCACCGTTCCGGCCTACGCGACGAATCGCACCAAGCGAGTGATCAAGACGCCGAAGCTGTACTGGTCCGACGTCGGACTTGCGATGCACCTCGCAGGTGAGAGCGAGCCTCGGGGCGCGCACCTGGAGAACCTCGTGCTCGCCGATCTGCTTGCGTGGGCCGGCGCGAAGGTCGATGGTCCCGCGATTCTCTACTGGCGCACCGCCGTGGGTGACGAGGTCGACTTCGTGATCGAGTCCGGTGATCGCATCCTGCCGATCGAAGTGAAGGCCGGTGCGCGACCGCGGCTCGACGACGCGCGAGGTCTGCGAGCGTTCCTCGAGGCTCACGGTGCGAAGAGTCGACCGGGATTGCTGCTGCACGGCGGGAGCGAGCTCTCGTGGCTCGCCGACCGCGTGCTCGCGGCGCCTTGGTGGATGGTCGTGTAAGCTGCGGCTGGCGATGGCGAGGCTCACCGAGAAGCAGATGCAGCGCATCGCCAGTGCGCTCGCGCAGCCGCGGCGCTATCGCATCCTGCAAGAGCTCGCGAAGGCGGACAGCGCCGTGGCGTGTGGGGACATCGTCGTGCGGCAGAAGGTCAGCCACGCGACCATCTCGCATCATCTGAAGGAGCTCGAGACGGCCGGGCTCATCGAGATCGTGCGCGAGGGGAAGTTCGCGAACATCCTCTTCAAGCGCGACGTCTGGCGCGCCTACCTCGCCCGGCTCGGCGAGCTGTGAGGGCGTAACGCGGGGCCGCGCCGCGGCGAACCAGGGGGCGACTGTCATTTAGACGGTCATCAACATGTCGAAACGAGCGGAAGCCATGACCGAGCAAGCACTCGCAGGAAAAGTCGCGATCGTCACCGGGGCCTCGAAGGGCATCGGGGCGGGGATCGCCAGCACCTTCGCCGCCGCCGGCGCGCGCGTGGTGGTGAACTACGCGACCGGTGGCGCAGACGCCGAGCGCGTCGTCGCCGAGATCACGAAGAACGGTGGCACCGCGATCGCGGTGCAAGCCGACATGTCCGTGCCCGACGAGGTGCGGCGGCTGTTCGCACGCACGCGCGAGCGCTTCGACACCCTCGACATCCTCGTCAACAACGCCGGTGTGTATGCGTTCGCGCCGATCGACGAGCTGAACGTCGACGAGTTCCACCGGCAGTTCGACACCAACGTGCTCGGGCCGATGGTCGCGATCCAGGAGGCCGTGAAGGTGTTCGGGAATCGCGGCGGTACGATCATCAACATCAGCTCGGTGGCGAGCGTGAACGCGACCCCGCACGCGTCGATCTACTCGGCGACGAAGGCTGCGCTCGACTCGGTCACGCGCGTGCTCGCGCACGAGCTCGGGTCGCGTGGCATCCGGGTGAACACGCTGCAGCCGGGGCCGGTGGAGACGCATGGCACCCTGAGCACCGGGCTCATCGGCAGCGAGTTCGTCGACAAGCTGGTCGCGGCGACGCCGCTCGGCCGTGTCGCGCAGCCCGACGACATCGCCCGAGCTGCGCTGTTCTTCGCGTCCGACGCGTCGCGCTGGATCACCGGCGAGGCGGTGCTGGTCTCGGGCGGCCTGCGCTGAGCGGGTGGTCGAGCGGCGTGGTTTCCCGCATGCTGCGGGGACCATGCCGACCGCCCACTCGAAGCACGTGCTCGCGGTGATCCTGTTGCTCGCGCTCGCGTGCGACGACAAGAAGGATGCGAAGCCCGCCGCGGATGCGAAGGCGAGCGACGCGAAGGCCGATGCGAAGGCGAGCGACGCGAAGGCGAGCGATGCGAAGGGCGAGGTGAAGGCCGACGCGCCCGCGGCTGCGGCCTACGCTGCGCCCGCGAGCCCGTGCGGCCTCGCCGATCTCGCGCCGCTCGACGCCGGCACTCCGAACGACGGCAGCGTCGAGCGCGAAGGCACCGACCTCGTGATCCCGGTGTGCACCTACGATCTCAGCGGCGAGACGATCAACACCTTCAAGCTGCTCGTCGCCGTCGACGACAAAGCCGACGCACGCTACACGCAGACCGAAGAGGTGTTCGCGAGCATGGGCCTCGGCTTCGTCAGCGAGCCGGTGAGCAGCCTCGGCAGCAAGGCGCTCTACGCCGTGCGCCTCACCGCGGAGAACCAACGCATCGAGAGCACGCTCGCGCTCGTCGATCGCGATCTCTACCTCGAGCTCCGCTTCATGGGCGGCGGCACCAAGCCGTGGGACGCCGCCGCGATGCGCGAGCGCATGACGAAGGTCGCGACCGCAGCGATGACGAAGCTGAGGAAGAAGTGAGCGAAGCGCTCAGGGCGGGAACACTTGGACGTCTCCCGCGCTCGCGGGCGTCTCGTTGTCGCCGATCGGCAGTGTAGTGCCGTAGCCCAGCGCGCCCCAGGCTCCCTCGCCCCAGCAACGCAGCGCGCCGTCGTCGAGCACCGCGCACGCGTGGGATACCCCCACGCTGACTTGCACGACGACGCCGCCGATGTCGACATCCCCCGCGCTCGCCGGCGTTTCGTCGTCGCCGATGTCGATGGTGTTCCCGTAGCCGAGCACGCTGCCTTGCCCCCAACATCGAACCGTGCCGCCCTCGAGCAGGGCGCACGTATGAATGACGCCGGCGCTCACCTGGATCACCGTGCCGCCGACGTCCACGTCGTCGAGCGACGATGGCACTTCGTTCGTGCCGACGCCGTCGGTGTTGCCGTAGCCGAGCTGCCCCACGAAGTTCGCGCCCCAGCACTTGAGCGCGCCGCCTTCGAGGACGGCGCAGGTATGGAACGCGCCGGCAGAGATCTGTTCGACATCCGCACCGATGTCGATCTCTCCGACGCTGTCCGGGGTTTCGTTGTCTCCGATGTTCTCGGTGTTTCCGTAGCCGAGTTGGCCGTCCGAAGCCCGTCCCCAACAGCGCGCGCCGTTCGTGTCCATGATCGCGCAGGTGTGGCTGTAGCCCGCGCTCAAGTGGACCACGTCGCCTCCGACTTCGATGTCACCGAACAGATCCGCGGCTCCGGTCGCACCGAATGTCTGCTCGTTGCCGTATCCGAGCGCGCCGTAGAATCCCTGCCCCCAACACCGCGCGGCCCCGTCGGCGCGCACGATGCAAGTCTGTCCTTCGCTCGCACTGACTTCAGCGACGATGCCACCGGTCGGAACGTCGCCGGCCGTCGCGGGTGTTTCATCGTCGCCGATGTCCTCCGGGTTGCCGTATCCGAGTGCACCGCCCGAGCCGAGACCCCAGCAACGGACGTTGCCCCCCTCCAACAATGCACAGGTCGCGTGGGTGCCGACGGTCAGCCCGATCGCAACGCCACCGACGTCGACGTTGCCGAAGAGCGCGGGCGTCTCGTCTCGACCGATATCGTTCGTGTTCGCATAGCCGAGCTGCCCGGTCTGTCCCTCGCCCCAACAACGAACGCCGCCCGCCCGCGTCAGCACGCACGTGTGATCCAATCCCGTGCCGACGAACACTACGCCGCTCGGTACACAATCAGCATCACATCCGTCGTCGTTCTCCAGGTTGGAGTCGTCGCATTCCTCGCCGGCATCGATCACGCCGTCGCCGCAATCGAGCGGGCCCGTCGTGCTCTCGTCGGAGCTGCTGCCCGAGCTGCTCTCACCCGACGTCGTGGTCGATTCACCCGATCCGCTGGATGATCCGCTCGAGGTCTGCGGCCCATCGTCGCTGCTCTCGGACGCAGTCGAGCTCTCCGAGCCCTGCGTCGTAGTCGACGAGGACGCGGTGGCGTCGGTCGTCGATGTCGAGGTCAGCGTCGTGCTGTCGGGCCCGACGCTCGTATCGCTCGATCCGGTTTCGCTGCTGCCCGCGGGGGTCGGATTCTCGCTGCATCCCGCGACGATGATCGCGATGCCGATGGTACTGGTTCGGAAATCCATATCGCACCTCCTCACGGTTCGAATACGACGACATCACCTGCGGAGGCGGGTGTGTCGGTCTCTCCCACCGCGTTCGTATTGCCGTAACCCAGCCGCCCTTCGGCACCGGTACCCCAACATCTAACGGTGCCGCCCTCGAGCACGGCGCAGGTGTGATTCGCACCCGCGCTGATCTGCACGACGACCCCACCGACGTCGACGTCGCCGACGTCGGCCGGCGTCTCGTCGTCACCAATCGTCAAACCGGCGTCGGGAATGCCGAGCCCGTACGTTCCCCAACAGCGGACGGTGCCACCTTCGAGCAGCGCGCAGCTGTGCGTCCCGCCGACGCTGATCTGCGTCACCGTTCCGCCGACGTCGACATCGCCAGCGGTTGCGGGGGTCTCGTCGTCCCCCACCGTCACGAGCCCGTTGCCGTAGCCGAGCCGACCCTGGAAGCCGTAGCCCCAGCAGCGCACGGTGCCGCCGTCGAGTAGCGCACAGGTGTGACGGTCACCGGCCGACACTTGCGTGACTGCGCCGCCGACGTCGACGACGCCGATGCTCGCGGGCGTTTCGTCGTCGCCGACGCTCTCCTCGTTCGCGTATCCGAGGCGTCCGTCCGTGCCCAAGCCCCAGCACATCACGTCACCGTCGACGGTGATGGCGCAGGTGTGCGCGGTGCCGGCAGCAACGGCCGTGACGTCTGTGCCGATATCGACCACGTCGACATCCGATGGGCGCTCGTCGTCGCCGATGCTGCTCGTGCTCGAATATCCGAGGCGTCCGTTGGTACCGAGGCCCCAACATTGCAACCCTCCGGACTCGAGCACTGCACACGTATGTGCGAAGCCCAGCGTGATCGCAGTCGGCGAGTCGAGCGTGTCGATGTCTCCGGCCGCGTTGGGGGCTTCGTTGTCGCCGATGTCGTTCGTGTTCGCATAGCCGAGCCGACCGTCGGCGCCGTCGCCCCAACACCGCATCGGGCCGAGTTCGCGGATCGCACACGTGTGACGGTTCCCCGTGCCCGTCGCGATTGCGAGGCCACCGACGGTCACGTTGCCCGCCGATGCAGGTGTCTCGTTGTCGCCGACGTTGCCGAAGAGTGCGTACCCCAGTCGGCCGTCGCTGCCGTTGCCCCAACATCGGACGGCGCCCGTGCGCGTGAGCACGCACGTGTGCGATCCGCCGGCGCTCACTTCGATCACCGCACTCGGTTGGCAGTCGGCATCGCAGCCATCGTCGTCTTCCAAGTTCGCGTCGTCGCAGCTCTCGTCGACGTCGACGGTGCCGTCGCCACACACCGCCGTAGGTTCCGTCGTGCTGCTCGACTCACTCGAGCTATCGGTGCTCGACGAGCTGGTGGCGCTGGACGAGTCGCCGGAGGTCGAGCTCGACGAGGAACTCGAGCTGCCGGAGGAGCCCGTCGACGCGTCGTCCTCGCTCGTACTGGTCGCCTCCGACTCGGAGGCCGGCGCCGTGGAACCCTCGCTCGAGGTCGACGACTCGCTACCTTGGGTGGCGGTCATCGTCGCGGTCGCGGACGTGGTGGCGGTCGTCGAGCTCGACGTCGTTCCACTCTCCGAGCTGCTGGATCCATCGATCGTGTTCGTGGCCGAATCTCCGCTGCACCCTGCTATCAGCGAAAAGCACCCGACTACGAATGACTTCCACATCCCACGAGTGTATCAGCGCGTCGGCACGCCGTGCGGAGCGAGCATGCGTGGGCGATCGCGCGCGCAAGGCCTCGGCGAAATGGACGAGTCGTGCTCACATCGCCCGGCGCACGACCACCATCGCCGCTAAGGCGCGCCGACGAGATCGTATTCGAGCTTTGCCGTGATCGCGCCGCGGCAGACGTCGCAGTACTCCGGTCCGCTCGACATCGTGCAGATGCCTTCGGGCGTCGGTACGCGGCTGCGATCGTCGAGGCCGCCGTAACCGCCCGCGTACGCGCCGATGCCGTACTGCTCCCAAGCATCCGATGGCGTCGGGATCGGCGTGCCGGCTTCGATGAGGTCGTGCCACTTGATGTCGGCGAGCTCGGTCGCGAAGCTGAGATTCTGCGACCACGGCTCGACGCCGGGCGCGAAGATCAGCTCGGTGCCGCCGGTCGAATACTCCTCCTGCAGACCGAAGTAGTGCGCCGTCTCGTGCTCGACGAGGTACGCGAAGTCTTCGTTGGCCGCGGGTACTGCGACGAACGCGTTGAAGTTGCCCGTGCCCCAGTACGCGTCGCTGTCGATCAGCACGAACGGATAGTCGTAGGGCACCTGTGCGACCGCATCACGGAACTTCTCCTCGTCGACGGGGTAGGCGAGCTGCTGCCAGCGCATGAAGAAGTCCGCCCAGTAGGGATGGCGCATGCCGAGGAACGAGTCCGGCACGGGCACCGGCTCGCCGAGATCCTCGGGCTCGCCGAGCGGGTCGAGCGATGCGCGATAGACCGCGCTGATGTCGAGGTAGCCGAGCCCGGGGAAGTCGGCCTGCTCGAGCACGAAGACCACGCGGCCTGCGTCGTAGAAGAATCGATCCTCGGACTCGGCGTCGTAACCCTCCGCATAGATCACGAGCTGCAGCGACGGCTCCTGCGTCGCTTCGCGCAGCACCATCGTCGTGATGCCGTCGAGCACCGGCGCGTCGACCACGGCGGCGGGATCGATCGTGGCTTCGAACACCGGCATCAGCGTCGCTTCGTTCGGCGTCTCCGCGAGCAGCGTGAAGTCGAGCGGCTCGTCGAACGCGGGGAAGCGGAACGACAGCCCGCGCGCGATCGCGGCGTACGCGAGCCCGGTGCCGAGCGTCTGGCGATAGACCTCCGCGCCGGTGTCGGGGTCGCTCAACACGCCCGCGAAGCTGCCCAGCGGATCGATCGACCTCGCGCGTGCGCCGAGCGTCGACGTGCCCGAGCGCTCGTGCTTGATCGCGCCGAGCGTGTAGCCACGCGTCATGTCGTAGTCGACCTGCACGCGGATCACCTCGGTCTCGTCGTCGGGGAGATCGGGGCCGTCACCGGTGGAACTGCTGCTCGAGCTGCTGCTGGTATCCACGCCGGTGCTCGTCGTGCTCGTGCCCGTGCTGCCCGTGCTCGAGCTCGACGACCCGCTGCTGCCCGCATCGCCAGCTCCGGCCGCGCCACCGCATCCCACCGTCGTCGCGAGCACCATCGCGATCCACCGACATGCCATCGTTCGCGATCGTAGCAGCGACGATCGCGGGCACCAACCCTTTGGGACGGTTCGCGCGGGCCCGTGCTAGCGTCGCTTTCCGATGCGACGAATCGTGCTCGCGAGCCTCTTCCTGCTGGCGTGCGGCGACGATGACGACCCGAATGTCGACACCGGCGGCAGCACCACTACGACCGCGACGACCAGCACGAGCACGACCGCGGGTACGAGTGAGAGCGGCGCCTCCGGCGAGGCGAGCACGACCACGTCGCCAGCCGAGAGCTCGACGAGCAGCGCCGAGAGCAGCAGCAGCAGCACCGGTGATCCATGCGCGTCGGCGAGCTGCGGCGAGTGCTTCGAGTGCACCTACGACGATCTCTGCGCCGACGAACACTCGGCCTGCTCGATCGATCCCCAGTGTTCGATCGCCCTCATCTGCGTGCGCGACTGCCTCGAACAGTCACCGGACGATCCCGCGAGCTGCGTCGCGATGTGCGAATGTCCGGCCGACGGCGCGTTCCAGACGCTGCTCGCCTGCGCGACCGGTGTGTGCGTGGCCGCGGACAGCTGCCCTGCGCTCGCGTGCTGATCGATCAGCCGTGGCTCTCGAGCAGGTCGTGCATGTCGTTGGCGTGCTCTTCTTCCTTCTCGAGGATCTCTTCGAGCAGCTTGCGCGTGGTCGGATCGTGGCCCGCGAAGAACTTCACCATCTCGCGGTAGCTCTCGATCGCGATGCGCTCGGCAACGAGGTTCTCGCGGATCATCTCGACGAGATTGTTGCCCTCGACGTACTCGGAGTGGCTGCGGCTCACCAGCCCCTCGGGGTTGAAGTCGGGCTTGCCACCGAGCTGATTGATGCGCTCCGCGAGCCGTAGCGCGTGATCCTGCTCGTCGTTCGCGTGCTCGGCGAACTCGTTCTTCACCGATTCGCTGTGGATCCCCGCGGCCATCACCGCGTGGTAGCGATAGCGCAGCACGCAGACCAGCTCGGTCGCGAGCGCCGTGTTGAGCAACGCGACCGCTTGCTCGACGTCGCCACCGTACCCCGGGGTGACCGCCCCGCCTTCCATGTGCTGGCGCGCGCGCTTGCGGAGCTCTTTGACGTCGGTGAGAAACGGCTGTTTGCTCGGCATGGTCCGCGAGCTGCGTGCAGAGCACGGGCCAAGGAATTCATGTGTGCGTCGACGCGACGGCCGCCGACTTCGCGAGCGGTCGCGCACAGCTGGGCGATCCCGCTCGTATCGATCGGGCCGCGGTGTCACAAAACCGGGGGCGCACGACTCCCTGGGGAAGAAGTTGCCCATGCGCCCATCCATCCCCCTGCTCCTCGCGATGTGCTCGCTCCCCGTCACCGGGCTGATGGTCGCAGAGGCGGCGGCGCCCAAGGTGCGCCCGGCCGCGCGCGCCTTCGCGGTGCAGCCGAACGTCGCGCGTGCGAAGCGTAGCGTCGGGCGCAGGGTCGATCCGCAGCTCGCTGCGGTCGCGGTCTCGCTGTTGCGTCGCTTTGCGGACACCGCCGACGATCCCACCGATCTCGATCTCGATCTGCGCAAGCGAATGAAGCGCGCGCGCGGGGGCAAGAACAGCGCGAAGCGCTTGCTCGCGCGCATCGACGGGCTGCCCACGAGCATGCGCGAGCAGACCTTCGGGAAGGACGGTGCGACCACGCGCGCCCGTCACTCGGCGCGCTCGGTGGCCCAGCTCGCACCGAGCTCGCTCATCGACTTCACCACCTTCTGGCAGCAGCCGAGCGTCGTGCTCCCCGCGGAAGGTGTCGCGCAGCCGCAGACGTTGCCGCTCACACTCGCGGGCGTCGCATCGACCGCAGCCAGCGACGCCGATGGCAGCGACGAGATCATCGCGATGGCCGATTGGATCGACATGGTCTCGCCGATCGGATCGGCCACGACCCCGGATGCCGGTACCACCGCGTTGGCGGCCGGTGCCGCGGTGGCCAGCAACGCACCGATGTACGACGGCAAGGATCGCGCGGCGTTGTTGGTGTCCGCGGTGTTCGAGGACGACGACGGCTCCGCCGCGAACGCGCGCGAGGACTACCACACGATGATCCAGCTCGCGCAGAGCCTCTCGGCCGGGCTCGCGGGCGACGATGCGGTGACGCGCATGGAGCTCGCGCTCAACACCTGTGCGGGCTTGCTGGAGATCAGCGATCCGCAGCGCTTCGGCCCCGGTGCGGTGGTGTGGACGCGCTTCGAAGCCGCCGGCGTGAACCTGCACTCGCTCTACGCGACGCCGCCTTCGCAAACCGGTGATGTCACCTGGAAGACGCGCCACGATCACGCCGTGGGCGGCGGCAGCTACGAGGTGCTGTTCGACGTGCCAGCACCGCCGCCGCCGGATCTGCAGAAGATCGACGTGAAGGTGGTGTCGGTGAAGTCGTTGACCACGCAGGAGCACGAGCCGCCCGAGACGACGACGAAGATGGATCTCGCGGTCGACGTGCAGATCAAGGGTCAGTACGGCTCGTGGACCTTTCCGGACAACAACAACAACCCCAGCGCAGGCATGACGTTCACCCGCATCGTGCAGCCGGGGCCCGTGCATCTCGAGGTGTCGTTGCGCGATCGGCCGACCGACACCGACGGTTGCTGGATCGGCGGGTGGGGCAGCACGAACTGCACCTACGGCACCGGCATCGACATCCGCCCCGGGAGTGGATCGACCGTGAAGCTCGACTTCGATCCCGCGACCGGCGACATCACGGGCGACAAGAATGCGAAGGCAGGCGAGCAGCTCACCTTCGAGGGCAATGGCAGCGGGCCCAAGGGCCGCGTGGTGCTCGTCGTCACCACGCAGTGATCGCGGACCGCGGTCTTCGCTCGTTTCTTGGTCGCGCGCGCGCGCATGCGTACCGTCTGTCGCATGCCGATCTTCGCGGCCGCGGGCGCATGGGTGTTGGTCGAGGTGGGCCTCCTGTTGGGGCTCGTGGCAGGGCTGCTGATGTGGCTCGGCAAGCGCGCAAAGACGCTCGACCCGAGCGTGATGCGGACGATCCGACTCTCGCCGCAGCACGCGGTGTACGTCGTCGCGATCGAAGATCGTCGCTTGCTCATCGGCGTCGGTCCCACGTCCGCGCCCGAGCTGCTCTGCGATCTCGCGGAGAAGCCGAAGGGCACGCGCGTCGACATCGGCCCCGTGCGCGGGGACGGCGGGCGGATCCCGACCTCGGCGACCGGACCGGTGCGCGCGCGCGGAGGCTGGGACAGCGGTGGCTGACGGCGGCTGGTCGTGGGCGGCGATCGTCGCGCTCGCGATCGTCCCGATCGTGCTCACGGCCGCGACCGCGTTCGCGAAATCGTCCGTGCTCTTCGGTGCGGTGCGCGTAGGGCTCGGCGCCGAGGCGCTGTTGCCCCTGCCGGTGATCCTCGCGCTCGCGATCGTCGTGACTGCGGTCGTGATGGCACCGACCGCCGGCGCGGTGCTCTCCGAGATCGACGCACGCGGTGGCTTCGCTGCGCTCGGCGAGGCATCCCCGAGCGAGTGGCTCGACGCCGCGACGCCGTGGACGGAGTTCCTGCGCCGTCACTCCGATCCCGGCGAGCTCGCATCGTTCGCGGAGCTGCAATCGCGTAGCGCCGACGATCCGCTGGTGCTCGTGCCCGCGTTCCTCACCACCGAGCTGCGCGAAGCGCTGCAGATGGCGGTGGTCGTGCTGGTACCGCTCGTCATCGTCGATCTGCTGGTCGCGCATGCGAGCGCACTGCTCGGGCTGTCGACCTTGCCGGTGCAGCTCGTGTCCGTGCCGCTCAAGCTCTTGCTCTTCCTCGCGGTCGGCGGTTGGGACGTCGTGATCGGCGGGCTCGTCGAGGGCTATCGATGACCGAGCTCGTGCAGGACGGCTTCGCGCTCGTGCTCGAGATCGCGGTGCCGCTGTTCGTCGCTGCGCTCGCGGGCGTGCTCGCGGCGGCTGCGATCGCGCGCGCGTTCGGGATCCAGGACGCGGCCATGGGCCTGCTCACCCGCGGCATCGCGGTGCTGGTCGCGATCACGATCTTCGGTGCCGGTTGGGCTGCGAGCGTCACCGGGTTCACGCGCGATGCGTGGAGCGGCCTCGCGGCGCTCGGTCGCGGAGGACCGTGATCGTCGGACAGCTCGTGCTGCTCGCGGCCGTGCGCTGGTTCGCGGTGCTGCGCGTGCAGCCGCTCGTGCGCATCGGGCTGGGCCCTGCGGTGTGGGGCGTCGCGCTCGTGCTCGCGTTCGTGCTCGCGCTGCGCGACGCGGGGTTGCATCCCGCGCTCGCACCGATGAGCCGCGAATCGCTGGTAGTCGCAGTCGTGGCCGAAGCGTTGCTCGGCACCGCGATCGGACATGTGCTCGCACTCGGTGCCCACGCGGTCGTCGGCGCCGCGACCGGGACCGCGATCGTGTTGCGTACGCCACCGGCACCGCTGGTCGCCCTCGTCATCGCGCTCGTGCTCGCCACTTCGCTCGCGGTCGGCCTGCACCACGTCGCGCTGCGCGGTGCGGCCGCGTTGCAGCAAGCCTGGCCGCTCGGCGATCCGCTCGCGTGGATCCCCACCGCCGAGCGTGCGGTGCCGACGATCGTCGCGACGATCACCGGTGCATTCACGCTCGCGCTCGCCTTCGCGACGCCGGCGCTGCTCACCGCGGCGACGGCCGAGCTCGTCGCCGCCGCGGTCGCACGCGGACCCGGATCCGCGGCCGCGCTCGCGCAGGCCGTCGCACCCACGCTGCGGCTCGCGATGGTGCTCGTCGCGCTGGGCGCGTCGTGGGCGATCGATCTCCCGCGCTGGGCTGCGGCCGCGCTACCAGGCTGAGCGCGCGAAGCGTGGCCCTCCCCGAACGCGACGTGCGATGCTCCGACCGTGCGCGCACGGTCGAGCCTCGCGTTCTCGTTGCTGGTCGCATGCGGCCCGCAGCTGCCCGCGCCGACGCTCGACGATCTCCGCCAACCCACCGGCATCGCGCTCGCGCCCGATGCTCGCCACCTCTACGTCACCAACGGCAACTGGGATCAGAACCAGCAGGGTGGGGCGATCCTCGCGCTCGCGCTCGCGAGCCTCGATGCCGCGCTCGCCGGTGCGCCCGACGACAAGTGCGAGCGCGACGCGGAGCTCGATGCATTCGTGTGCGACGCGAAGCGGATGGTCGTGCCGGGCTCCGGCGTGCGCCTGGGCAGCGGCGCCGGCAATCTCGCGATCGATCGCGCGAGCGGTGACCTCGTGCGCGTCTTGACGGTGACGCGCATCGATCCCGCGGTCGTATGGCTCGATGTCGCGGTGGGCAAGGGCACGCCGTTCTTCGACTGCGGCCAGGATGTCGACGGCAACTGCGACGACGTGCACACGATCACCGCGGCGCTCGATCGCCCCGACGTCGAGCTGCCGGCCAATCCCTCGCGCATCGCCGTGGACACCACCGGCTATCGCTACGCCTACGTGCCACACATGCTCGGCAGCATGCTCTCGCTCATCGCGCTGGACGGCGAGTTCGGCCCGGAGCTCGCCGACGTCGTCGACGAGTTCTATCACGACGATCCCTTCGAAGGCACCGACTTCGCCGGTGGCTTCGGCGTCGCGTCGCGTCCGTGCGACCCCGCGGCTGCGCCCTCGGGCGCACGCGAGTGCACGCGTCCGTTCCTCTATACCTCGCAGCGCTTCTATCCCTCGGTGCGTCGCTTCGGCGTCGCGCCCGGCCTCGACCTGTTGTTGCCCGGCGACGAGTCGGTCGTCGCGGGCCTCAACCCCAACGCGGTCGAGTCGGTGCCGTTCATGGGTGACGTCGCGTTCGAAGATCCGACCGACGCTGCACTGCTCGCGGTGCAGACCTCGCCCGCGGGGCTCTTGCGCATCGACACCAGCGTCGCGGAAGACGGTGATCCACGCGACCGCTTGGTCGGCACCGTGCCGCTGTGCGAGCAACCCAACTTGCTCGCGGTGCATCGCCCCGCAGATCGCGAAGCGCTCGCACTCGTCACCTGCTACGGCGAAGGCACGCTCGCGGTGGTCGGGCTGGGATCGTTTCGCTTGCTCGCGGAGATCGAGCTCGGCGATGGCGCGAACGAGATCGCGATCGACGCCGCGAACGCCCGCGCATTCGTGGCGAACACGCGCGACGACTCGATCTCCGTGGTGGGCCTCGATCCCGCGACGCACGGTTACCTGCGAGAGCTCGCGCGCATTCGTTGAGCCCCATCCGGCCCGGCGCGGGACGTTCGCGCGCGTGGACGGACGACCCTGCCACCCTGCTCAACCTTCGCCGCCGATCCGCCGAAGCGGGAAGCGTGGCGTTTCTGCTCCGCTCGCTCGTCGCTCCGCTCGCGCTCGCTTCGCTGTGCGCGCTCGCGGGCTGTGACCAAGCGACGGTGATCGAAGGCCGCATCGACTGGCGCAGCGACGACGGCATCTACGCGGTGCAATTCGTCGCGCCGCCCTGGGAGGTCGAGAGCGACGACGGCGTCGAGCTGCGCCTGCGCGTGCAACCCGAGCTCTTCGGCACGATGGTGAACGGCTCTCCGCCGACGCACGTGTTCGTGCTCGGACCGGTCGACGCCGACGTGCCGATCGAAGCGCTGTTGCCCTCCGATATCGCGGTCGATCCCGCCGACATCGCCGAAGCGCTCGACGAGAGCGGCGGTAGCACGGGCGTCGATCTCCCGCTGCCGCTCGCGGATGTCGATCTCGGTTCGCCGAGCGCAGTCGCGCTCGCGGAGCTGAATCATCTCGTCGCGGACGACGGCGCCGAGCTCCGCCGCGAGCTCGCACAGCGCGAGCCCGACGGCCCGTGGAGCTACGAGGTCGTGATCGCACCCGGCATGACGGTGCTCGCGTACTACTACGACGATGGCGAGCGCACGATCCGTGCGCTGTTCGGATCGCTCTTCGACATCGGCGACGGTGACGTCGAGCGCATGGCCGCGACGATCCGCGTGCAAGGGAACGTGCAGCCGTGACGCTCGCGCTCGCACTCGTGCTGTTGCTCGGTCCGCCGAAGCTCCCGCCGTTGCCGGGACGCGGCATGCCTGCGCCGGCGGTGCAGCCCGAGGCGACGAGCGAGCCCGCACCGACGGAGCCGCCTGCCGATCCGGCGCCGCCGAAATCGGCTGCGCCGAAGACCGCGACGCGCGTGCCTCCGCCGGCACCCCCACCACCGCCGCCCGCTGCTGCGCCACCGCCGACGACCACCGCAGCGCGTGCGCCCACGTCGGCACCGCCGGCGACGATCACCGATGCGGTCTTCCCGGGCGCCAAGCCCTCGAGCGCACCGAAGAGCGGTGCAGCGACGCGACCCACGGGCGCGGCGACGCCGTTGCGACTCGTGTCGAAGGACGAGGTCGCGGGCTGGGATGCCGAGGAGCGCCGCGCGAAGGCGTTCGCACCGAAGGGATCCACGACGACCGAGCCGTCGAACGAGGACATCGCGCTGCGCCGCACCGCGACGCCCGAGCCCACCGACGACCGACTCACGTTCCGTCGCTCGCCTCGTCCGCCGAAGCGCTCCGCCGCGTTCGTGCTCGGCTATCGCTTCTTCCGCGTCCAAGACGCGCTGGGTCGCGCGCAGGACTGGCACGTCGCTTCGCTCGAGGTCTCGCCGCTGCGTCGTTACGTGCGCATCAACTTCATCACCGAGTTCGGCATCGAAGGTGGACCGGCGGCACGCGCAGGCGATCGCGCCGACATCCTCTTGATGGAGCGACTCGGCCTCGGCGCGCAGTATCCCGGCGTCGTCACGCCGTTCATCGAGTTCCAGGGCGGTGTCGGTGGTGCGCGGCTCGAGATGTTCGGCCGCAACGATCTCGCGCTGCTCTACGGGCTCGGGTTGGACGCGGGTGCGCAGTGGGCCGTGACGCGCTGGATGTATCTGCACGCGGCGATCGGTTGGATCCGTCCGACCTTCGTGTTGCCGGATCGCAGCTCGTCGTTCGATCGCGTCGCGTTCAAGCTGGGCATCGGGTTCTAGTTTTGGTCGCGCCCTCCGGCGCTCTTCCTGGCGCGGGCAGTCGTGCTCGCTGTCCGCCGTGGCGAAGCCACGTCGGGCTCGGGCTCTGGCGCTCTTCCTGGCGCGGGCAGTCGTGCTCGCTGTCCGCCGTTGGACACGTCGGGCTCGAGATGCGCCCCGCGCTCTTGCTGGCGAAGCGACGTCGGGTTCGAGGTGCGCTCAGAGGCCTTGCACTGCGCCGGGTGAGGCGGCGAAGGCGATGCCGCCGTGGCCGAGCTGGC
Organism: Nannocystaceae bacterium; assembly: GCA_035550195.1. GTDB lineage: Bacteria > Myxococcota_A > Polyangia > Nannocystales > Nannocystaceae > Xiheibacterium. Next base: position 24,096 of record DASZPU010000824.1, read on the forward strand.
CGGACGTGTCGTCGCCCCAGCACACGACGTCGCCGGCGGTTCGTAGCGCGCACGAGAACGTGCCGCCGCTCGCGATCTCCTTCGCACCGTCGATGCCGGCGACGCCGACGGGCGAGCGCGCGATGCCGCCGCCGCTCTTGCCCAGCTGACCGAGATCGTTGCCGCCCCAACACGCCACCGCTCCGCTCGAGCGCGCGACGCATGCGTGAACCGCTCCGACGCCGATGTCGATCGCATCGCTGATGCCTTTCACC
>DASZPU010000825.1:0-4183 GCA_035550195.1 Nannocystaceae bacterium
ATCGCGCGTTGGACCTCGGCGTCGATCTGCTCGACACCGCGGACATGTACGGCGTGGGCCGCAACGAGGAGCTCGTGGGTCGCGCGATCGCGGATCGCCGCGCGCGTGCGAAGGTCGCGACGAAGTTCGCGGTGCGACGCGGAGCGGATGGCTCGTTCCTCGGCGTGAGCGGCGATCCGGCCTACGTGCAGCAGGCCTGCGAGGCCAGCCTGAAGCGCCTCGGCATCGAGACGATCGATCTCTACTACCAGCACCGCGTCGATCCGAACGTGCCGATCGAAGACACCGTCGGTGCGATGGCGCGGCTCGTCGAGCAGGGCAAGGTGAAGCGGCTCGGGCTCAGCGAAGCGGCACCGGCGACGATTCGGCGCGCGCATGCGGTGCATCCGATCGCGGCGCTGCAGACCGAGCTGTCGCTGTGGTCACGCGAGCCCGAGCGCGAGCTCGTGCCGCTCACCGCCGAGCTCGGCATCGCGTTCGTCGCGTACAGCCCACTCGGCCGCGGCTTCCTCACCGGTACGATCCGCTCGACCGACGCGCTCGCGGCCAGCGACTGGCGGCGCACCAATCCGCGGCTGCAACCCGGCAACTTCGATCGCAACCTCGCGCTCGTCGATGCGATCGGTGAGCTCGCGGCGGCGCGCGGGGTGACCAGCGCCCAGCTCGCGCTCGCGTGGGTGCTGGGGCGCGGCGCTCACGTGCTCACGATCCCGGGCACGCGGTCGATCGCGCGGCTCGAGCAGAACGCGGGCGCAGCCGAGCTCGCGCTGACCGCCGACGAGCTCGGGCGGCTCGACGCGATCGCACCGCTCGGTGCCGCGGCGGGTGGGCGTTACGACGAAGGCAGCCTGCGTTCGGTCGATCTATGACAACGCCGCGCGCAGCGACGTGAGCACCACGTTCGTCGCTGCGCGCCACCGCGCCGGGTCGTCGAGCAGCGCCTGGTTGAGCTCGAGCTCGATGCCGGCATAGCGACGATCGGGGAACGCGCGTCGCAGCCAGCGCGAGAGCCCGTCGGACGTGCCGCGATAGGGATAGTTCATGCGCACGCGCAGCGGTTGCATGAGCGCGCGCCAGCGCGTCGCGAACGCGCGCTCGCGTGGGCGCGCGGGATCGTAGAGCAGCCCGATGTCGGCGTTGCGGCGCTCGCCGTGCAAGACCGGCGTGAACGAGTGCACCGCGACGTGGAGCACCGCTTTGCGCTGCGCGATCGCTGTGCGCACGGCCTCGCGATGCGGGGCGTGGCAGCGCGCCAGCAGCTCGGCACGTTCGCGCTCCGGCAACGCCGCCGTCCACTGCGAGAACACGGCGGCATTGTCGGCGCTGCGATTGAGATCGACGAGCAGCCGCGTCACCGTGGCGGCGAAGAGCGGCGCGTCGAGCTCGCGCGCGAGCCGACGCGCGAGCGGCAGCGCACCGGCATCGTAGCCGCGGTGCGTGTCGAGCAACGCGGCGGCCGGACGCAGCACGTCGCGCCAGCGCGCGGGCACGCGGTTGCCCCCGTGCTCGCACGTCAGCACCAGCTCAGGCACCGATGAAGGGCTCCCCGCGCGCGAGGCAACGCGCGAGCGCGTGCCACACCTCGTCGATGCGGGCGCGCGTCGGTGCGTCCCCGAGTGCGTGCCGGATGCGACGCGCGAGGCAACCACGCTCGAGGATCGTCATGATCGGCACGCGCAGGATCGGCGGCGGGAAGCTGTGCTCCCACGCGCGCTCGACGATCGCGTTCCACAGATCGCTCTGCCGCGGCGGCGTGCCGGTCCAGCCCAGCGCGCGCAGGAGCGGCGCGTGCTCGACGATGGCATCGTCGGCGTCGTCGATGCCCGCGGTGAGCACGGTCGCGAGCGCGCCGGTGTCGAGCGCTTGCAGCTCCGCCAGCGACACGAACTTCTCGTCGCACAGCTCGCGCAACAAGAACGACACGAGCCACGCGATCGCGACGTCGGCCGCGGGTTGCTCCTGCGTGTCGATGAGCCGGATCTCGATCGCACTGCGATCGAAGCGGACGATCGCGCCGCGCGAGTTGAGCCACTCGTCCTGCAGCTCGCCGTCGGGATCGAGCGGCGCGATGTCGCGGTACATCGGCGCGAGGATCTGCGCGCGATAGTCGGCCTCGGTCCACACCGGCTCGGGGATCACCTGCCCGATGATCGCGGGGATCTTGCGCTGATTGCCGAGGTAGACGCGCAGGCGCATGTCGAGCGACGGTGCGAGCGCACCGTCGACGACCGGCGAGCTGGCCGCGAGCCCGGGCAGGATCGGCAACGCTGCACGGATCGCCGCGTGCAGCTTGCCGAGCTGCGCGTCGCCGTCGAACGGCAGGTTCACGTGCATGCTCTGCAGGTTCACCCAGCCGTGGCCGCGCGTGCCGAACACGCGATCGTAGGTCGCGTAGATCGGCTTGCCGTCGTGGGGCCACAGCTTGCCTTCCGCGGGATCCATCGTGGGATGCATCGCGGTGGGCAACAGCATCGCGCCGCGGGCCGCGAGCTTCTCGGAGAGCAACGTGATGCCGCCCTTGAACGCCTGCGCGACGCCGTCGAGCTTCGGCGCAGGCCCGTTGGTCTTGAGCTCGACGACGTGCAACGCGAGCTCGTTCGAGATCCGCAGCGGCCCGGCCTCGACCTCGTTGACCTGCTCGCCGGCGAGCTCGCGCAACAGCTCGTCGCAGCACGGCACCACCGCGAGCGTGGTCGCATCCACGATCATGTACTCGAGCTCGATGCCCCAGCCCTGGAACAGTCCCAACGTCACAGCGATCTCCGTCGCTCCTCGAGCCGCTTGCGGAACACTCGCATGACGATGCGATAGAGCTCGTCTTGGAGCAGCTCGTCCTCGACGCCCGCGTCGATGCTGGGGTTGTCGTTCACCTCGATCACCGAGTAGCGCCCGTCGGCCATCTCCTTCAAGTCGACGCCGTAGAGTCCGTCGCCGATGAGATTCGCGGCCTTGCACGCCGTGCGCAACAGCTTGCGGGGCACGCGATCGAGCGGCACCGCCTCCGACGGACCTTCCTGATCGTCCCCGACGAGCGCGCGATCGACCACCTGCCAGTGCGCGCCGGCCATGTAGTACTTGCACGCGTAGATCGGCTGGCGATCGAACACGCCGATGCGCCAGTCGAAGGCCGTGGGCGCGAACTCCTGGGCGATGACGAGATCCGATCGCGACAGGTAGCGCTCCACCTGCGCGCGGTACTCCGTCGGCGTCTCGGCCTTCGTGACGCCCTGCGAGAACGAGCTGTCGGGTTGCTTGAGGATGCAGGGCAAGCCGAGCCGCGCGAGCGCATCGTCGGCGTTGCCGCGATGCACGACCATCGTGCGCGGCGACGGCACGTCGTGCTGATGCATCAGCTCGGCCAGGAACACCTTGTTGGTGCAGCGCAGGATCGACTCGGGGTCGTCGATGACGACGAGCTGCTCGGCCGCGGCCTTCTGTGCGAAGCGGTACGTGCGGTGGTTGACGCTGGTGGTCGCGCGGATGAAGAGCGCGTCGAACTCCGCGATGCGTCCGTAGTCGTGCTTGCCGATCAGCTCGACGTCGAAGCCCAGCGACTCCGCGGCCGCGACGAACTTCTGCAGGGCGCGCTCGTTGCTCGGCGGCTCGGGCTCCTCGGGGTCGGTGAGGATCGCGAGGTCGTACGCCGTCGCGGGACCGCGCGCGATCTTCACGTGGTGGCGACGGCGGAAGTACTCGCGCGCGACGTCGCCGAGGAACTCGCGGTGCTCCTCGGGCACGTCGGACGGCGCCATCGCTTCGATGCTGTCGAGCTCCCACTTCTTGCCGCGCGCGTTGAAGGAGAAGTCGGCGCGCAACAGCGGCGCGGGAAAGCGGCGAAAGAGCGCGGTCGCGAGCTTGGTGTGGCGCTCGGCGATGTTGCGCCCGAAGTACGCGGTGAGTGTGAAGCGCTCCGAGGTGATCGGCTTCAGGCTCTTCTGCATCACGTCGTCGATCTCGGCCTCGACGACGTTCACGATCGTGCGGCTCTTGAGATCCTGGATCGTGCCCGGGGTCGGGAACGGTCGTTGGCCGCGCGCCGCCGCGATGAGCGACACGTAGTAGCCCAGCTTCTGGTAGCGATACGAGCGACAGAGGTTGAACACCTTGGCGTCGGTGATCTCGACGAACTCCGGCTTGGTGAGGTAGTCGCGTGCGGTGACGATCCGTGCGCCCGCGACCTCGA
>DASZPU010000826.1:0-1779 GCA_035550195.1 Nannocystaceae bacterium
GATCAGCGTGCTGCGCTCGGTCATGCCGATGAACCATGCACCGCGAGCACGACCTTGCCGAACTGGCTGCGCGACTCGAGGTGGCGATGCGCATCGGCGGCCTGCGCGAGCGGAAAGCTGCGATCGACGATCGCCTGCAGCGCGCCCTGCTCGAACAGCGGCACGATGCGATGCAGCAGCGACTTGCTGCCCATCGTGCTGCCGAGGATCTGCAGCTGGCGGAAGAACACCTGCCGCAGATCGGTCTGCGCGTCCCAGCCCGACGACGCACCGCACGTCACCACCACGCCACCTCTTTTCGCGAGCTTGAGGCTCGCGTCCCAGGTGTGCTTGCCGGTGTGCTCGACGACGATGTCTGCGCCGCGCTTGCCGATCATCGGCAGCGCGCGCACTTGATCGATCCAGCTGTCGTCGGCGGTGCTGACCGTCGCCTCGGCCCCGAGCTCGCGGGCACGCGCGAGCTTGTCCTCGGTGCGCGCGAGCGCGACGACGCGCGCGCCGTGCAGCCTCGCGATCTGCAGCGCCGCGACGCCGACACCGCTGCCGACGGCGTGCACGATCACGACGTCACCGGGCGCGACCTTCGCTCGCACCACCAACATCTGCCACGCGGTGAGGAACGTCAGCGGGATCGCGGCCGCGTGGATCATGTCGAGCCCCGCCGGCTTCGCGACGAGGTTCGCGATCGGTACCGCGATGAGCTCGCAGTACCCGCCCGGCGCGTTCTCGCCGAGGATGCGGTAGCGCGGGCAGAGGTTGTCCCAGCCCGAGAGGCACGGCTCGCAGTGGCCACACGAGAGCCCGGGGTTCACGAGCGTCGGTCGCCCGCACAGGCCGGCATCGACGCCGGCGCCGACGTCGACGATCTCGCCGGCGATGTCGCTGCCGAGCACGTGCGGGTACGCGATGCGGAGGTTGGGCAGCCCGCCGCGGACCCACAGATCGAGACGGTTGAGCGCACACGCGTGCACGCGGACGAGCGCTTCGCCGGGGCCCGGCGTCGGATCCGGCAGGGTCTCGAGCGCGAGCACCGAGGCATCGCCGTGGCGGTGGAGTGTGATGGCACGCATGGCCGTTCGATCGCGGGGGTGTCGGAGATGTGCGCTGACGCTACCACCGATTTTCGATCACCCCTTCATCTGGCCTTGCCGCGCGTCGATGACCCCGTCATAAGAGACCCAGACAGTTCGTGCCGGCCGGGGGGCTGAAGCGAACCGTCTCGTTCCTCCTCGACTCCTTCGTTCGGAGTCGACCGCCAGTGCAGGGTTCCCCATCGGGGGCAGTTTCGAGCCAAACCGCTCGCTCAACTGCTGCGATGGAGATCCGCACATGTTCGACGCACTTTCCACCGACCAAGGCTTCTCGCGCTACCTCTCGGCCATCGAGCGCTATCCGGTGCTCGATCGTGAACGTGAGCTCGCGTTGTCGACCGCCTACCAGCGCGGCGACAAGGCCTCCGGCGACCTCTTGGTGTGCTGCAACCTGCGGTACGTCGTCAAGATCGCCCACGGCTACCGCGGCTACGGCTTCCGCATCAACGAGCTCGTTGCCGAGGGCAACATGGGCCTGCTCCAAGCGGTGCGCCGCTTCGAGCCCGAGCGTGGCCTTCGCTTCATGACGTACGCCTCGTACTGGGTTCGCGCCCACGTGCTCTCGTACATCCTGAAGCACTGGTCGCTCGTCGGCGTGGGCACCGGGCCCATGCAGAGCAAGCTCTTCTTCCGCCTGCATCGCGAGAAGGCGAAGCTCGCCGCGCGCCTGGGCACGGGCGAGGATCTC
>DASZPU010000827.1:0-5587 GCA_035550195.1 Nannocystaceae bacterium
TCCGATGCGCAATAGCCATAGCCTTGCATCGCGTAGAACGGCGCCCAGTGGAACTCTTCGCCGCAGGTCTCGATGCGCTCGGCGTAGGCGCCACAGATCTCCGCCGCGTTGCCGCCCAGCGGCGCGTTGTGGCCGGTCGTGCTGCTTCCGTCCGCGCCCGACGTGTCGTCGCTGGCCGCGTCGTCGTCGTCGGTGCGACACGCGGCGAGCAGCAGCGCGACGATCGAAATGCAGCTTCCGATGCGATTATCCACGAGCTGAAGATAGCACTTCGACACGCGCCGACGTCCACTGCAGCTCGCGTGCGATGGCCTGCTCGACCGCGTCGACGCGGTGCTCGGGCGGGAGCACGTCCCACGTGTACGTCTCGACCTCGAGCTGATCGCACGCCTCGCGGCGCAGTACCTCGTCGAGCAGATCGGCGAGAAACGCCTGCGTGCTGCGAAAGACGCCCAGCTCCGCCATGAACACCGGCACGTGGAAGTGCACGCGCCAGAGCTCGCCGGCCTGGCCGATGTCGAACGCGGCGAACGCCGCGGGCAGATCGACGTGTCGAACCAACCCCGTGTCGTTCCGCGCCACCGTCTGATGGAGATAGGTGGGATCGTCGTAGCGGCGCAGCTCGGCGATCGACTCCGCAGTCGGCGCGAGCTCGAGGCCCGCGGTGACCTGCACCTTCGCGATGCGGATGCCGGCGTCGAGCAGCGTCACGACGCAGCCGCGCGGATCCTCGAACTCGACCGCGGCGTGGCACGCATCGAGGCACACGCCGAGGTGACGACGCAGCGCTTGCTCGGCCTCGGACGGCGACAGCCCGGTGCGCCGCACCATCTCGACGATCGCGGTGGGCCCGTGCAGGTGCTCGGCGAAGAACTCGACGGTCTGCGCGATCGTCTCGAGCATGCACGCGGGCTCGGGCTCGAGCGCGATCGCGATCGTGCGACCGCTCGACTCGCGGCGCTGCCACAGCTCGGCCGCGAGCTCGATGAGCGCCGCGGCGATACGCTCGCGATCGCTCGCGGCGAGGTCGGGCGCGAAGCCGCCGGGCACGGTGCTGATCGACGGCTCGAGCTCGACGGGCGCGATCGCGGCGGCGAGCTCGACGAGGTCGCGCGTGTACGCGAGCCGGGCCGGCTCACGCCAGTCGGGGCGATACACCGCATCCTTCACGCGCGTGCCGTGGAAGCGACCGTAGGGGAAGCCGTTGATCGTGAAGGCGTGCGCGCCGGCGTTCACGAGCGCATCGCACAGGCGCTCGCGCTCACTGCCGCGTTGCAGCGTGCGCGCGGCCTCGGCGGACACGCGCAGCCCCACCGGCATGCTCGCGCGCGGAGACACCGAGGCGCGCACGTTGCCGACGTGGCGGTCGATCGCGGCGACGAGCTCGTCGGCGGTCTCGCCGGGATGGATGTTGGTGCAGTAGCCGAGCTGCACGGCTACGCACCTTGCTGCGCGAGCCATTCGATCGCGGCGAGGATCTGCGGCTCGTCCATCTCGTGCACTTCGACGCCGTGGCCGAGCGCAGCGAGCAGCGTTACGGTGAGCTCGCCACCGAGGTGCTCGCGGAACTCGTCGAGGCCGGCGAGCACCGCGTGTCGTCCGCTCGCGTCGCGCAGCGCGAGCGCGGCGTGCCAGCGCGGCAGCCCGACCGCACCGACGAGCGCATGCACGGCCGCACCGGCTGCGGGCGCGAGTCGACCGGTCGCGACCGCGTAGCGAGTATCGAGCGCGATGCCGATCGCGACCGCTTCACCGTGGCGCAGCGCACCGTCGGTGAGCGACTCCAGCGCATGCGCAGCCCAGTGGCCGAAGTCGAGTGGTCGCGCGGTGCCGCTCTCGAATGGATCACCCGACTCGCGGATGTGCGCGAGATGGAGCTCGGCGCAGCGCCGCACCATGGTCTCGATCGCTTCGCGCTCGCCGTGGTACAGCGCGCTCGCGTTTCGCACGAGCCACTCGAAGAACGTCTCGTCGCGGATCGCCGCGACCTTGATCGCCTCGGCGATGCCCGCCGTGCGATCACGGGCGGACAACGACTCGAGCAACGTCAGGTCGTCGACGACCGCCCACGGCACCGCGAACGTGCCGAGGAAGTTCTTCGCGCCGAACGCATTGATGCCGTTCTTCACGCCGATGCCGGCGTCGTTCTGCGCGAGCACGGTGCTCGGCATCCGCACGAGTCGCAATCCGCGATGCACGGTGGCCGCGGCATATCCGACGACGTCGAGCACCGCACCGCCGCCGATCGCGACCACGACCTCGTGACGATCGAGATGGTCCTCGCGCATGCGCGCGAGCAACCGTGCGAGCAGCTCGGAATCCTGCTTCGCAGCCTCGCCGCCGGGCACGATCATCGCGGGCCCGCTCCACGCGAAGACGTCGGCATGCGCGGCCGCGTACGCGTCGAGCCGTGCCACGAGATCCGGCCACGCGCGCGCGACTCCATCGTCGACGATCGCGAGCGCGCGCAGGCGACGGCCATCGCGGCCGCGAGCGATCGCCCACGCGAGCGCGTCGTTCTCCGCCGCGAACGCATCGCGCGTGAACACCACCGGATAGCTGCACGCGATCGTGAAGCGCTGCTCCACGCGATCGGCCGGGGGTGCGAGGGTCACGTCGGGGGAGCATAGAACTCTCCCGCCGATCTCGGCGACGAGGAGTGTTATCGTCCGGCCATGCCGCGCTTCGACGACGCTCTGCAGGCCTGGCTCGAACGCTTCCTCGCGACCCATGCGGGCGCGGCCGGCACCGTCCACGTGCGCAAGGGCGAGCTGCTCGAGATCGCCGCCGCCGTGAACATCCCGCCGAAAGTCGTCGAGGTCACCGCGACGATCCCGAAGGGACGCGGCATGGCCGGGCTCGCGTGGGAGCGCGACAAGCCGGTGTCGACGTGCAACCTCGCGACCGACGGCACCGGCGACGTGCGCCCCGGTGCGAAGGCGGTCGATGCGAAGGCCGCGGCGGCGTTGCCGGTGCACGACCGCGGCGGCGAGCTGTTCGCGGTGGTCGGCATCGCGTGGCCCGACGAGCGCGACGTCGACGATGCGACGCTCGCCGCGATCACGCGTGCGGCCAGCGACCTGCCGGGCGCAGGTTGAGCGTCATCGCAGCAGCCACGCGATCGCTTCGTGCTCGACGACGAACGCGCGCACGCGACCGCGTCGCGACAACGCATCCATGTTGGCGCGCACGCGCTTGAGATCGGACCGCAACAGCAACGCGGCGCGCTCGAGCTCCGTCACCGCCCACTCGAACATCGCGTCACGCACGTCGTCCGCGGGTGGCTCGGTGTCGCGGTTGTCGAACAGCACGCGCCGCGATCCTCGGGCATCGCAGGCGTGCAGCACCTTGGCTTGCAGCGCACGTGCTTCGTCGAGATCACCGAGCCGACCGTGCTGCACGACGAGCAACCAGCCGTCTCGCGCTTCGATCGTCGCGGATGCGTCGACCACGTCGTGCAAGCTTGCACCGATTCGAGCACACGCGTGCCCGCCCGCCCGGCGTGCCCGGTGCGACGGGGTTTCCCCCCGACCCACCGGGCACGCCGGGCTGCTGGACTTCCCCGGCTTCCTCGATCACCGCCGCCCGAAATCGAACGTCGGCAGCTTTCGATCATGCTCGCAGCCGATGGCGATCGGAAGACGGCACCGACGTGACGAACCCGCGACAGCCGCTCGGAACGCACGAAAGCAGGTCGTGATCGGGAGCGATCTCCACGCATTCGGAGATCTCTCGCCGCAGTGATCGAGCGATCAGTGCGCTTGGAAAGCGTCGACCGCCGCGGCGTGGCTGCTCTTGATGGTCGCGAGGTCGCCCGCGGCCATCGGGGCCGGCATCGGTTGGGCGCTGCGCGGCACACCGGAGCGACTGAGCCGCGCTTCTTCGGCGGCGAGCTTGCGCAGCTCTGCGGCCTGACGCTTGGCCTCGACCGCCAGCGTCTTGCGCAGCTTGGTCAGCTCGTCGACGTGCGTCGCGAGCTCGGCATCGTCGAGCTGCTTCGCGGAGCGCTTCGCCCGGGTGAGCGCTTCGTCGAGCACCGCGACCGCACCGACGAAGTCACCGGCACGCGAGCGTGCGACCGCGTCGAGGGTCGCCGCGGCCGCGCGCGCACGCGCGACGCCACGCTCGAGCTCGCGATCACGTTCTTCGGCGTCCGCGGCGACCGTGCTCGTCGGCAGCGACAGGAACGCATCGCACTGCAATCGTCCGGCGGCGATCGTGCGCTCGTCGTAGTCGACTTGCACGTCGAGTAGCTCGACCTTCGCGCCGTCGCGATGGCCTGCGGTCGCGAGCTCGACGTAGAGCTCCTGTGCTTGGCCTTCGGCGAGATCGGTCAGCGTCATCGTGGCCGCGGGGCTACCGCTGGGAATCTCGGGGTGCCCCACGACGCTGCGCAGCTGCACGCCCGGTCCGGCGCGCAACGTGAGCACGACGTTGCCGGCGATGGCCTGGTCCATGCGCAAGAGCTCGTCGGTGAACGCACCCGCGATGCGCTCCTCGCCGGCGATCCGATGGAAGCGACCGCCGGTGTGACGCGCGAGCTGGGCCAGCAACGTCTCGTCGTACTCGAGCCCGAAGCCGAGCGCCGTGATCGCGATGCCGGACATGCGCGCGCTCTCGGCGAGCCCGGGGATCGTGCTCGCGTCGTTGGGCACACCATCGCTGAGCAGCACGATGCGACGCGTGCGGGTCGCGTCCATGTTCGCGGCGAGCTGCGACAGGCCGGTCTGTAGACCGGCGGCGAGATCGGTGGTGCCACGCGCCTGCATGCCGAGGATGCTCGCGCGCGCAGACGCGGTGGTCTTCGCGTCGAGCACGACGGTGGGCACGAGCAGCTCGGCCTTCGAGTCGAACGTCACCACGGTGAGGCGATCGCCGGCCTTCAGGCCCTCGAGCAGCGCGAGCGCGGCTTGGCGCGCGTCGTCGATGGCTTGGCCTTCCATCGATCCCGAGGTGTCGATCACCAGCGCGATGTCGATCGGCGGACGCACTCTGCGATCGACGGTGCCGGCCTGCACACGCACGCGCGCGACCAGCTCGTCGGGCTTGTCGACGAAGAGCGCTCGGCGATCGAGCACGGCCGTGAGCTCGACGAGCCGCGGCGCTTCGGAGGGCGGCACGGTCGGCGGTGTCGCGGTGCCGCCCGGTGTGATGGTGCGCGCGTTCGGCTGCGGCGCACAGGCGGGGATGAACGCGGCCCCGAAGAGGAGCGAGCACATGCGACGGCGGGGCAGGTTCAAAGGCATCGGCCTGCGAACGCACCGCGCACGCGGCCGGCTTACAGGATGTGACGGATCCGCAAAACAGTCAGACTTGACTGTTTCACCGGACCCGGTCATGCTGCCGCCCGTGGTCGCCCGCGCAGCCGAATCGCCACCCATGCAGGCGCGCGCCATCGCGACGCGCACGCGTCTGCTCGAGGCCGCGATCGACGTGCTCGTGAAGCACGGCTACGCGGGCACCTCGACCGTCGAGGTGTGCAAGCGCGCGAAGGCGTCGCGCGGCGCTCATCTGCACCACTTTCCGACGAAGTCCGAGCTGCTCGCCGCCGCCGTCGAGCACTTGTTCGCGCGCCGACTCGCGGAGC
>DASZPU010000828.1:0-5450 GCA_035550195.1 Nannocystaceae bacterium
GCGAGCACTGCGCCCGCGAAGGCCCAGAGCCGCGCACGGCGAACCAAGCGGCGCAACCCCGCGCCTCGGCTCATGTTTGCTCCGCCCCAGGCATCATCGGTTCCCCGATCCGGTCCGGTCGAAGGTATAACCGGCGAGCGCGAGTGCGTCATGGGCGAATCGCCGCCCTAGGCCCGCTGGATGGCCCACAGCCTGAATAGCAGCCAAAACGCACCGTCGAAGGACAGTCCCACAGTGCTTTCAAACGACGCCGACGACCACGAGTTGGTCGAAGCCTGCCGTGGCGGGGATCGGCGAGCATTCCAGATGCTGTACGAGCGCTACGAGCGCAAGACGTACTCGGTCGCATACGGATTCCTGCGCAGCCAAGAAGATGCCCTCGACGTGGTGCAAGAAGCCTTCATCAAGGTCTACCGCTACCTGCCCAACTTCGAGGGGCAGTCGAGCTTCTACACGTGGCTGTACCGCATCGTCGCGAACCTCTGCATCGATCACCTCCGCCGCAACACCCGCAAGAAAGATGTCGAGTTCGACGACCGCCTGCGCCACGACGACGATCAGCAGGTCGCACCCAGTGAGCTCCTTCCTCCATCGGCGCTCGGAAATCCATCGGAGGCGGTAGAGAACAAGGAGATTCTCTCCGCCGTCGAAGCGAGCCTGGATCACTTGAGCGACAAACACCGGGCCGTCATCGTGATGCGCGAGCTCCAAGGTTTGTCCTATGCCGACATGGCGAAGGCCATGAACTGTTCCAAAGGCACCATCATGAGCCGCCTCTTCCACGCGCGACGCAACATGCAGAAGTTGTTGCGCGAGCGGCTCGAACACCTGCCCGAGCCCGGCGAAGAAGACGAGGGCGAGGGCGAGCTCCACCACGAAGCGGCGATGCCATGACCGACGACCACACGATCCCGAAGCACGAGGCCGAGCTGCAGGCCTACTTCGACGGCGAGCTCGACGAGGCCGCGACCGCGCAGATGCAAGACCGCATCGGTCGCGATCCCGAGCTGCAGCAGCACCTCGCCCACATGGGCCTCATGCGAGATCTCGTCGATCGCAGCTGCGAGATGCGTGCGCTCGAGGTCCCGCGCGCACGCTTCGAGCAGATCTGGGACGAGATCGATCGCGCCATCGACAGCGAGACCAAGCAGGCGCGCGCGGCCGTACAGCCGCCCGCCTCGTTGTGGGCGCGCCTCGGCGCGTTGCTCCGTCCGTTCCGCATCCCGCTGCTCGCCGCCGCCGGTGCAGCTGCGGTCGCGATCGTGGCCGTGCAGATGGCCGGGTCGGAGCCGTCGGTGAATCACGACAACTCTGTCGCGTCTCTGCCCGAGACCACTGCGCCGAAGGGACCGGCACCCACCGCGCCCCCGAAGCCCGAGACCCGTATCGCGAAGACCGAAGAGCTCCCGCCGTCCACCGACGACGCGCTCCCCGTCCCGCACGCCGCCGAAGCCGACATCCAAGGCATCGAGTTCGGGGGCAAGCACGGGCGCATCTCCCATACCGGTGTCAGCACCGTCCTCTACGTCGAAGAGGACGAGACGCCGCAGAAGAGTGAACGTTCGCTATGACGTACCGCATCAAGACCCGCTTGTTCGCGCCCATCCTCGCTTCGGTGCTCGCACCCACGCTCGCGGTCGCGAGCGTCTTCGCGGCGCCCGGTGTGGCCGAGGCTGCGGTCAACAAGGCCAACTGTCAGGTGCACTCGGTGCTGCTCTCCAAGGACGGTGACGGTACGATCCCCGCCGACCTCGAGTTCCTGCGCAGCACCTTCGAGACCGACGAGTTCGCGTGGGCGAAGGGTTTCTTCCTGCTCGAGCGCAAGACGCTGAAGCTCAAGCTCGACACGCAGTCGGAGACCACGTTCAAGACCGGCAACAAGCTCGGCCTCACGTTGCTCGGCGGCGACGAGCAGCGCATCAACCTGCAAGCGAGCCTGTCGAGCCGCGACGGCAGCAAGCAGCTGCTCAACACGAAGTACGGCATCGAGAGCGGTGGCTTCTTGGTGATCTCCGCGGGGAGCTACAGCGACGACACCCGCAGTGGCAAGGCGTTCTTCGCCATCAGCTGCACCGGCGCGAAGTAACTCCCAGCTCGGCGCCCCGCGCGAACGAAGGCCCCGCAACCCGGGGCCTTCGGCAATTCGGGGCCTCGTCGATCGCGGCGGGGATGCCGTCGGGCATGGCGATGCGTACTTGGTCGGATCCGTCGCGGACGAGTACCCTTGGTCGACCACCGACGCGCGACGATGCGGCGTTCCCCGGCCCCAAAGCTCACGTCTCGCGCGTGGGTCTGGCTCCTCGCGGCGTTCGGGGTGTGGGTGATCGCGGTCGTCGTCGCAATCGTGACCGCGCCGCTGTGGTCGCGCGGGATGGTGAAGGACGCGCTCGTCGAGAAGCTCGAGCGACGGCTCGAGCTGCCGGTCGAGCTCGCGCAGCTCGAGCTCGCGTTCGATCGCGTCGATCTGTTCGAGCTCACGGTCGGCGATCCCGAGCAGCCGATCTTGCGCTTCGATCACGTGCACGTCGATCTCGATCCCAGCGCGTGGTGGAGCGGACGCGTCGTCGTGGAGCACATCGAAGTCGACGGCGGCCGCGTGCAGGGCACCCGTGCCGCGCTGGAGGATCTCGTGCGACGCGCGCGACGTCGCGAGCAAGCGGAGCCGACCGCGGAGCCCGGCCGTGTGCGCATCGTTCCCGATGCGATCGCGATGCGCGAGGTCTGGTTCGTCGTGGACGACGAGGGCGACAAGGCGCCGGTGAAGCACTTCGAGGCGCGCGCACAGGCGCAGCTCGATCCGAAAGCCGGCACGGTCGCGCTGGTGCTCGCCGATGCGCGCGCCGAGCCGCGCGGCTCGCCGATGGTGAGCGCGCGAGAGATCCGCACCGAGCTCGCGATCGATCGCGAGGCCGGTGCGCCACGCTTCCCGCTCAAGATCGCGTTCGAAGATCTCGGCGCACCCGTCACGCCGGAGATCGCCGTCGCGGGCGTCGACGGCTGGGTCGAGCTCTCCGATGCGCGCGCCACCGAGGTCGCGCTCGACATCAACGGCGGCTTCTCCGATCACGCCGATGGTGCGCCCGCGAGCGAACGCCTGTGGTCGCTCGCCGGCCGTGTGCGCCGCGATCTCAGCGCAGGCATGCTCGTCGTCGACATGGCCGAGTTCGAGCTCGGGCGTGTGCCGCAGGTACTGCGCGGCCTACCGGTGGTCGACTCCGAGAAGGCCAGCGTCGGTGGCCACGTCGCGGTCGTGTTCGGCGGTGGCATCGCGCGCGTCGAAGGTGACGTCTCGCTCGAAGGCCTCAACGTCGATCATCCCGTGCTCGCGAAGCAGCCGGTGCGCGATCTCGGCTTCGAGCTGCAGTTCGCGGTGGAAGTCGATCCGAAATCCCGGCGTCTGCGCATCGATCACGCCGACATCACCCGTGAAGGTGTCGCGCTGCAGCTCACCGGCGAGATCGAGCATGCGCTCGAGCGTCGCCACCGTCGCTATCGCATGCATGCGCGCGTGCCCGCGGTGCCGTGCCAGGCGGTGCTCGATGCGATCCCGGCCGAGCTCGTGCCGAGCTTGCAAGGCTTCCTCCTCGACGGCGACTTCGATCTCGATATGGCCTTCGACGCCGACTACTCCGATCTCGAGCGCCTCGTGCTCGGCGGGCGCGTCGGCATCGCGAGCTGCGTTCCGCGGGAAGTGCCCGCGCAGGTGTCGGCGGAACGACTCGGTGGCGCCTTCACGCATCGCGTCACCATGCGCGACGGCCGTCAGCGCGTCGTGCAGCTCTACTCGGGCTCCAGCACGTTCACGCCGCTGTCGCAGATCTCGAAGCACATGGTGCAGGCCGTGCTCACCACCGAGGACGGCGGCTTCTGGCGCCACAACGGCTTCTTGCCCTCGCAGTTCCGCACCGCGATGCAGCGCAATCTCGCCGCCGGCAAGGTGCGGCTCGGCGCGAGCACCATCACCATGCAGATGGTGAAGAACGTGCTCTTGTCACACGAGCGTACGCTCTCACGGAAGCTCCAGGAGCTCTTCCTGACCTGGTACGTCGAAACCGCGTTGAGCAAGGATCGGATCATGGAGATCTATCTCAACGTGATCGAGTTCGGTCCGGGCATCTACGGCATCACCCGCGCCGCGCGGCACTACTTCGGCAAGTATCCCGAAGAGCTCAGCCCACCCGAAGCCGCCTATCTCGCGCTCATGCTGCCGAGCCCGGTGCGTCGTCACTCGCATTACTGTCGCGGTGTGCTGTCGCCGTCGATGCAGATCAAGCTGTCGCGCATCCTCGGCATCATGCGCGAGCGCAATCGTCTGTCCGAAGAGGACTACCTGCTGTGGAAGGACGTGCCGCTCGCGTTCGACGGCAACGAGCGCGGCAGCGAGGGCGCGTGCCTCGGCGAGATCCAGGCGCTGCTCGACGCACAGGAAGGTCAGCGCGCGCTCACCGGGTTGCTCGCGGGCGGCACGACGCCCATCGACGACGATGCGCTCGAGATCGATCCGCCGCCGGATCCCGAGCGCGGCAAGCCGCCGGGCGACGAGGATCCGGCCGAGGCCGATGCGCCCGGCCGTCCCGCGATGGAAGACGAGCCGGACGGCGAGA
The DNA here is from genome assembly GCA_035550195.1 of Nannocystaceae bacterium. Classification (GTDB taxonomy): domain Bacteria; phylum Myxococcota_A; class Polyangia; order Nannocystales; family Nannocystaceae; genus Xiheibacterium. The sequence continues at coordinate 4,605 of DASZPU010000828.1, forward strand.
CGTCGTGAGCGCGCTGGCGCTCGCGTTGCTCTTCGCGGCTCCGCCGACGTCGATCATCGACGACCGTCCACACGCGCGCGTCGGTCACGGCACCGTGTTCATCGATCGCGCGGCTCCGCTGCGTGCACCGACGCGTCGTCGCGTGCACGGCCATGCGCGACTCGGGCTCTCGTTCGGATCGATCGCGGAAGATCCCGCGGTCGCGATCCTGCCGTCGGTCGGGCTCGATCTGCGCGCGCTCGCACCGGTGCGGCTCGCGTTCGCCGTACCGCTGCGGCTGCGGATGGCCGATCGCGCCCCCGACGATCGCGGCGTCTTTCGTCTGCGCGACTGGGACGAAGCCGGTGACGTGGTCGCGATCCTGCAGCAGGTCACCTACCAGGACGACTACGCGTTCGGCAAAGCCTCGCACGTGCACGTGCAGCTCGACGCCGGTGTGCAGCGCGACGTGAAGCTCGGCCACGGCAGCCTCGTGCGCGGCTGGGCCAACTCGCTCGATCTCGATCGCCGTCGCACCGGGCTCGCGCAGCGCACCGAGGTCGCGGGCCCGCTGCTGGCCAAGCACGCGTCCGCGGGCCTCGATCTGTTGATGGGTGACCTCGCGGGCTCGCAGATCCTCGGTGCGCGTGCCGACGCGCACTGGGCCGGTGCGGGCGTCGGCATCTCGGTCGTCGGCGATCCCACTGCGCCGCATCAGCTGCAGCTCACCGGCACGGCGCCCGCCTCGTTCGTGACGACCGGCGGCAATCGCTTGCGCGAGCTCGGACGTCGCGGCGTCGTCGCGACGTCGCTCGAGCTCGAGTACCGCGCCACCGATGGTTGGCGCTGGTCGGTCACGCCGTATCT
>DASZPU010000829.1:0-8090 GCA_035550195.1 Nannocystaceae bacterium
CGATCGCAGCGACGCTGACGATCGTCTGGTTGCTGCCGCGGACTCCGGAGCCACCGATCGTGATCGCGGCGCCGGAAGCTCCGCATGCGATCCCGCTCGCGGTGGCCACGCCGGTCGCAACGCCGCCGGCTGCGCCGCAGCTCGGTCATCTCGTGGTCACGGTCGAGCCGCGCGATGCGATCGTGCGCGTCGACGGGCGATCGATCGCGGGGCCGTCACCGTTCGTCGCGACGAATCTCGCGGTCGGCAGCCACGCGATCGCGGTGGAGCGCGACGGCTTCGAGACGTGGAGTCGCACGATCGACGTGCCTTCGGGCGAGCTCGATCTTCCGATCGTGCTCGTCGCGATGCCGCCGACGATCGTCGAGCCGACGAAGCCGAGCGCGACGGTGCGCATGCGCGGTCGCGAGGCGAAGACGCCGGTCGGGTTGAAGGATCCGTTCCAGAGATCCGACGACGATTCCTCGGATCCACTCGCGAGCGGCGAAGGCAGCCCGGATCTCATGAACCCGTTCGTGCCCGGCGCGGAGCAGACCGCGACGCTGCGCATCGGCACGAACCCCGGCGCAGGCCCGGCGCAGGTGTTCGTCGACGGCAAGCTCCTCGGCACGACGCCGATCGGCGCGCACAAGGTCGCGGCGGGCAAGCATCGCGTGAAGTGGAAGTGGCCCGACGGTCGCGAGGTCACGCAAGTGATCACGGTGAAGCCCGACGAAGTGCAGATCGTGAAGAACGGCTGACCCGAACGGGCGTTCTCTGGCGAGCGCGAAGCCGCGCAGCTATGCTTCCCGCGTGCGCGCGCGCTCGGGATGAATCGGCTCAAGAACCCTTTCGGCGAGGTCTCCTGCGAGCAGGAGACCGAGCAGCTCGGTCGTGACTACGAGCGCTGGTACTTCGAGCACACGCCGTTCAACGCGGCGTGCCTCGATCCGCAGGTGTACCTCGTCGTCGGTCGACGTGGTTGCGGCAAGACTTCGCTGTCGCGCTACTTCACGTTCCAGGATCGCATCCGCGACTGTCGCTGCATCGACGTCGACGAGCCGACGATCTACGAAGACGTGTTCGCGCGGCTGATCGCGGGTCGTCAGCTCGGCACCGACACCGGGCTCGCGTTGTTCGAGCGCGTGTGGGAGTGGGCGATCTGGACGCTGCTCTTCCAGGAGTACCGCAGCTATTCCAGCGAGATCGACGCGGGCTGTCCGTTCCCCCAGCGGCGCATTCCGTCGGAGCTGATCGTCGACGCCGTCGGCGAGCTCGCGATGGAGTTCGAAGATCTCGAGGAGCACCGCTTGCTCGAGGCGATGCGCACGAAGCTGCGCGACCCGGTGCACGTCGCAGCACGGCGGGCGACGCTCGCGATCACCAAGAAGCGCCCGGTGATCATCGCGGTCGACTCGCTCGAGCACTACGACGTCTACGACGACTCGATCATGTTGATGATCGCCGGGCTCATCCAGTGCGCGGCGTCGATGTCGACGCATCACCTGCGCGACGGCATCCACATGAAGGCGTTCGTCACCGCCGAGGTGTTCCCGCACCTGCAGGAGAAGGTCATCGCGAACCCACTCAAGTTCGCGCAGGCGCCGGTCTATCTGAACTGGCGCCCGAAGGATCTGCTGCGCCTGGTGTCGTGGCGCTTCCACCATCATCTGCTCGCGCACGAACCCGACCTCGTCCCGCATGGTCTCGTGCTCGCCGACTGGGACAAGTTCGCGTCCGTGCTCGAGCACGCATGGACACCGTATTTCGGCGGCAGCCTCAGCAACGGGCTCGGCCTCGTCGAAGACACGTTCCCGTACATCCTGCGGCACACGCAGATGCGCCCGCGTCAGCTCGTGGTCATCTGCAACGCGATCGCACGACGTGCGCGCGACGAAGGCACCTTCCCGCGCTTCACGCCCGAGCAGATCGTCGCGGCGGTGCACCAAGCCGAGCTCGAGCTCGCCACCGAGGTGCTCAACTCGTACAGCCGCATCCACAAGAGCGCGAGCGAGATCATCGGCGCGCTCGTGCGCGCGCCGATCCGTTTCAAGGGCAGCTTCCTCGACAAGCGTGCGCGCAACTCGTCGGGTGCGTGGCCGGGGCGCAGCTACTCGCTCGAAGCGTTTCGTCGGCTCGTCGCCGAGCTCGGCGTGGTCGGGCGCGTGCGCACGGTCAGCGAAGCGCGGCGGGTCGTCACCGCCGACTTCGAGTACTTCGGGCGCAACCGGCTCGATCTGCAGTCCGACGACGACTGCGTGATCCATCCGATGTTCTTCAACCGCTTGCACGTCACGATCGACGATCCGTGGACGGTGTATCCGTTCCCGGATCACGTCGGGCTCGGGGAGCTCGAGCACGATGTCCGCTGAGACGCCCATGGACGAGCGCGAGCTCGCGGTCGGGCGGCACCTCGCGCGCTGGGGCGGGCACACGCACATCACCTCGGTCGCGTCGACGCGCCCGTGGGCGATCGGCGGCGAAGCGCTCGCGATCCCGATCGGCAACGATCCGTTCGCACCGAGCGGCCGATGGTTCGAGCTGCTCGGGCGCGCGGTCGATCCCACGCGCCTGCGCGACGCGATCGCGAAGGCGTTCGCCGAGCCGGCCGAGGACTTTCCCCGCGTGCGCTCGATCGAGCTGCCGCTCTTGCGCCCCAGTCGTCACTCCACGCCGAATCTGCGCGTGCTGCTCGTGCGCGTCGACACCGTCGCGAGCACACCCGAAGAGATCGGCGACGCCACCATGCAGGCGGTGTTGCGCGCCGACGCGATGCGCCTGCGCACGCTCGCGCTCGCGATCTTCGCCGACGACACCGACGAGCCCGCACGCAAGCGCGTCGCCGCGATGCTGCGTCGCATCGAGAACCTGCCGCCACCGGTCGAGCTGCACACCGTGCTGCTGGTCGCTACGGGCATCGCCGCGTTCGCAGAGGTCGGCGAGCGTCCGCTCCGTCCGCAAGCGTTCGCCAACGACGGCCTCGACGGCGAAGATCTGATCGACAACACGGTCGAAGCCGGTGCGCTCGCCGAGATGCTGATGCTGCGCGAGCTCGAGCCGCCGCTCGTGGTGGGCGTGATCGGTGGCTGGGGCTCGGGCAAGTCGTTCGCGCTGCAGCTCATCGCCGAGCGCATCCGCAAGATCCGCAGCCTACCGGTCGACGCGAAGATGGCGTGGGCCGAGGATCCCGAGCACGCGTTCACCTACGTCGGCCACATCTACACGGTGCGCTTCGACGCGTGGACCTTCGCGAAGGCCGATCTCTGGTCGTCGTTGATGGGCACGATCTTCGACGAGCTCGAACGCCAGCTCACGCTCGAGCAACAGCTCGCCACCGCGATCTGTCCCGCGCGCAAGGGCGACAGCGAAGCGGTCACCGCGGAGCAGCGCCGCGAGAAGATCCGACTCGGGGGCCCGCTGTGGGGCATCCTCTCGGCGCTCGATCCCGCGGAGCAGCATCGTTACCTCGTGCACCTCACCGAGGACGAGCAAGCCGAGCTACAGCGACTCGCGAGCGAAGGTGGTGGCGAGCTGTGGACCGAGCTGCGTCGCCGCACCGAGGAGAAGCGCAAGGCCCTCGAGGAGCACGAGCGCGAGCTGGAGAAGCTGCGCGCCGATGCCGAGCGTCGCAAGGGCGAGCTCGTGCAGCAGCTCAACGAAGAGGAAGCGTGGCGCACGTACGGCGCGCTGCTCCGTGCGAAGGCCGGCAAGCTGTTCGAGCGCACGCGCGAGATCCTCTCCAACAAGGTGCGCGAAGACGGCAGCATCGACGCCGAGTTCTCCATCGGCGAGCGACTGCGCGCGATCCCCCAGCTCATCTTGCAGCGGCCGCTCGAGTTCGCGATCGTCGTCGGCGTCGTCGTGCTGTTCGGTGTGCTCGCGGCGCTCGCACTGGCGCCGCAGTGGCGCGCGCTGGTGGCTTCGATCACCGCGGCGATCTCGGCCATCGGCATCTACATCCACGCCGGTCGCACGCTGCTCGGCCAGCTCTTCGAGCGCTACGGCGAGTACCAGAGCATGGTCGAGCAGGTCTCGGTCGTGCACACCGAGGCTCGGGTCGTGCGCCGCAAGGAAGTCTTCGACAAAGACGGCGCGCTCAAGGAGCTGGAGAGCAAGGTCGTCGCGGTGGAGACCACCGTGGTCAAAGCCCGCGCCGATCTCGTGCTCGGCGAGTTCGGATCGGTGCACGAGTTCCTGCAGGCGCGCATCGATGGCGGCGGGTATGCCGGTGGGCTCGGTCCGCTCGCCGGCGTGCAGGCCGATCTGCTCGAGCTGTCGCGCGCGCTCGCGAGCCGCGAGATCGACAACGATCGCCTGCGCTCGCTGTTCCCGCGCGGCCCGGCCCGCGTCGCGCTGTTCATCGACGATCTCGATCGCTGCCCACCCGATCGCGTCGTCGAGGTGCTCGAGGCCACCCAGCTCCTGCTCAAGACCCGGTTGTTCGTCGTCGTGCTCGCGCTCGACGTGCGCTACGTGTCGCGCGCGCTCGAGCGGGTCTACCAGGGCGTGCTGTCGCGACTCGGTGCGCCGTCGGGGCTCGACTACATCGAGAAGATCATCCAGATCCCCTATCGCGTGCCGGTGCTCGACGCGGAGTCGTTCGCAGAGTACCTGCGTGGACAAGTCCTCATCGCGCCGGTCGAAGACGACGCGGTGCCGCGCCCGGTCGATCCGTTGCGCGACGAGTCGAAGCCGCCCGGTCGACAGGGCCGCATCCGTCGCGACGCCGCGCTGCGTCATCCCACCGATCCCGATCAGCGACTGCAGTGGCAGCAGCTGCCCACGAAGCTGTTGCAGCTCACCGTCGCCGAAGCCGAGCGGCTGCAGCGTTGCGCGGGCGGTCTCGGGCTGTCGCCGCGCGGCGCGAAGCGGCTCATCAACGTCTACAAGCTGCTCAAGATCATCTGGACGCGCGAGCCCAACCGTCGGCCGCGCGATGGTGAAGAGGATGCGATCGTCGCGTTGCTCGCGCTCGCATGCGCGTGGCCGCATCCGATGCGCGAGGTGTTCGCGTTCCTCGAAGCGCGGGTGTTCCAGCGCCCGGGGATGCAGCTGCGCGAGGTGGTCGGCATGCTCGCGCGTGCATGCGCGCGCTCGCCGTGGCAGGAGCAGGCGTGGGCGCGCGCCGCTGCGGCTGCGCTCGAGGTGCTGCCCGCGGTGCGCATCGAGGAGCTGTCGCCCGATGCGGTGGCCACCGCGCAGATGTTCTCGTTCGTCGGCGACATCGGCTACGACCCCGGCGACGGCACCCACGGCGGCTACTTCGATCCCGACGCGCTGCCGGTCCCCGCGGCGGGCGCGTCGCGGGCCGGCACCACGAGCGCGGGCGCAAAGGATCGCCCGCGCGGCACCGTCGAGTGGTAGTGATCTACCTGGATGCGTTGGTCCGCCGCGTTGGCGCTGGTGATCGCGTGCACGTCGAGCTCGCAGGGCGACACGAGCACGAGCACGAGCACGAGCAGCACGAGTAGCAGCGGCGGCACCACGCCCGCCGAAGCGAGCAGCACCGCCGATGGATCATCGAGCGGCAGCAACATCGTGATCGCGCCCGACGGCGGCGTGCTCACGCAATGCGACGTCTACGCGGACGGCTGCCCCGACGGCGAGAAGTGCATGCCCTACGCGAGCGATGGCGGGCTCGCGCAGGACGCGACGCGCTGTGTCCCGCTCGCCGACAATCCCGGCTTCATCGACGCGCCGTGCACCGTGCAAGAGTGGATCGCGAGCGGCCTCGACGACTGTGGACGCGGCTTGTTCTGCGTCGTGTACGAGCCCACCGAGCTCACCGGACGCTGCTTGTCGTTCTGCATCGAGGATCCCGAGCTCGACGATCTCACCTGCGCCGATCCCAACGCGCGGTGCGTCGGTCCCCCCGACGCGCTACCGCGGCTGTGCGCGACTGATTGCGATCCGTTCGGCACCACCTGCCCCGACGGCTATGGCTGCTACAAGGTGAACGATCACTTCGTGTGCCTCGACGATGTCTCGGGCCCGGGTGGGGCGTACGGGGACTCGTGCTTGTTCACCAACGATTGTGATCCCGGCATGCGCTGCGTCGTGCCCGACAACTTCTTCGAGTGTGCGAGCACCGACGGCTGCTGCTCGCCGCTGTGCGACACCCGCGACCCCGACGCGTCCGCGATGTGCCCGGGCGCGCCGAATCACGCGTGCGTGCCGATCTTCGACGAGGGCGAGGGCCCGCCGCTGTTCGACTGGGTCGGCGCCTGCCAGCTGCCCGCCTGAGCGCGCTCGATCACGGCGGCGTTCGTGACGATGCGTCGGTGATCCGCGAGGCAAGCACCGAGATGCCGGCGAGCACGGCACCGAGCGCGAGCGCGATCACGACGCGCGACAGCGGTTGCGCGACCGCGACCTCGCCCGCCGCGATCGCGCCTTCGAGCGCGAGCGCGGATGCGATCGCACCGACGACGAACGATGCGAGCGCGCGACCTCGCAGGCGCGCGAGCACGTGGCCGAAGGCGGCGCCGAAGACCGCCCACGACGGCGGCAGCCACAGCGGCATGCCGAGCGCGTCGATCCGTGCGAACTGCATCGGCCCGAGCGCCGCGAGCAACAGCTCCGCGCCGACGCCGAGCACGGTGGCCGCGAGCATCACGAGCGCATCGTTGCGGCGGTCGTGGCTCACCGCGAGCTGGATCGCGACCGCCACCCATGCGATGGCGATGCCGAGCTCGCGCGCGCCGAGAGCTGCGGCGACGAGCGGGACGACCGACGCGGCCTGCAGCAGGATCAGCCCGACGATGCGCTCGCTCTTCACGGCAGCTCCACGCGTTGCTCGAGCAATCGATGCGCCCGCGGTTGCGCCGCGCCGAGCTGCTCGACCACCGGCGCCGCAGGGTCCCACAGCACGAAGTCGACGGTGAGCAGCAGCGTCACCGCCTCGGGCGCGAGCGGACCGGGCAGCTCGAGCACTTGCTCCCGGCGCTCGCGGATCGCGAGCGTCGTATCGGGGCCGAGCGGGCGCAGCGTCTCCACGTCGATCGGTCGCTCGATGCGGGCCTGCGTGCGCGCGAGCGCGACGTCGTTCGCGTCGAGCGCGGCGAGCTCGATCACGATCGCCCGCTGCGGCTCCGCGGTCGGGACGCGGTGGCCGGCGCGATTCTCGAGCTCGACGACCGCACGCGCGCCGCGATCGTCGGTGGCCGCGAACGTGCTCGCCGTGGCGACGACGCGCGCGGCTACGAAGGCCGCGTCGAACGGCCCGGGAAGATCGTGGCGCACGCTCGCACGCATCGGCCCGCGCGTTGCACCGGCACGCTCACCTGCGCTCGGCATGTGGCAGTCGACGCACCGCTCCTGTCCACCGGAGGCCGTGAACGCGCGCCACTCCGCGACGGTGTCGAGCACGGGGCGATCGAGCTTGCGTCCGACGACGTCGAAGTCGAGCTGATGACAGCGCGCACAGAGGTCGACCGCGCGCAGATCGGCCTTGCGCGTGGGATGCGGAGCCGTGCTCGCGTCGTCGAACGGCCCGACCAGCTCGCCCTCGACGAGATGACAGGCCACGCAGGTGACACCCTCGCGCTGCAGCGCGGGATCGAAGTCACGGTTGTCGATCGCGATCGGCACGATCGTCGGCCACGCCATCACCAGCCCGAGCGCACGCGTCGCGCGTTGCTCGTGCATCGGCGTGTGGCAGCGTTCGCACGGAAAGGTGACGTCGTTGTGCGCGAGCTCGGCTTGGTACAGGGGGTCGACGAACGCGCGCGCGTGCCCGCTCTTCGCCCACTCGTCGTAGATCGCGGCGTGACACGTGCGGCACAGCTCGGCCGACACGCCGCCCACGCCGGTGATCGGCTCCGCAGGCGGCAAGGGCGGTGGCGCGAGATCGCGGTACACCGCGAACGCCAACCCGAGCTGCAGCACCACGACCGTCGCGATCGCGATCGCGAGCTTGCGCCGCGTGCTCACGGCCGCACCAACACGTTGGTCTCCAGCAGCTCCGCGAACCCGGGGAAGTCGTGCACGCGTCGCCCGTACGGGATGCGCTCGGGCCACGCCCCTGCGCCGCCGAGCACCAGTCGCACGCCCAGCGGTTCTGCGGCGGCCCGCAGCTTGCGATAGAGATCCGCGAGCGCGCGCTCGCTGCT
>DASZPU010000830.1:0-13572 GCA_035550195.1 Nannocystaceae bacterium
CGACGAGCAGCGCGGCGACGGCAGCGATGAAGATCGCGAGCACGCGATATTCGGCGCTGATGAATGCCATCGCGCCCTTGAAGATCTGCTCCGCGATCGTCTGCATGCGACGATCACCGGGATCTTGCTTGCCGATCCAGCTCGCGGTCACGAACGCGTAGGCGAGACCGACGACACCGGCGAGCGGGATGAGATAGAGGAGCGTCTGGGCGTCCACGAGCGTATGTCCTTCCGCGGGCCTGGACCGCCTCGGCCGGCCGCGCGCGGGCAGGCCTTTACCAAAAATCCGGCGGCACGGAACCGTGAACCCTCACGTTTCCGCAGATCCCGACGTGCGTTCGATCGGCGTACAGCTACCGGCCCTCGCGCAGAGCGCCGCAGGGTGTTACCCGCGGCCGCCGTCCGTGCGAGCGTCGCCGCGGCCCCGCGCCCGGCCCCCTTTCCCGGAGATCTGCCATGTCGTCGTCCAAACCCGTCGCTGGGCGGGAGATCTTCCGCCGCCTCCTCGCGCCCCTCGTCCTGCTCGCCGTGCTCGTCGGCAGCGGACTGGTCTCGGCGTCCTCCGCTCCCGAGCACAAGGGCGGCGGCGAAGCCAACCTCGTGCTCCCCGATCTCGGCAGCGTGCAGATGCTGGGCATGAGCGGCGCGTCGCTGCTCACCATCGGCATCTTCGTCACCGCGCTCGGCCTGGTGTTCGGTCTGGTCACGCTCAACCAGATCAAGAACCTGCCCGTGCACAAGTCGATGGCAGAGATCTCCAACATCATCTGGGAGACCTGCAAGACCTACTTGATCAACCAGGGCAAGTTCATCCTGCTGCTCGAGGTCTTCATCGGCTCGATCATGGTGGTGTACTTCGGCTTCCTGCAGCACTTCACTGCGGTGAAGGTGCTGGTGATCTTGCTGTTCAGCTTGATCGGCATCGCCGGCAGCTACGGCGTCGCCTGGTACGGCATCCGCATCAACACCTACGCGAACTCGCGCACCGCGTTCGCGAGCCTCGAGGGCAAGCCGTTCCCGGTCTACGCGATCCCGCTCAAGGCCGGCATGAGCATCGGCATGCTGCTGATCAGCGTCGAGCTGATCCTCATGCTCTTCATCCTCTTGTTCGTGCCCGGCGACTACGCGGGCGCGTGCTTCATCGGCTTCGCGATCGGCGAGTCGCTGGGCGCGTCGGCGCTGCGCATCGCGGGCGGCATCTTCACGAAGATCGCCGACATCGGCTCCGACCTGATGAAGATCGTCTTCAAGATCAAGGAAGACGACGCGCGAAACCCCGGCGTCATCGCGGACTGCACGGGCGACAACGCCGGCGACTCCGTGGGCCCCAGCGCCGACGGCTTCGAGACCTACGGCGTCACCGGTGTCGCGCTCATCTCGTTCATCCTGCTCGCGGTTCCCCAGGAGCTCGTGCAGGTGCAGCTCTTGGTGTGGATCTTCGCGATGCGCATCATGATGGTGGTCGCGAGCGGCGCGTCGTACCTCATCAACGAGACCTACCAGAAGGGCAAGATCGGCGCGGCTGCGGCGTTCAACTTCGAGATGCCGCTCACCGTGTTGGTGTGGCTCACCTCGATCGTCTCGGTCGGTGCCACCTTCCTGGTCAGCTACCTGCTCATCCCGACGCTCGGCGACGGCACGCTGTGGTGGAAGCTGTCGCTCATCATCTCGTGCGGCACGCTGGCCGGCGCGATCATCCCCGAGCTCATCAAGGTCTTCACGTCGACCGAGTCGTCCCACGTCAAGGAAGTGGTGACCTCGTCGCGCGAAGGCGGCGCTTCGCTCAACATCCTGTCGGGCCTCACCGCCGGCAACTTCAGCGCGTTCTGGATGGGCGTCGTCGTCGTCACGCTCATGGGCGCGTCGTACTTCGTCAGCATGTACGGGCTCGAGAGCATCATGCTCGCGCCGAGCGTGTTCGCGTTCGGTCTGGTCGCGTTCGGCTTCCTCGGCATGGGCCCGGTCACCATCGCGGTCGACTCCTACGGCCCGGTCACCGACAACGCGCAGTCGGTCTACGAGCTCAGCGTCATCGAGACGATCCCCGACATCAAGGCCGAGCTCGAGCGCGACTTCAAGATCAAGGCCAGCTTCGAGAAGGCCAAGCACCTGCTCGAGGAGAACGACGGCGCGGGCAACACGTTCAAGGCCACTGCGAAGCCGGTGCTCATCGGCACCGCAGTGGTCGGTGCGACCACGATGATCTTCTCGATCATCGTGGTGCTCACCTCCGGGCTCACCGCCAAGGTCGACCAGCTCTCGCTGTTGCACCCGCCGTTCCTGCTCGGGCTGATCATGGGCGGCGCGGTGATCTTCTGGTTCACCGGCGCGTCGACCCAGGCGGTCGTCACCGGTGCCTACAGCGCGGTCGAGTACATCAAGGCCAACATCAAGCTGGAAGGCGCCGAGAAGGCCTCGATCACCGACAGCAAGCGGGTCGTCGCGATCTGCACGCAGTACGCCCAGAAGGGCATGTTCAACATCTTCCTCGCGGTGTTCTTCGGCACGCTGGCGTTCGCGTGCGTCGAGCCGTTCTTCTTCATCGGCTACCTGATCTCGATCGCACTCTTCGGGCTGTTCCAGGCGCTGTTCCTCGCGAACGCGGGCGGCTCGTGGGACAACGCCAAGAAGGTGGTCGAGGTCGATCTCAAGGAGAAGGGCTCGGCGCTCCACGATGCCGCGGTGGTCGGCGACACGGTCGGCGATCCGTTCAAGGACACCACGTCCGTCGCGCTCAACCCGATCATCAAGTTCACCACGCTGTTCGGGTTGCTCGCGGTCGAGCTCGCGATCCAGCTCTCGCGCACTACCAGCGCGGCACTGGCCGCGGTGTTCTTCGTCGCGATGATCGTGTTCGTGTACCGCTCGTTCTACGCGATGCGGATTAGGGTGGGTTAGTCAGCGGCTTACTTCTGGTTGAAGGCATTCATCGCTGCGTTCACGCCGTCCTTCAGGATGGCGGTGAGCGCTGCTTCGGCGCGGTCGATCATCTTCGGGAGCTCGATCGAGCGTTCTTCGCTGTTGAAGTCGGAGAGCACCCAGTCGGCGACTTCGCCTCGCGTCGGGCGGCCGACGCCGACGCGGATGCGGATGAAGTCGGGCGAGCCGAGCTGTGCGATCAGATCGCGCAGGCCGTTGTGGCCGCCGTGGCCGCCGCCCTTCTTCACCGCGAGGCGGGCGAGCTCGAAGTCGACCTCGTCGTGCACGACGACGATGCGTGCAGGGGGCACGTGATAGAAGGCCGCGGCCGCCTGCACGCTCTGGCCGCTGCGGTTCATGTACGTGAGCGGCTCGAGCAACACGACGCGCTCGGACGCATGCGTGAGCGCGACGGTGCGGCCGTTGAACTTCTCGCGCCACTCGGACGCACCCGCGGTGCCATGGCGATCGAGCCAGCGCTCGATCACCATGAACCCCACGTTGTGTCGATTGCCAGCGTACTTGGCCCCGGGGTTGCCGAGGCCGACCAGCAGCCACGGAATCGCGTCGGCCAAGTAGGGCTACTTCTTTCCGGCCGGCTTCGCAGGCGCCGCGCCAGCCGCGGGCTTCGCAGGCGCCGCGCCAGCCGCAGGCTTCGCAGGCGCGCCACCGGCTCCCGGCGCCCCACCCTCGTCGCCTTCGACCTTCGTGCGTGCGAGCTCGCAGTGCGCGAGCGGAGCATCGGGCGACTCGTCGATGCGTGCGTGCTCGAGCTTGATGTCGCGCACGCGCAGCGACTGGTTCATCTCGAGCGGCGTGACGTCGACGACGACCTCGGTGGGCATGAGCGCGGGCTTGGCCGCGACGTGCACCGTGCGACGGAAGGTCTTGATGCGACCACCGGTGATCACGCCCGCGGCGCGACCGGTGATGCGCACCGGCACCTGACGCACGACCTCCTTCTCGGGATCGACACGCATGAAGTCGATGTGCACGACGTCACCGCGCAGCGCATCGCGCTGGATGTCGGTGATGACACAGCTCTCTTTCGCCACCGTCTTGCCGCCCTCGACGACCGAGAGCTGGAAGTACGTGTTGTAGCCCTTCGCGGGATCGCTGGCCTTGCCGAACGCGAGCGGATCGATCGCGATCGTGCGGTTCTCACCGCCACGACCGTAGACGACCGCGGGGAACTTGCCCGCACGACGGAGCTGACGCACCGCGCCCTTGCCACCTGCGGTGCGGGGAGAGACTTCGAGGATTCCGAAAGCAGACGAGTCGACCATGATGATGCTGCCCTTCGCTGTCGAGGGTGCGTGCGGGTCTCGGGTAGGTGCCGTCCACCACGGGAATCGTGGTTGGGCTCGCCGCCGAGGCTCCCGGCTGGGTTGTCGTCGCCGACACGAGGACGGCGACGGGCGATCGCTTAGCGAACGCGCGCGTGCGGGTCAAGCCGCCGTGCACGCAGCCCGCGCAGCGCCCCGCGTGACATCGCTGTGACAACTGACGCGAACGGGCTCCGCGGCCGCGCCCGACGCCAGCGACGTGATAGCTTGCGCCGGCCTTGGGACTCCAGGACTTCATCCGCGGGCTGGTTCCGAAAGAGGAGCGCTTCTTCGACCTGCTCGAGCGCCAGGCTCGACTGGGCCACGAGGCTGCGAAGGCGCTGGCAGACTTCGCCGAGCATCGCTCGGTCGCCAAGGTCAGCGCTGCGTTGCAAGAGCTCGAGCACCAGGGTGACGCGCTCGTGCACGAGATCGAAGAGCAGCTGGCGAAGACGTACGTCACGCCGATCGATCGCGAGGACATCCACGCGCTCGCGGGCGAGCTCGACGACGTGCTCGACCTCGCGAACCAAGCCGCACGCTCGTGCGAGCTGCTCGGCGTCGAAGAGCCCACCGGGCCGATGAGCGCGCTCGCGGACGTGCTGGCGAAGGCCACCGGCGAGCTCGCGGACGCGGTGCCGCTGCTCCGCCAGCGTCGCTACGCCGACATCATGGCGGCGAAGCGACGCATCCGCGTGCTGGAAAAGGAAGGCGATCGCTTGCATCGCCGCGCCATCAGCGAGCTCTTCCACGCCGAGACCGTCGATGCGCGCGTGCTGCTGCGCGAGCGCGAGGTGCTCGAGCACCTCGAGAACGCCGTGGATCGCTGCGAGAAGGTCGCCGACAACCTCGCGTTCCTGGCGGTCAAGCATGGTTAGCCTCGTCATCGCCGTCATCATCACGGCGCTGATCTTCGACTTCATCAATGGCTTCCACGACGCGGCCAATGCGATCGCGACGGTGGTGTCGACCGGCGTGCTGCCGGTGCGCATCGCGGTACTGATCGCCGGCATCTTCAACTTCGTCGGTGCGATCTTCGGCACCGCCGTCGCGAAGACGATCGCGTCGGGCTTCGCCGACACCGGCGACGTCACGCAATCCGTCGTGCTGGCCGCGCTCGTGGGCGCGATCGTGTGGAACCTGCTCACGTGGTGGTGGGGCATCCCGTCCAGCTCGTCGCACGCGCTCATCGGCGGGCTGTGCGGTGCAGTCGTCGCGCACGCGGGCTTCGGCGCGTTCAAGTGGGGCGCGCTGGTCGGCAAGGTGCTCGTGCCGCTCGTGCTCTCGCCGCTCATCGGCTTCACGCTCAGCTTCATCGTGATGCTGGGCTTGTTGTGGATGGTGAGACGCTGGCGCACTGCGACGGTCGACTGGACGTCACGCAAGCTGCAGCTCGTGTCGGCGTCGTTCATGGCGCTGTCGCACGGCAGCAACGACGCGCAGAAGGCGATGGGCATCATCACGCTGGCGCTCGTCGCATTCACGGCGAGCGGCGGCACCGGGTTGCCGGAGTGGTCGCTGCCGCAGGGCGATGGTCACGTGCCCGAGTGGGTGGTCACCGCGTGTGCGCTCGCGATCGGCCTCGGCACGATGGCGGGCGGTCAACGCATCATCCGCACGATGGGCACGAAGATCATCCGCATCATCCCGCTGCAGGGCTTCGCGGCGGAGACCAGCGGTGCGATCACGATCCTCGTCGCGAGCGCGTCGGGCATCCCCGTGTCCACGACGCACGTCATCAACGCCTGCATCATGGGCGTCGGTGCGGTGAAGCGACTGTCGGCAGTGCGTTGGGGCGTGGCCGGCAACATCGTCATCGCGTGGATCTTCACGATCCCGATGACGGCCGCGATCGCCTTCGCGACGATGCTGGTGCTCGACGCAGTCGAGTGAGCAAGAGCAGAGCGAGCAGGCCGGGCGGGCGGCGATCCAGCGCGCAGCCCTGGGCTTCGCCGCCGCCGCGGGCGACGTCGGGCGTGTAGGGTGTGCTGGCCGTGATCGCGATCGGATCGCTCTCGGTCTCGTTGCCGGCGAGGTCGCGGGCGACCACGCGCACGTCGTAGACGCCCGCCGGGATCGCGGTGATCACGAACTCGTACGGGGGCGCGTCGTCGTGCCCGACCTCGCGATCGCCCGCGAAGATGCTGACGCGCTCGACGTGCACGTCGTCGTCGGCTTCGGCGACGATCTGCACGTCGGTGCCGGCGACGAACTGTGCGCCGTCGCTGGGCTCCGCGATCGCCACGCTCGGTTCTTCGTCGTCGGGGATCGCGGAGCCGAGCACGTCGAGCAACTCGGCGTGTGCGCTCTGCTGGCCGGGATCGCAGTGGCGCGCGTGCACGTCGTCGCAGCGGCTGCCCGCGGCGAGCGCACTGCAGCCGTCGCGGAAGCGTTGCTCGCCCGGTTGTGCGAACGGGTACATCAGGTCGTCTTCGTCGTCGACGTGCTCGAGGCCGAATGCATGGCCGACTTCCTGCGAGATCGTGGCTGCGACCGCCGACGGCTCGTCGCCTGCGAACGCGAACACGATCTCGCCGGGGCCGCGTTCGTCGTCGCAGTCGAGCACCGCTGCACCACTGACCCCGGGACCGAGCGGGCTGCCGTCGGTGACGACGGCCATCACATAGGAAGGATCGTCGGGGCGCGCGTCGACGACGTCGACGAGGTAGCGCTGCCAGTGCTCGCGCATGCGCTGCAGCACCGCGGCCCGTGCGGTCGCGTCGCCGCTCCAGGCTGCGTGCGCGCCGGCGAGCTGTGCGATCGCAGTGCGATCGAGCGCCGCGTCGTCCTGTTCGGCTTCCTCCAGCATCACGCCGTCGAACGCGACGAAGATCGTCGCGCGCTCTTCGGCGCGCAGGTTGTTCGATCGCACCAGTGCGATTAGCCCAACGACTGCACAGATCGCGCGAGCACTCGCATGACTTCGTCGCACTCGATCGAGCGTGTCATGAATTGCGTGCGTGTCCACTTCGATCGAGGTTGCACATCGTGAATGATCCGACACGCTCGATCGTGATGAGTGTCTTCATGGATCGCGCGACTCGACGACCGATCGCCTTCGTACTCTTCGCGCTGCTCGGCTGCCACGATGATGGCGATGGGCGTGGTTTCGTGGGCGGAGGTGTCTCCGGCGAAGACGACTGCGTCACGCCGAGCGGCGAGTCGTGCGAAGTGCCGGAGTGCGACGACCCTTGCGCGCACAACGATCCACTCTCCGATGTCGAGTGCGTCGTGCGTGACCCCGGTGAGTGCGACGACGTGCGCGGCGTCGAGGTCACGTTCCAACAGCAGGCCGGCACCGTGCCGGCGCCGGGCGGCTTCTTCAAGACCAGCGATGCCGCGCTGCAGAAGTGGGTCGAGGCGCGTTGGCAGGAGCTGGCCGACTTCACGATCCCCGCGAACGTGAACGGGCAGCTCACCGCGGGCGGCGTGAAGGCGTGGAACTATCCCGACGGCAACGGCTGGATCCGCACCGACTTCCACGCCGGCATCCTCGCACTGCCGAAGAACAAGACGCCGCAGCAGCTGTTGCGCGAGATCCTCGACGATCCCGAGGCCGCGACCGGGAAGAACGAGTTCAGTGGTTGGGTGGGCTGGCCCGCGGTCGGTGGCGGGCAGCGCAAGGTCGGCGATCGCATCGACCTCGACATCTGGGGCGGAGACGACGGCGCGATCGGGTACTGGAAGATCGATGCGGATCGCTTCTGCGTGATCACGCTGCAGAACTCGACCGCGGGCACGCACCCGGTGAGCGGGATCCGCTGCTGGGGTTTCGTGCCGATCGCGATCAACCCGAACTGGTTGCTGCTGAAGGACAACCAGAAGCAGTGGGGCTGCGCGGGGCCGACGTACATGTTCTACACGATGGGCATCGACTCGCCGAACGTCGCGTTCAGCGGCGGCGTCGGATCCGATCTGCAGGCCGGCACGTGGAACTCGTTGGTTCGCGATCTGTTGCGCGAGAACGACAAGGCCGGAGGCGCGTCGGGCCGGTGGTTCGTGCAGAAGACGGTCGCGCAGCCGAACGCGCTGAAGCCGAAGAGCGGCGTGAAGGTGACGGCACCGGGCGAGCTCGACAGCTACTACGTGTCGCTGCCGAGCGACGACAAGCGCGAGGGCGAGGTGTGCGAGACGCCGGCGACACCGGCGGGCGAGTGCGGCGAGGGGCAGTTCACGTGCGCGGACGGGCAGTGCATCGCCGAGGCACAGCGCTGCGACGGCACCGGCGACTGCAGCGATCGCGACGACGAGAGCTCGTGCGAGGACGCGGGCGCGTGCCCTGGACAGTTCGCATGCGACGACGGCAAGTGCATCCCCAGCGACTGGCGCTGCGACGGGCAGTACGAGGACTGCGGCAACGGCGAAGACGAAGCGAGCTGTGGCGGCGACGACATGCCGAGCTGCAGCGGCGACGACTTCGCATGCGGCGACGGCACGTGCATCGCAGCATCGTGGAAGTGCGATGCGATCGTCGACTGCGACGACGGCAGCGACGAAGCGAGCTGCACGGACGCGCCCGGCGACGATGCGCCCGAGCCGACGTCGTGCGACGGCTTCGAGTGTTGGGACGGCACCTGCATCAGCGCGGCGTGGGCGTGCGACGGCATCGTCGACTGCAGCGAGCAGGAGGACGAGGCGAGCTGCCCGGACGTCGACCCGAGCGGCGGTGATCCGACGGGCGGCGAGAGCTGCGACGGCTTCGAGTGCTGGGACGGGACATGCATCGCGGCCTCGTGGGAGTGCGACGGCTACGAAGACTGCAGCGAAGCGGAGGACGAGTGGTGCGGTTGAGTCGAGCCGTGCGATCCTGCGCGGGATGAAGCGGCTCGCGGGCGCGTGGTGTGTGATCGGGCTCGTGGCATGCACCGGCGGCGAGGCGCCGATCACCGCGAAGGCGCCAGTGGAGGCGAAGGTCGACGCGAAGCCGGTCGACGCGAAGCCGGTCGACGCGAAGCAGGTCGATCCGCCGAAGCCCGCCGGGAGCTGCGATGCGCGCATCGCCGACTATCTGGCGAAGCGCGCCGAGCTCGGCACGTGCAAGCAGGACTCGGATTGCGCGGAGATGTGGCCGGGGCTGTGCCCACACGGGCCGTACTACACGCACCGCGAAGGCGACGTCGCGAAGGTGATCGCGATGGAGGTCGCGATCATGAAGGAGTGCTCGGTGCCCGAGTGCGAGCCGCCGATGGCGCTGGGCATCGCGCACTGCGAAGCGGGCAAGTGCGCGAAGGGGCGCACGGCGGCGAAGGGCCCGTGTTGGGATTTCCGCGAGACCAACCTCGAAGCCGACGGCGCGACCGATGCGACCACCGTCGCGAAGATCAACGGCAAGACGCCGCACGTCGTGATCGCACCGGCGAAGCCCGGCACCCTCGTGCTCGATGTCGACTGGCCGGCGAGCTGCAGCGACTGCAAGCTGCTCGTCTCGGAGCACAACAGCGGCATGGCGCGGCTCGTGTCGCCGGCGCGCACGTCGAGCGACGCGGAGCGCAACGGCGAGAAGGTTCGCCACGAACGCCTCGCGCTGAAGGTGACGCCGGGGCCGTACCACATGGTCGCGACGGCGAAGGCCGACGCGAGCTACATCGTGCGCGCAACGCTCACGACGGACGACGGCACGCCCGGCACGGTCACCCGCCACGGCACCGACTGGCAACGCATGTGCGAGGATTGATCGAGCCTAGTGGAACAGACTCGAGATCGAGTCGCCGTGGTGGATGCGCTTGATCGCTTCGCCGAGTAGCCGGCCGAGGCCGAGCACTTCGAGACGATCGCAGGCCGCGAGGCGGGTTTCTTGCGGGATCGTGTCGGTGACCCAGATCTTCGTGAGCGCCGAGTTGTTGATGCGCTCGATCGCCGGACCGCTGAACACGCCGTGGCTCGCCGCGGCGTAGACCGCAGTCGCACCGTGGTCGCGCACCGCGTTGGCCGCGTTGCACAGCGTGCCGGCGGTGTCGATCATGTCGTCGACCAGCACCGCACGCTTGCCCTTCACCTCACCGATGATGTGCAGCACCTGGCTGACGTTGGGGCGATCGCGACGCTTGTCGATGATCGCGAGGCCGCACTTGAGCGCCTTCGAGTAGATGCGCGCACGCTCGACGCCGCCGGCATCGGGCGACACCACCACCGTGCTCTCGCCGCACAGGCCCTCGCGCTCGAGCTTCTCGATGAGCACCGGCGACGCGAAGAGGTGATCGAACGGGATGTTGAAGAAGCCCTGGATCTGCCCGGCGTGCAGGTCGACCGACAACGCCCGCGTCGCGCCCGCGGCGGTGAGCAGGTCGGCCACCAACTTCGCGGAGATCGGCGTGCGCGGCTTGACCTTGCGATCCTGCCGCGCGTAGCCGAAGTACGGCATGATCGCGACGATGCTGCCCGCGCTCGCGCGCTTGAGCGCGTCGATCATGATGAGCAGCTCCATCAAGTTGTCGTTGGGCGGCGAGCACGTCGACTGGATGATGAAGCAGTTGACGTTGCGAACGTTCTCACCGACCTCGACGAAGATCTCGCCGTCGCTGAAGCGTTCGACACGAGAGTTGCCGACTGGAACACCGACGTAAGCTGCGACATCCGCAACGAGCTTCGGGTTCGAGTTGCCACCGAAGATGCTGAGCGTCTTGTTCACGGCGCTGTGGGCTCCCGGGCTGCGAAGGCGAGATCCTTACTCGATTTTGCATGGCCTCGCACGCGCGGCTCGCGCGACGAACGTGAGCGTCCCAGCCACGCAATGCGGCCGATCGCGCGCGGTGCAACGCCGGCCCCGCCCTGGCCGATTGCTGCGATCGATGCCCTCGCTCCCGCACGAGCTGCTCGCCCGCATCGCTCGCGAGCATCCCCACGTGGTGCTCGACCTCGCGCCGACGATCGCTGCGGAGATCCTCCGCGACGCGCAGGAGATCTCGCGCGACTCGACGACGCTCAGCGACCTCGAGCCCATGTCGAGGATCTGCGCTGACGCGCGTCAGCGGGTGCGGGCCGAGCGATGTGACGGCGCTGCGCGGCGGCGTGTCAGCGCGAGGCGGACGATGCCGCCGATCAGCAGTGCTGCGCCGACGCTCGCGAGCGTGAGGCCGGTGGCGTGCTCGATGCGGGCGCGCTGCACTCGGCGATCGAAGCCGCCGACGTCCATCGCGTCGCGTGCTTTCTTCTGCTCCGCGAATGCGGCACCGAACACGCCGAAGCCGCCCACTGCGATCGCCGAGCCCACGACGGTGAGCGCGATGCCGAGACGATCGATGCGCCGCGGTTGCGGCGTGGGCTCGGGCGGCGGCACATCGGGCTTCGACTCGGGCACCGGCTCCGGAGGCGGTGGCTCGGGTGTCGGCGCACCGCCGCAACGCTCGAGGTTCGCGCGCGCATCTTCGGCGGCCGCGTCCGGCGGATCCGTCGCGAGGTACGCGACGAACTTCTCGCGCGCGAGATCGCAGCGCCCCTGCAAGCGCTCGAGCTGACCGATCGCGTACAGCAGCACCGGCGCATCGTCGATCGCATAGGCGGCTTCGAGCTCGCGCTGCGCCGTCGCGAGATCGTCCGCGAGCCACGCCTTCATCCCCGTGGAGAAGTGCGCGCGCGCTTCGGCATTCGTGATCTCCGACGGCACCTCGGGCGCGGACGGAGGCTCCGCGCGCGCCATCAGGGGCAGCGGCACGAGCGACAGCGACAACGCGAGCGCGACGATCTTCATCGCTCAGCCGCGCGGCAGCAGACCATCGATGCCACGCACGGGCTTGTCGCTCGCCGGCGCCGGCTCGGGCTTCGTCGCGCGCGACGACGTGCGCTTCTTCGCCTTGCTCGCGCGCGTCGACGATCGCGGGGCGGTCGCATGCTCGGCCGTCGACACGACCGCGGGCACCGGCGCTGCGACGGGTGCCGCGATCACGGGCGTGTCCACCGGCGGTGGCGCTGCGACCGGTACCGGCGTCGGCACGACGTCGCCGATCGACGCGGCCGCAGGCGTCGGCGCGCTCGCAGGCGCTGCGATCGTCTGCGGCTCGTTCGTGCGCGACGACGACGCGACCGCGACGCCACCCGCACCGAGCAACGCACCCGCCGCGATCCCGATCAGCAAGCTCCCACGTCGCGATCGCGGCGGCGGCAACGTGCCGGGCACCACCAGCGTCGACGCCTCGGGCGCACGAAACTCGTCGGTGGGCTCCACCGACGGATACTCGCGACGCCCGCACGTCTCGGTGAGCCAGCGTCCGAGCGCAGCGGACGACGGCAACAGCCCCTGCGCGAGCGCGAGCTGCTCGACCGCCTCGTGGAGCTCCATCGCGGTCTGGTAGCGCGCCGCGGGGTCGCGCTGCAACGCCTTGCGCACGATCTCGATCAACCCCTGCGGCAGATCGGGCACGTGCTTCGCGGGCGTCGGCGCATCGAACGACGTGACGCAGTTCATGATCGCGAACTCGTTGTCGCCGACGAACAAGCGCTTGCCGGTGATGAGCTCCCACGTCACGACGCCCAGCGCGAAGATGTCGCTGCGCCGATCGACCTCGGCACCGACGCACTGCTCGGGCGACATGTACGAGACCTTGCCCTTGCGCGCCGGCCCCACCGTGATCGACGTGCGGCTGGTCGCCTTCGCGATGCCGAAGTCGAGCAGCTTCACACCACCTTCGTAGGTGACGAACACGTTGCCGGGCGAGAGATCGCGGTGGACGATGTCGAGCGGACGCCCATCGACACCGCGGCGCTCGTGGGCGCAGTGCAGCCCCGCGGCGACGCCGAGCACGATCGTGATCACGTGCTCGAGCGGCGCACGCGAGCCCGCGGCCGCCACCAGGTTGAGCACGCGCCCGAGCGACTCGCCGTGCAGGTACTCCATCACCATGAAGCAACCGCCGGCGTCCTCGACGAGGTCGTAGGTGCGCACGACGTTGGGATGATCGAGCGTGGCGGCGAGCCGCGCCTCGTTGAGGAACATCGACACGAACGCGGGATCCGACGCGTACTCCGAACGCACGCGCTTGATCGCGACCAGCTTCTGCACGCCGCGCGCGGATGCAGCATGCGCGAGCAACAGCTCGCCCATTCCGCCCACGGCGAGCCGTCGCAACAGCGTGTAGCGCCGTGCGGACGTGCTCGTCATCGGCAGCACGGCGCTCTGCTCGGGGCTTTGCGACCCCATCGTGACCGCAGGATACCATGGTGGACGCGGATCGATCCGCGGTGCTACGGATCGAAGGTGGCGTCATCGGGCAAAGGCGCGCTCGCGCTCGTGGCGGCGCTCGGCGGCTGTCTGCCCGATGTCGTGTTCGACTGCAGCGACGACCCGCAATGCGCGGGCCTCGGCGCGGACGCGCGCTGCGAGCCGGTCGGCTAC
>DASZPU010000831.1:0-4083 GCA_035550195.1 Nannocystaceae bacterium
GGCGAGCTCGTGCGACGGCTCGACGCGGCCCGCAGGCCGTTCGTGTCGCCTACGGTCGCGTTGCTGTCTATCGGCGCCCTGGCGGCGATCGGCGCCGCGACGATCGAGCGGCGGAACGCGACCGTCGCGGATCCCTGCGCCGAGCGAGCGCCGCTGTCGCGCGCCTGGCACGATCGCGATCGCGCCGTGATCGCGGACGCAGTCGCACGCAGCGATCTCGACGAGCGAGCTGCTGCTGCGCTCGACGACGCGCTCGGACGCTACGCGCTCCGTTTCGACGATGCTTGGCAGCGTGCGTGCGAGCGCGAGGTACCGCGCGAGCGCGACGATCGGCTCGCGTGCCTGGTCCAGCGTCGCGACGAGCTCGGCATCGTCGTGGCGGAGCTGCGTGACGATCCGAAGGTCTTGCGCGAGCAGGGCGTGACTGCGGTGCACGCGGTGGCGTCGCCGGAAGCGTGCAACCGCGTGCGTGCCGACGAGCTGCAAGACGATCTCGCGCGCGAGCTCGCCGCGGCCCTCGCGAGCGCTCGTGCAGACGCGCGGGCCGGGCGACATCCGGCCGCGATCGCACGCACGCTCGCCGTGTCGGCGCGTGCCATGGCGAGCGGTCGCGTGGCGATGGACGCTCGTGCGCGACTCGACATCTCCGACGTGCTGGACGACCTCGGTCACCCGCGCGCGGCCGCGTCGTGGGCGACGATCGCATACGAGCTCGCAACCGCGGCGGGCGACGATCGCACGGCTGCGCTCGCGGCCTTTGCGACACTTTCGCTCGCGTCGGTGCTGCGCGAGGACGACCGTGCGACCTGGCGTCGACACTCGGACGCGGCGCTCGCTCGCGTCGACGATCCGGCGCTCACGGCGGAGTACTGGCGCGCGGTGAGCTGGGCCGCCGCGGCGGAGCGTCGCGCCGACGAAGCGGAGGAGGCGCTTCGCCGCGCCATCGCGGTGAGCGACAGCGTCGACCAGCCACTGGCCCGCGTCGGTGACCTGCTCGATCTCGGCGAAACGATGCTGATCCGACACCGATACGCGGAGGCGCTGGCGTTGCATCGCGAGGCCTACGAGCTCGCCGCGCAGGTCGCAGGTCCACGTCATCCGATCGCACTGCGCGTGCGCGGCGAGCTCGCGAACTCGTTGCTGTTCGTCGATGCAGAGGCGGCACGTCGGGAGCTCGACGTGCTCCTCGTCGAAGTGCCCGCGGTGCTCGGGGAGGAGAGCAGCGCGTATGCAGCGGTGCTCGCGAGGTACGGCACGCTCGAGCTGCGCGCGAACGAGCTCGATGCCGGCATCGCGCACATCGAGCGCTCGACCGAGATCTTCGCGCGCATCCACGGTCCGTGGAGCTCGGCCCAAGCCGCGAATCGCTACCAGCTCGGCTATGCGCACCTCGTACGCGGCGACAGCGTGCGCGCGGAGGTCGAGTTGCGCGAAGCGCTGGCGATCCAGGAACGCGTCGATTCCGACGGTCCGGCGATCGTGCAGCCCGCGATCGCGCTCGCGAGCATCGCGAGCGACCGGCAGGACTGGAAGACTGCCATCGCGCTCATGCGTCGCGCCCTCTCGGTGCTCGGCGACGACCCCTCCGACGGGCGCATCGCGGAGGTGCTCTACCAACTCGCGGCGGCGGAGCTCGACTCCGGTGACTTCGAGGCCGCGCGCACGACGGTCGCGCGCGCGTTGCCGATCACCGCCGCTTCGTTCGGCACGCCGTCGAACCGCATGGCCGAGCTGCGCGCACTCGTAGCCGATCTCCACGAGCACGACGGTGACGTCGTCGCTGCGATCGCGGAGTATCGCGAAGTGGAAGCGATGATGCTGGCGTCTCCGCCGATGCGGTGGCGCGGCATCGGCTTCGCGCGCGGCAGGCTCGCGGAGCTGCAGTGGAAGGCGGGCGATCGCCGCGAGGCGCGTGCGATGGCAGGCGCGGCTATCCAGGCGTACGAACAGGCCGAGGGCACGGCGGAAGCGATCGCAGTGCTGCGCACGTGGCTCGCCGAGCATCCGCTTCGTCGATGAACGCGGGAACGATCGTGACGCTCGCGGCTCTGACCGCGGCATGCTGAAACGCTCGACACTCCTCATCCCCGCACTCACCGCACTCGCCAGCTTGGGCATCGTCGGAGACGCGCACGCGATCTGCGACACGCTCGTGCTCGGCAACGCCGATCAGATCGTGATCGTGGGCGAGTACACGACGTTGACGTGCACCAATCCCAACAACCTCTCTACCTGCACCGCGCATCGCACCGGCAATGGCGCGGCCTGCATCATCGAGCCGGACGGATCCGAGTGGCTCGAGGTGTTCGCGTGCGACGACGAAGACGTGGTCGGAGATCAGGTCGAGATCCGGACGGGCTCCGGCGACGATCAGCTCGGTGTGCTGCTGTCCGCCCACACCGTCGGGCAGCCTGGCCTCGTCACGATCCAAGGTGGTGGGCTCGCGCGGCACTGCGGTGACGTGGGTGTCGATCTCGAGGCCCTCGCACCCTTTCCCGCGACGTTCAAGTTCGGCGTCGCCGCGTACATGGGAGACGGTGAGGACCGTTTCGTCGGTTCGCCGAACTCCGACTGGGCCGTGAGCAGCTGGTACGACAACGGCAGCTTCAAGGCCGACGGCGACCTCGACATCATCTGCGGGATGAACGGTAACGACTATCTCCACGGCGACCTCGACGACAACGGGCCCGCGGGCAGCGAAGAGATGATCTCGGGCGGCAACGGCACGGACTACTGCGACGGCGACCCGGGGTTCGCGTTCGACGGCGGAGATGCGTCCGATCTCTACAGCTCCTGCGAAACGCACTACGACGCCGGGCTGAGCGGTCTGCCGACCGAGCTCTGCACCAACAACACCAACCCGCTGCTTTGGTGACGGGAACGCCTCATGCGCGTGGTGCTCTACCACGCGCATGAAGCCACAACGCCACTCCTTCGATAGTGCGTACCGCCAGCTCGGGCTGGGCACGCTGCTGGTAGCGTCCGCTTGCGCGGACGACGGCTCCGACGCTCACGAACCGCCGACCGCGAGCGTCGACGAGCACGATGCGGAGGCTGCACCGGGTGCGAGCGACTCGCAGGCGAGCACGCACGGCTACGATGCCGTGCGGCGCCCCGTCGACGTGCTCTTGTCGAGCGAGCTCGACGTCGCCGAAACGCTCACGCCCGACGATGTGCTCGAAGCGACGCTCTTCGCCAACGCGCCCGAGCGGATGACAGTCGACGTCTCGGTCGTCGTCAGCGCGCTCGGGCACGAGGACGTCGCGCTGCCGCTGGGCTCGTGGGAGCTCGCGGAAGGCGAGAGCGAGACGGTGCGCGTGCGGATCGGCGATCTGCCGCTGCGTGTGGTCGGGGCCGACGCGACCGTGTCGTTCGCGGCGAGCGTCGAGCGGACCGACGCGTCGCCCACCGAGCTGCGCTCGCTGCCCGTGCACGTGCGCTTCGCGGGCGATGGCACGCTCGCACGAGTGGAGGCGGGCGAGCGCCGCCATCCCGACGCGACCGCGTCGCTCATTGCCGCGTCCGAGGAGCTCGTCGCACAGGCGAGCATCGTCGCCGACGATGGCACGTTGCGCGCCGTCGATCGCATCGAGCCCGCGCCGGTGCCGGGGCTCGGTCTCACGGCGGACGACGATCCGTTCGCCGAGCCGCCGCCGGGTGCGAACGATCGCTTGTGCGCGCGCTGGCGTGCGCACTACGACGACGCCGAGGCGATGCAGGACTACTTGAACGCCGCGGGCACGCAGCATGTCGCAGCCAGCTACGCGTGGGTGACCGTCACGACACCGTGGGTGTTCTTCCCGAACATCATCCCCGGCACGCTGGTCTGGGAGGGCTATCTCGACGCGGGCGGTTGCACGCCCTGGCTCGCGCTCCCCAACGGCAACTACGTGTACTCGCTCGGCACCAAGCACAAGCGCGGCGAGCTGGAATTCCAGACGCGCTACAACTCGCAGGACGCGAACTACATCGGTTGGGCGAGCGGATCGTTCACGGTGACGGGCAGCGGCACGAAGTCGCCGCTCGTGGGCGACGACAATCGTGCGACGCGCATCGCGACGTTGATCTCGCGTGCGCTCGTCA
>DASZPU010000832.1:0-4097 GCA_035550195.1 Nannocystaceae bacterium
TCCGGCGCGCGCGTTCGAAGTGACCGCGCGCCACCGCGTGCTCGCGGCGATCGTGGGCGAGCTCGCCGAGCAGCGCGTGCGTGAGTGCGACCTGCGGATCGTCGCCCTCGGCCTCGAGCAACGGCAACGCGCGCGTGAGGAGCTCGGCCGCGCGCGCGAGCTCGCCGGCCCTGCGCGCGACTCGACCGAGGTCGCGCAAGAGCACCACGCTCTCGTGATGATCCGGCGGATAGACCTTCAGCCACGTCGCATAGGCGTGCTCGGCATGTGCGAGCGCCTGGGCACGATCGCCGTGCTCGAGCATGATCTGCGCGCGCAAGAACTCGTTGTGTGCGAGCGCGGGATGATCACCCGGAAGCGTGCGCGCCCAGATCTCCGACGCCCGCTCGAGGTGCTCCAGCGAGCTGCCCGCCGCACCGACCACCGACTCGACTTCGGCCATGTTCTCGAGCGTGCGCGCCTCGTCTTGCTCGTCCGCGCTCGCGCGACGCAGCGCGAGCGCGGCCTCGAAGCGCTCGATCGCACGCTGGTACTGCCCCGCGGTCGCCGCAACCGCAGCCGCGCTCTCGTGCATGTCGGCGTGGGCGCTCGCGCGCAGCTCGATCTTCTCCGCCGCCGCATCGCCGAGCGCGACGTACACCTCCGCGACGCCGGGCTCCGACAATCGGAAGCCGATCACCCATCCGAGCAGCGTCGCCGCTCGCGCTACGCCGACGTGATCGTCGTTGCGATAGGCGAGCCACAGCGAACGCTCGCCGTACTCGCGCGCGTGCGCGTAGTCGCCGGTGCGATCGTATGCGCGCCCGAGCGCCGCGTTCGCGCGCGCGTGCTGGCGCGGATCGTCGAGCCCCTGCGCGAGCTCGTAGGCCGTGCGCGCCTCCGCCATGCTGAGGCTGGGATCGGCACCGGTGCGATCGAGCGCGTAGGCGCGCCCGATGTGGTCGGCGATCGAAGCGATCGTTTCGGCATCCTCCGCCGAGGGCAGCTCGTCGAGCGCACCGATCTGCGCGCACGCGCCCGGCTGTGCGAGCCCGTCGACCGCATCGAGCGCGCGCATGAGCGACGCGCCACCGCGCTCCTCGACCACGGCGAGCGTGATGTCGAGATCGCGACGATCTCGCTCGAGGCACGCGCGTCGGCGATCGAGCACCTCCTGCGACTGCACGCGCTCGACCACCGTCGCTTCGCACGCCGCGGTCATCTCGGTGCGCCAGGCTTCGTCGTGGAGATCGACGTTGGCGAGCAGACGTTCGACCAGATCGGATGCGAACGGCAGATCGGAGTCGAGCAAGCGCTCGCGCAGCGCAGCGCGGCGCGCAGGATTCCACGTGGCCGCGATGATCGGCGCGGGGTCGGGACAGGTCGCGGCGCTGGGCCTGCTGCTGCCCCAGGCCACGACGCCGACCAGCGCGAGCGCACCGATCGCGAACGCCCAGCGACGACGACGCAGCGCCTGCGGATCGCGACGCAGCCGCTCGATCAGCAGCGCCAGCGACGGGTGTCGCTTCCCCGGATCGCGCGCGAGCCCGGTGAGCACGAGCGCGCTCAACCACTGCGGCACCGTGCCGCGCGTCGGCAGCACGATCTCACCGTCGGCATCACGTCGCGGACGCTCGTGCCACAGCGCTTCGGCGAGCGCCATGCAGAAGCTGTACTGATCCGCGCGCGCATCCGGTGGTGCACCGGTCGAGATCTCCGGAGCTGCATACGCAGGCGTGCCGCCGAACGGACCGGTGACGAGCGGCGCGGCGCTCGTGCTCACGCCGTCGCTGGTGGGCGGCGGTGCACGACGGATCCGCGCGAGCCCGAAGTCGACGACCTTCGGTCGTCCGTTCGCATCGAGCAGCACGTTGTCGGGCTTGAAGTCGCCGTGCACGACGTCTTCGCGGTGCGCGGTGGCGAGCGCGTCGCCGGCCGCGACGAACATGTCGAGCACGCGCTCCACCGATCGCGACTCCTGTTCGAGCCAGCGCCGCAGCGTGCCACCACCGACCCACTCCATCGCGACGAACACCAACGGACGCGACGCAGTCGCGTGGTGCGAAGCGCCAATCGGCGCGGCCGATTCCGTTGGCGTCGGCGGAGCCAACACATCCGGTGTGTCGTCGAGCGTGCCGACCTCGAAGACCGTCACGATGCTCGGATGCGACAGGCGTGCGAGCGCTCGACCTTCGCGCAAGAGCGCCGCGCGTGCGCTCGCACCACGCGCGCGCAGCACCTTGATCGCGACCTTGCGCTCGAGATCGGGATCGTAGGCCTCGTAGACGCGGCCCATCGCACCCTGCCCCGCGGATCGGATCACGATGAAGCGACCCGCGCGCGCGGGCGGGCTCTCGCGACCGAGCACCGTGCGACGCAGCGACGCGCGCAGCTGCTGCGCGACGAAGTCGAACTGAGGATCGCGCAGCTCCGCGAGCACCTCCTGCGGAAAGCCGGGCTCGGTGACCTCGTCGTTCACGGTCTTTGCTACCCTATCAGCCTTGGAGGACGATCAGCTCCTCGCGGCGTGGCAGGCCGGCGACGCCGACGCTGGCGACACGTTGGTGTCGCGCTACTTCGCGCCGATCTGTCGCTTCTTCCGCAGCAAGCTCGGCGACGACGTCGACGATCTGATCCAGCGCACGTTCCTGGACTGTCTGAACGGCGGCGCGGGCTATCGCGGCGAAGGCAGCTTTCGCAGCTGGTTGTTCTCGATCGCGTATCGCCGCCTCTACGATCACTTCCGTGAGCACGCCGGGGGCGGCGAGCAAGCCGATGTCGGCTCGCGCTCGCTGCAGGACCTGCGCACGTCGCCGAGCCGCGCGATCGCTCGCACCCAGGACATGGAGCTGGTCCAGCGTGCGCTCGAGCTGATCGCCGTCGATCATCGCGTCGTGTTGGAGCTCGCATACTGGGAAGACCTCGCGGGCCCGGAGATCGCGATCGCACTCGGCATCCCCGCGAACACCGTGCGCAGTCGACTCGCGCGCGCACGCGCGGCGTTGCGCGAGCGCATCGACGAGCTGGCCCAGGGCATCCCGCTCGACGACACGCGCATCGAAACGCTCACGCGCGCGATCGCCGAGACTTAGTTGCTCGCGAGCAGCTCGAGCTTGTTGATCGCGCTCTGGGCCGCGTCGCGCACCGGATGGCAGCCGCAGTTCCAGTCGATGTACGTGTCGCTCCAGCGCAGACGCTCGACGGTCTTGCGGCCCTTCTTGATCCCGAGCTCGCCGATGAGGAACACGCCGTGCTCGCGCACCGTCGGCGAGTCGCTCGCGGTCATCTTCACGATCGCGTCGTCGTAGCTGCGGCACTTGTCGCGCGCCACCAGCTCCACCGCTTCGTCGTGCGCGGGGCCGCGGCCCATCAACATCGGCTGCACCGCAGCCTTGTTCGTGCAGGTGTCCCATGCGCCACGCTCGGCGAGATACTCGACGAGCCGCGGCCACGCCGCGCCCACGCTCGAGTCGGCGTCGAAGCTCGCCGCGCCGTCGACCACGTGCTTGCCGACGTCCGCGACGAGGGTCTCGCGACCGACGCGTTGCTCGAGCGTCGGCAGCACGGACTTGCTCGCATCACCGCCGGCCGCGAGCATGAAGCTGTCGAGCTCCTTCCAGGCACCGCGCCGATGCAGCTCGAACGCCGCGAGCGCGCGGCAGTGACTGGCCTCCGGCAGCACGCGCGCACAGTCGCGCGACCAGTTGTAGAAGCCCGAGCTGCCGTCGGCGATCGCGGTGCCGAGCGCAGCGGTCATCTCCGTCTGCGTGCGCGCGAGATAGCCTTCGCGACCTTCGCGACCGAGCAGTGCGAGCGCGCCCTTCAACTTGCCGCTGCGATCGAGCTCCGCGATCTTCGCGGCGTCGCACTTCTCGGTCCACCCGGCTGCGATCGCCGCGACCGCACCACCGGCCTCGTCGATCGCCGCATCCACACCGTTGGGCGCGGCCGCGATGCGGGCGATCAACGCCGCCTGCAACGCGTCGGCGGCGACCAACCGCGTCTCCTCGTCGTTCTTCTGCGGCGCCTCGGGTGGGTTCTTCGCGCAGCGATACATGTAGATACCGGCGAGGCTGCGCACGCCCGCGACGAGCTCGTCGGTGCTCGCGGCACTGCGC
>DASZPU010000833.1:0-4194 GCA_035550195.1 Nannocystaceae bacterium
CACGCGCGAGCCCGAAGTCCGCGATGCGTCCGCGTCCGTCCTCGCCGACCAGCAGGTTTCCGGGCTTCACGTCGCGGTGCACGAGGCCCTGCGCGTGCGCGGCCGCCAGCCCGCGCCCGGCGTCGACGAACGCGGCGACGATGCGTGCGGCGCTCGGCTGCTGCTCGCCCACCCAGCGATCGATCGGCGCGCCGGGCACCAGCTCCATCACGATCACGATGCGCTCGTCGAGCAGCGCGACCTCGTGCACGGTGACGACATTGGGATGGGCGAGCTTCGCGAGCGCGCGCGCTTCGGTGAGCAGCTCGCCGTGCTCGTCGCTGCGCAAGAGCTTGAGCGCGACCTTGCGATCGAGCGTGGGATCGTAGGCCGACCACACCGAGCCGAACCCGCCGCTGCCGAGGTGCTCGATCAGCGTGAAGCGACCGATGCGCGTGGCCTCGAGCGGCACATCGAGCAATCGATGACGCACACGCGCGAGCGCGAGCTCGCGGCGCTCGGTCTCCGAATCGACCGCATCGCGCAGCTCTGCGCCGAGGGTGCTGCGGCCCGAGTCCACTGCGACCAGGCTAGCAGGGTGCGCTTCACTCCGGTTCGGGCGCGAGCGCACGCCCGATCGCGTCGAGCCCATCGTCGTCCGTGACGCGGAGCACATCGTCGTCGAGCAGCTCGCGTAGCCGCGCTCGCGCGCGCTGCAACCGTCGCCACACCGTGGGCTCCGCGATCGCGAACGTCGCAGCGAGCTCGGGCGCGCGCATGCCTTCCCAGTAGTAGAGCTCGAGCAGCTCTTGCAGCTCGATCGGCAGCCGCCGCAGCGCGTCGAGCAAGCGCTGGTGCTCGCGGTGACGCGCGACGATCGTGCTCGGCGACGACACCAGCTCGTGCACGGAGATCTCCGCGGGATCGATCGGCGTGGTCTGGCGCTTGCGCAGCTTCGCGAACAGCTCGTTGCGCGCGATCATCAGCACGTACGCGCGGACGTCGTGCGCCGCCCCGAGCTTGTCGCGGTGGCGCACGCACGCGGCCAGCGTGCTCTGCACGAGATCTTCGGTGTCCGCGTCCGCCTTGTTGCGGAAGTAACGCCACAACAGATCGAAGTAGCGGCGGATGAACGCGTCACCCGCCGCCCTTTCGCCCTGGGCCCACTCGCGCAGCAACTCCTCGTCCGAGGACACCGCGGCACGATAGCCTAGGAGCCCGTCCGAGTATTCGCGCGCATGCATAACGTCGCCCTCGGCGACCATGGCGGCGTTGCTCGGCGCTCGAAATACGCTCGGTATTTCTTCGGCCTCGCGTCTTGCCCTGGTCGCCGATGACAACGTTCTGCATACACGCGAATACTCGGACCGGCTCCTAACCGGTCACGCGCGTCGCCGTCGCACCGCCGCGATCACCACGAGCGCGAGCGCGCTCGTCCACGACGGCCGATCGACGTCGCAGCCGCAGCCGTCGTCGCCGTCGCCGTTCTGCCCGCCGCTGCCGAGGGTGTCGCCGAAGGTGTCGTCGGTGCCCTGCGGATCGGGATCGCCCGTGACGTCGCCGCCGTCGCTGCTGCTCTCGTCGTCGCCGCGATCGTCCGCGGTGGGATCCGCGTCGGTGGTCGTGTCGTCGCCGCCGCTCGGATCGAGATCGGTGCGAGTGATCCGCAGCGCATCGAACACGATCTGGATGTTGCTGCCCTCGGGCTCACCGGTGTTGTCGCCGAGATGCACGCTGTGATCGGTCGCGGCGGTGAACTGGAACTCGCCGAGCGAGACCCAACCATCCTGCGCCGACTGATCGATCACGACCGGCGTCTCGCCGTCCGCATGACGCACGACATAGTCGGCTTGCGTCGACTGCCCGAACGGCTGCGGCACATGCATCTCGAGCTCGTAGCGTCCGCTCTCGAGGAAGTGCAGCTGCCACGTCGCTTGGTTGTAGGCCTGGTCGTAGCTGGTCGCGAGCGTCCAGATGCAGCTCCCGCCTTCGCCGACCTGCTCTTCGTGCCAGTACTGCGCGTCGCCGCCGAGGATGTAGCAGGCGTGGCCATTGTCGATCGCGCCGCCTTCGGCCGCGATGGTGCCGCACGGCGGGCAATCCTCCGCGCAGGTGTACGGCGTCTCGCCGCCGGAGCAGGTCGCATCGCCGCACACCGCCGCGAACGCGAGCGCTTCGAGATCCGCGAGCCCACCGTCGAAGCGATCGACGTCGACGTTGCCGGAGATCCCCGCGACGCTGCCGCAGTCGCAGTACTGATGGATCGTCCACATGTCCCAGCCGGTCGGCACACCGCCGGGACAGTCGACGCCGTACCACGGCAACATCAGCGGATAGTCGCCGAAGTCCGACGAGCCGACGTTGTCGTTCCAGAAGTAGTAGCCCGAGTAGATGATCGGCTTCACGCCGAGCTGACCCTCGACGCGATCGATCCACGCATGGATCGCGTCGTTGATCGCGGACGGTCCGAGCCCGCCGGTCGACTCGACGTCGATCATCGGCGGTAGATCGCCCGGCTGCAGTGGCCCGAGCGCCTCGAGCAACAGATCGGCCTGCGCGATCGGATCCTCGGCGGGCTCGAAGAACTGATAGACGCCGGTGTGGATGCCGGCCGCGCGCGCGCCCGAGAGGTTCGCTTCGAATTGCGGATCGAAGAACTGCGTGCTGTGCGAAACGCGAACGATCGCGAACTGCACACCGTCCGCTGCGACGGCGTTCCAGTCGATCGTGTCCTGGTAGTACGAGACGTCGATGCCGAAGAGCGTCTCGCCCGGCGCACACACGGCGCCGTCTTGCGGTTGCGTCGCGATGCGCAAGCCGTCGCCCATCACGTTGCCGTGCGGCCGATCGGGCGCGAGCGAGGTCGCCGAAGCGACGAAGAGCGGAAGCAAGATGGTCCCCACCATGACGCGGGAGTATGGCGGGGCCTGCGGCGCGGTTGCGTGTCGCGTCGCGAGCTGCCGCGTTCGCCTACAGCGTTCGTACGATCGTCGGTGTCGTAGCTGCAGCGGGTGTCACGCGGGATACTCCACGCGCCGACTGTGCTATCCCGCAGGTGGAGTGGTCGCTGCGTGGCTCGCGTGGATGTGGCTCGCGACGTGGTCGCGCGTCGACGAGCCCGTGCTCGCGCTCGACTGGAATGGCGCGGAGGGATGTCCGGACATGATCGCCGTGCGCGAGCGGCTCGAGTCCGCGATCGCCGACGGCAACGGTACGATCGCAGTGGTCGCGCGCGTCACCCACGACGATGCGCGTTGGCGGCTCGTGCTCGACGTGCGCGGTCCGGCGGGCGAGGGCACGCGCGAGCTCGAGGCCGAGAGTTGCGATGCGTTGGTCGAGTCTGCGGCGGTGGTCGTGAAGATCGCCGCGCACGACACTGCGATCGTCCCGAGCGCGCCCCCACCGGCGACGGTGATCGAGACCACCGCAGCGCCGAAGCGCGAGCCGGTCGTCGCGACGAGAGCCGAAGGCTCACGCACACCGGCGCCACCGAGCCCGGCACCGCGTCGTCGCCTCGGCTGGAACGCGCGCATCGGTGGTGGCATCGACGTCGGCTCGTTGCCGCGCTGGGGCGGCACGTTGCGCGCAGGCACGGGCCCGAGCTGGCAGCGTGCGATGCTCGAAGTCTCGGTCGTGCACGCGCTCGCGCGCACGACGGATCGCGGTGACTACAGCGGGCGCTTCCGCATGACCGCAGGCAGCGTGCGCGGTGGACCGGTGCTGCGTCGCCGTGCGCTCGTGCTCGCCGGACTCTTCGGTGTGGAGATCGGAGCGGTGCACGGCAAAGGTGTCGGCATGATCGCGGCGAAGGAGAGCACGCGCCTGTGGATCGCCGCGGAAGGTGGGGTCGAGCTGGGTTGGCGCTTCGCCGGCGGCTGGACGCTGGTCACCGACGCGTCGCTCGTGATCCCGTGGCTGCCCCGGAAGTACGAGGTCGCGATGCAGCCCGTCGGCAAGCTCGGACCCGCCGGCGGACGCTTCGGGCTGGCCCTGCGCTGGGAATCGTTGCCGGCGATGCGAATTCGTCCGCGCGGCGGGCAACCGTGAGGGGGACGTGGGTCGCGAGGACGGATTCGATGCGTGCTACCGCGAGCACTTCGCGTTCGTCTGGCGCCTCGTGGGTGCGTTCGGCGTCGAGCCGGGCGCGCGCGACGACCTCGTGCAGGAGACCTTCCTCGTCGTGCGTCGTCGGCTCGACAGCTTCCAACCCGATCG
>DASZPU010000834.1:0-4545 GCA_035550195.1 Nannocystaceae bacterium
CGCGGCGAAGTGCATGCGGTGTTGGTCGCGGTGCGCGAGCCGACGCAGGGCGTGTTCGATCAGAAGGCGTGCAACCTGCTCGTGCATCTCGGGCAAGAGCTCGGGCCGATCCTGCACCGCATGGGCAAGGCGATCACGGCCCAGGGTGCGCTCGAGCGGCTGCACAACCCGGCGGCGATGAAGCTCTTCCGCGCCGAGGCCGTCGAGGCGCGACTGCAGCCGCAGCCGGATCACGGTGAAGCGATCCGCATCGCGCCGCATTGGAGCCGCACGATGTACTGGATGCTCGTCGCGATGCTGATCGTGTCGATCCTCGGCGTCGCGATCGGCGAGATCAGCCAGTACAGCACCGGTCCCGCGGTCGTGCGACAGGAAGGACGCGCGGAGGTGTCGGCGGTCGGCGCGGGATCGCTGACGGCGATCGACGTCGCACCCGGGCAACGCGTCACCAAGGGGCAAGTCCTCGCGCGCATGCGCGACGTGTCCGAGCGCGCGGCCTACGACTCGATGCGCGCCGACTTCCACGCCCAGCTGCGCAATCGCTTGCTCGACCCGACCGACGAGGCCGCAGCACAGCAGGTGCGCACGCTGCAGCGCGAGCTCGAGTCCGCGAAGGCCGCGCTCGAGCAACGCGTCGTGCGAGCACCGCACGACGGTATCGTCACCGATATCGGCGTCGAGGTCGGGCAACACGTCGACACCGGCGACGCCGTGATGGCGGTGGTCGACGATCGCGTCGCGGGGCTCGAGCTGATCGCGTTCCTGCCCGGTGGCGATCGCCCACAGATCGCCGCGGGCATGCCGTTGCGGCTCGAGCTGCACGGCTTCGACTACGCGTATCAAGACGTGATCGTCGAAGCGATCAGCGAGGGCGTCGTCGGTCCCAACGAAGCCAAGCGCATCCTCGGCCCGCAGCTCGAGGACACGTTGCCGATCGGTGGTGGCGTGGTGATGGTGCGCGCGCGTCTGCCCACGCGCACGTTCGTGTCCGACGGCGACGAGTATCCCTATCACGACGGCATGGGTGGCACCGCCGAGGTGCGCATGCGCGACGAGACCATCCTCGAAATGATCGTGCCCGCGTTGAAGGAGCTCTGAGCGATGAGCCAAGCGCCCGAGATTCCGATCGCGCCGACTGCCGTCGACTACCCCGCACTGAAGGCGCTCGATCGCGGGCGCTCACGCAAGCGGCTGCCGTTCATCCCGCAGATGCAGGTGGCCGATTGCGGCGCGGCCAGCTTGTGCTCCGTGCTCGCGTTCTTCGGGCACGAGGTGCGGCTCGACGACGTGCGCGTGATGTTGGGCGTCGGGCGCGATGGCTCGAGCATGGGCGCGCTACGTGCTGCGGCCGAGCACTTCGGCTTGCGCGCTCGCGGACTGCGTACCGAGGTGGACGACGTGCGCTTCTTGCCGCGCGCGACGATCCTGCACTGGAACCTCGCGCACTTCGTGGTGCTCGATCGCGTCACCACCAAGGGCGTGCACATCGTCGACCCGGCCCAGGGGCCGCGACTCGTGACATGGGCGCAGTTCGGCAAGAGCTACTCGGGCGTCGCGTTGGTGCTGGAGCCGACCGTCGCGCTGCAGCCGATCAGCAAGGGCGGCAACCGGCTGTGGGCGTATCTGTCGGCGATGCTCGGTCAGCGCGGCAGCCTCGGGCGCGTGCTGACGATGTCGGTGTTGTTGCGCGTGCTCGCGGTCGGCCTGCCACTGCTCACGGCGCTCGTGGTCGATCGCATCGTGCCGCGCTCCGACGGTGACTTGTTGCTGGTGGTCGGGGTCGGACTCGGGGCGGTGATCGTATTCCAGTTCATCGCGCAGCTGATCCGTGCGCATCTGTTGTTGGAGCTGCGCACGAACCTCGACGTGCGACTCACGTTGGGCTTCCTCGAGCACCTCGTCAGCCTGCCGTTCACGTTCTTCCAGACCCGCAGCGCCGGCGATCTGATGATGCGCGTGAACAGCAACGTGCAGATGCGCGAGCTGCTGACCAGCAACACGCTGTCGGCGTTGCTCGACGGCTCGCTCGTGCTGGTCTACCTCGCGCTGATCCTCGTGCTGTCGCCGACGCTGGGGCTCGTGGTCTGCGTGCTCGCGGTCATCCAGGTCGTGCTGTTCTGGCTGACGAAGACGCGCTACCGCGAGCTGATGTCGCAGCAGCTGGAATCGCAGGCGCAGTCGCACAGCTACCTCGTGCAGCTGATCCACGGCATCGAGACGCTCAAGTGCGCCGGCGCGGAGAAGAACGCGGTGGTACGCTGGTCGAACCTGTTCACGAAGTCGCTCAACGTCGGGCTCGATCGCGGGCGGCTCGAAGCGATGGTGAACGCGCTGCTCGGTGCGGTGAAGGCCGCCGCGCCGCTCGTAGTGCTGTGCGTCGGTGCGGTGATGACGATGAACGGCGAGATCACGCTCGGCGTGATGCTGGCCTTGAACGCGCTCGCGGCCGGCTTCCTCACCCCGCTCGGTGCGTTGGTCGACAACCTCGTGTCGCTGCAGGGGCTCACCAGCTACATCGAGCGCATCGACGACGTGCTGTCGGAGAAGCCCGAGCAGGATGCGAAGCTCGTGCAACAGGCACCGCGGTTGCGCGGGCACATCCGGCTCACCAACGTGTCGTTCCGCTATGCCCCGGGTGCGCCGCTCGTGGTGCGGGGCGCGAACCTCGAGATCCTTCCGGGCATGAAGGTGGCGCTGGTCGGGCGCTCGGGCTCGGGCAAGTCGTCGCTCGCCTCGCTGTTGCTCGGGCTCTACATGCCCGAGCAAGGGACGATCGAGTTCGACGGTCGCGATCTACGGCAGCTCGACGTGCGCAGCGTCCGGCAGCAGCTCGGCATCGTCACCCAGGATCCGTACATCTTCGCCGGCAGCGTGCGCGACAACCTGCTGCTCAACGCTCCCGATGCGCCGCCGCACAAGATGATCCGCGCGGCTCAGCTCGCGCGGATCCACGACGACGTGATGGCGATGCCGATGGGCTATCACACGCCCGTCGCGGAGGGCGGGGCTTCGCTCTCGGGTGGGCAGCGGCAGCGACTCGCGCTCGCGCGGGCGTTGGTGAACGAGCCGTCGGTGTTGCTGCTCGACGAGGCCACCAGCGCGCTCGATGCGGCGACGGAGGCGGAGATCGCTCGGAGTCTGTCGCAGCTGCGTTGCACGCAGCTCGTGATTGCGCATCGCTTGAGCACGATCGCGTCCGCGGATGCGATCGTGGTGATCGAGAACGGATGCATCGTCGAGGCGGGCACGCATGGCGATCTCGTGGCGTACCAGGGGCACTATCGGCGGTTGGTCGAGGCGCAGGCGGGCATGGCGGAGCCGTTGCGGCTTGCGGTTGGAGGTGGGGTATGAAGTGGATCGCGATTGTGCTCTTCGCGGGCGTTGCGTGTGGCGGTGCGTCCACCTCCACGACCACGACCACGACCACGACTACGACCACGCCTACGACTACGTCCACGACGGCGTCGCTGGTGAGTGAGGATCCGGGCTTTGTCGGCGTGCTCATGCCGTCGGCGGCCATCGATCTCGCGCCCACGTACGAGGGGAAGCTCGACAAGCTGCATGTGAAGATCGGGCAGTGGGTCGTGCAAGGCTCGGCCGTTGCGACCTTCGATCCTTCTGCGGCGCGGGAAGAGTTGGAGATTGCGCGCGCCGAGGTTCGGGTTGCGAAGGGTGAGGCTGGGCAAGCGGCTGCGCTCGCGCGGCATGCGGGGCGGCGGCTCGCGGTCGAGAAGCAATTGTTCGAGCAGGGTATTTCGCCGGCGTCGGCGATCGACGATGCCGCGGCCGATCGTGCGCGTGCAGGGGCCGCGGGTGCCGGTGCGGCGGGGCGCATCGCGGCTGCGAAGGCGCGCGTCGAGCAGCTCGAGCGTCAGCTCGAAGAGACCGATCTCGCGGCGCCCTTCAGTGGACAAGTCGCGCTCGTCTATCGTGAAGCGGGTGCGGTCGCGAGCCCGGCGAAGCCGGTGGTGCGGCTCATCAGCACCGAGAAGAGCTTCGTGCGCTTCGCGGTGCCGCCGGCCGCGGTGAGCACCTTGCGACCCGGTGCCACGGTCGATGTGGTCGTCGAGTGGCTCGCGCAACCGATGGAGGCGACGATCCGCGACTTCGCTCCGCAGATCGATCCGCCGACGGGCATGGTGTTCGTCGAAGCCGAGCTCGCACCTTCGGCGGTACCGAACGCGCGCCCGCACAGCCCGGCGTGGGTGAAGCTCAAGGCCTAGCAGGGTGCTAGTGCACCGGCGGATCGCCGTCTTCGTCGCCTTCGAGCGTCGGACGCAGCGCGACGCCGAGCGCTTCGAACACCGCCGAGAGCTGCGCGAGTGTCATGCGCATCGTGATCGCGCCGACGCTCACGTGGTAGACGCCGCACGAGCACAGCTCGACTCGACAATCGGGTCGCTGCACCACCGTCTTGCGCTCGTGCGTCGCCATCGCGGCGTCAGGATACCACGGCGGGCTGCTTGCGCGACACGAGCCAGATGTAGAGGCAATCGAACAGGAAGATCGACACGCACAGGAAGGTGAGGAAGCCGAGCCCGCCGA
>DASZPU010000835.1:0-7500 GCA_035550195.1 Nannocystaceae bacterium
TGCGTCGGCGAGCAGACGATCGAGGTCGTCGGCGAGCTCGATCGCTTCGGTGCCGCGCACGTCGCCGCGATCGGACAACCAGCCGTGCAACAGCACGCGCAAGCGATCGACGCGCCACGCCATGCAATCGAGGCCCGCCCACAGCGTCGCGCGCGGGATCGGATCGAGTGTGGTCTCGCGGCGCTCGCGATCCTCGAGGGGGCGCAGGAACAGCATCACGGTGCCGGTCTCTTCGCCGCCGAGCGCACGCGACTGCACGTCGACTGCGAAGTGCGACTGATCCGGCGAGGTGACGTCGACGGTGCCGTTCCAGTCGGGGCTCTTGCGCACGAACGGTGCGGGCAGCTCGTCGCCGACGCGCGAGCCGAGCAGCAACTCGGCCGCGGGATTCACGTAGCTGATGACGCCGCTGCCGTCGTGCAACACGAGGCCGTCGGGGAGCTCGTGGAGGATCCCGCGCAAGCGCGCGGCCCGTGCGCGTGCTTGCTCGGCGAGCTTGAGCGCGCCGCTCGCGAGCTGACGACGCACGACGGCGCGTGCGATCGCAGTGGTGAGCGCGCGGCCGTTGATGTCGTCCTTGATGAGGTACTCCTGCGCGCCTTGGTGCACGGTGTCGGTGGCGATCCGCGCGTCCTCGACCCCGGTCACCACGACGATCGCGGCATCGGGCGCGTGCTCGCGGAAGCGCGTCACGGTCTCGACACCATCGCTGTCGGGCAGCGAGAGATCGAGCAACACGGCGTCGTAGGCGATCGCTTCGGCGCGCGCACCGGCCTCCGCGAGCCGCGTCACGTGCGACACACGGAAGCGCGGGAGCTCCGATTCCGCCAGCCACGTTCGCAAGAGCCGTGCATCGCCGGGATTGTCTTCGACGATCAACACGTGCATCGCATCTTCACGTTCACGCGCCATGCCACCAACGTAGCACGCAGGTGAACGCGTCCCAGCGCCAGCGCCTCCGCCGACTTCGTTTTGGAGGGAGAGTGTGCGAGTCGCAGAACGTTTGCGCTTGCGAGTGCGCGCGACAAGCTGTGAGAGAGCTGCCACCTCCGCCGTCGCCCACGGCGCCCGTGCGCATGGAACACCACGAGCCCAGAGTCCTGCTCGTCGAGGACAATCCTGCAGAAGCGCGACTGCTCAAAGAGCTCGTCGACGATGCGGCCGTACGGCCTATCGCGTTCGATCACGTCACGCGGCTCTCGCAAGCGTGTGCGCGACTCGAACGCGGTGGCATTGCAGCGGTGGTATTGGACCTCGCGCTCCCGGACAGTCACGGCTTGCAGACGATCGCGGCGCTCGATGCTTCGCATCGTGGGATCCCGGTCATCGTCGTCACTGGCCATGCGGACGACGAGGTGCGCCAAGCGGCGGCGCAGCTCGGCGTGATCGATTTCGTCGTAAAGGACGAGCTCGAACCGTTACGCCTCGCGCGGATCCTCGAGCGTGTGCTCGTCGGTAGTCGCGCGCCGCTGCTCACACCCTCGGGTGCGGGTTGGAGCGTGCAAGCGAGCCGCGAGATCGCCGGACGCACCCATCGCGTGCGCGCGGCGATCGAGTTCGGCATGGACTGCATGCGCAAGCTCGACAAGGCCGAGGAGTGGGTGCCCGATCCGGCGACGGTGCGGCCGGGCGTGCAGCGGCGGCGCACCGCGACGCGACAGGAGCTGCAGCACGACGCGATCGCCCACGTGCTGCGCGCGCTGGAAGCCGCGCAGCTCGAGCTCGATCGCATGTCGGAGCTGATCGTCGACGTGCACCGCACGCTGTTGCGCAGCGAAGACTCGATGACGTCGGGCGAACGCCCCGGCGATGACGACGCCTGATCTCGAGCCCGACGTGGCTTTGCCACGGCGGACAGCGAGCACGACTGCTCGCGCCAGGAAGAGCGCCGGAGGGCGCGACCAGAACTCAGTACGCTTTCGCGATCAGCACGCGCTGCGGCGAGGGTGCACCGGTCTTGATGCAGCGACCCGGCTC
This sequence comes from Nannocystaceae bacterium, assembly GCA_035550195.1. Taxonomy (GTDB): domain Bacteria; phylum Myxococcota_A; class Polyangia; order Nannocystales; family Nannocystaceae; genus Xiheibacterium. Next base: position 1,978 of record DASZPU010000835.1, read on the forward strand.
GGGCGCGGGGCCCTGACCCGGCAGCGGGATGCAGCGGATCGTCGCCTTCGTCTCGGCCTTGATCGCGGCCTCGGTCTGCGGCGTGCCGTCCCAGTGACACCACGCGAACGCACTCTGCTCGCCCTTCATCACCTCGAGGAACTGCGACCAATCGTCGAGCGTGACCATGCCCTTTTGCATGCGCGCCTTGGCCTGCGCGAGCAGATCATCTTGGTAGGTCGCGAAGCGTTGCTGCGCGGTGGCGAGGAACTCGGCCTCGGGCACGAACTGCTTGCCGCTGCCCGCGGCGCCGTCGATGCGCATCTTGAAGCAGACCTGACCCTTGTCGAGATCCTTGGGGCCGAGCTCGATGCGCATCGGCACGCCGCGGCGCTCCCAGTGGTAGAACTTCGCGCCGGGTCGCAGATCGCGATCGTCGATGCGCACCTCGAGCAGATCGCGGTAGCGCGCACCTTCCGGCGCGATGTCGATCGCACCGAGGGTCTTCTGGATGCGCTCCGCCGCCGCGAGCACGCGGCTGCGCTCCTCGGGGGTCTTGTAGATCGGGATGATCGCGGCGTGCACCGGCGACATGCGCGGCGGCAACACGAGGCCCGCGTCGTCGGAGTGCGTCATGACGAGCCCGCCGATGAGGCGCGTCGAGACGCCCCAGCTGGTCTGCCACACGTAGTCGAGCACGCCGGCCTCGTTCTGGAACTTCACGTCGAACGCCTTGCCGAAGTTCTGCCCGAGATCGTGGCTGGTGCCGGCCTGCAGCGACTTGCCGTCCTGCATGAAGGCTTCGATGCAGAGGCTCTGCACCGCGCCCGCGAACTTCTCGCTCTGCGTCTTGATGCCGCGCACGACCGGCATCGCCATCATCTCTTCGGCGAAGTCGCCGTACACGTCGAGCATGCGCTTCACTTCTTCGAGCGCTTCGTCGTGGGTGGCGTGCGCGGTGTGCCCCTCTTGCCAGAGGAACTCGGTGGTGCGCAGGAACAGCCGCGTGCGCAGCTCCCAGCGCATCACGTTGGCCCACTGGTTGATGAGCATCGGAAGATCGCGATGGCTCGAGATCCACTTGCCGAAGAAGTGCCCGATGATCGTCTCGCTGGTGGGCCGGATGACGTAGGGCTCTTCGAGCTTCTCACCGCCCGCGTGCGTGACGACGGCGAGCTCGGGCGCGAAGCCTTCGACGTGCTCGGCTTCCTTGGTGATGAAGCTCTGCGGCACGAGCAGCGGGAAGTAGGCGTTGCTGTGACCCGTGGCCTTGAAACGACCGTCGAGGTCGCGCTGGATCTTCTCCCAGATCGCGTAGCCGTAGGGCTTGATGACCATGCAGCCCTTGACCACCTTCGCCTGCTCGGCGAGGTCGGCCTCGCGGATCACGTCCTGGTACCACTGCGGGTAGTCCTCGGCGCGGGGCGTGATCTTGTCCGACTTGTCGTTCATGGCGGCGGAGCATACCCACTCCGCGTCGAGCGGGAAGACGCCTTTGCATGTGCGTTCATACTGGCCCAGGATGAAGCGTGGAAGGTGGTGTTGCTCGGGGCGAGCGTCGCGATCGCGATGGCCGTGCGCGTGCTCGGGCCGATCGAGATCGAATGGAACGCGCCACCCGAGTGCCCTGCGCCGGCGGAGCTGCGCGCGAACGTGGTGCAGCTGTTGGGCGGCGAGCTGACGCGCGAGCCGGTGCGCGCGCACGCGACGGTCGTGCACGAAGGGCAGGGTTACGCGGCGGAGCTCGTGCTCGCAGTCGGTGAGCAACGCAGCGAGCGACGGTTGGAAGCGCGTGGATGTGCGGCGTTGGCCGACGCGGTCGCGGTGGTGGTCGCGGTGACGGTCGATCCCGTGCAAGCGCTCGCGGCCGACGAGCAGGTCGCGGTGCCAGAGCCGGAGCCGATCGCGGAACCGATCGCGGCGCAGACCGTGGCACCGATCGACGTGCCCATGATCCCCAGCGCGCCGGTGTCGACGACGGCGGCGCCGCCGAAGCGCGTGCGCGCGCCCGGTGTGCACGTGCGCGTCTTCGGTGGCGTCGACTACGGTGCGACGCCGAAGACCACCGGAGCGATCGGTGGTGCGATCGGGCTGCGCGGGAGGTGGTGGCGCGCGGAGATCGATGGCAGCTTCGCGTTCGCGCGCACGGCTGCGCTGCCGGGCATGTCGGAGATCACCGCGAGGCTCTCGCGTTGGTCGATCGGTGCGCGCGGTTGTGGTGTGCCGACGCGCGGGCGCGTCGAAGTGCCGCTGTGTGCGGGGATCGAAGCCGGGCAGATCGTCGGTCGCGGCACGGGCGCGACGCGGGCCAAGGACAGCGCGGCTCGGCCGTGGATCGCCGCGGTGGTCGGCCCCGCGCTCGCGATCGCCGTGGTGCCGCGGCTCGCGATCGTCGTCGGTGCGGACGCGGTCGTGCCGCTGTGGCGCGCGACCTTCCAGATCGGCGAGCAGGCGGTTCATCGCCCGCAGCGGATCGGCGTGCGCGGGCTCGTCGGCGTCGAGCTGCGGCTCGGAGGACGGCCGTGACGGATCCGGCGGCATCCGGCCATGGCGGGCGCGTGCCGAGCCTCTCGCTCGTCCGCGACCCCGAACCGCCCCCATATGAGGATGCGGAGGCCTTTCGTGCGCTGTGGCGCGCGCAGCACGGCTTCGTGTGGCGCGTGCTCGCGCGGCTCGGCGTGCCGACCGAGGCGCTCGACGACGCGACGCAGGAAGTGTTCTTCGTCGCGTATCGTCGCCGCGGCGACTACGACGTCGCGGTGCCGATCCGCAGCTGGTTGTACGGCATCGCGCGACGCGTCGCGTCCGACGTGCGGCGCGGCCACGGTCGCGCGGAACGGAAGCTGCGCGCGATGCCGTCGCCCGAGCACGGCGAAGATCCCAGCGAAGCGGTCTCGCGCAGCGAAGCGGCGGCGATCGTGATCGCGTTCCTCGCAACGCTCGACGAGGACACGCGCATGGCGTTCGTGCTGATGGATCTCGAAGGCATGAGCGCACCGGAGGTCGCGCTCGGGCAGGACGTGAAGCTCAACACGGTGTACTCGCGACTGCGCCGCGCACGGGCAGCGTTTGCGCGCGTGGTGGCCGAGCACGCCGAAGCGGAGGAACGACGATGACCGACGAGGGCAGGGCACGCGCGTTGCTCGACGCGCTCGTACGCGCGTCGAGCCCACCGCCGGAGACGAGCGAGCGCGCGCTCGCGTTGGTCGAGTCGCGCATCGTCGCGGGCGAGGTCGAAGCGGCGCCGCGTCGACGCGGTGGCGAGCTCGTGCGCGCAGCAGGCCTCGCGATCGCGATCGCGGCCGCGGTGCTGTTGGTCGTGCGCCTCGCAGTGTGGAGCGTCCGCGAGCTCGGCGAGTCGCCGGCGCGGGAGTCCGCGAGCGATGTCGTCGATCCGCCGCGCAACGAGGAGACGCGCGAAGCACCGCCGGCATCGATCGCGACACCACCGACGATCGCGCCGACGCACGACACGTCCGCGCCGCCCGTTGCACCGCAGAGCGCGCCCGTCCGCGCTCCCGGATCCACTCGCGCTCCGACGCTGGACGCTTCGCAGCACGATGCGCCGCCGGTCGTCGCCGACGATCTCGCAGCGGAGGCTGTGCTCATCCGCGCGGCGAAATCGACGAGCGACGATCGCGGCGCACTGGTGCTGCTCGAGCGCCACGCGCAGCGGTTCCCGAACGGCACGCTCGCACGCGAACGCGAGATGCTGCGCGCCGAACGTCTGTGCGCGCTCGGCCGCCGCGACGACGCGCTCGCGGTCGCGCAGCGCTTCCTCGCCGACGGCCAAGACGATCCGCTCGCACGCCGCATGCGAAAGGTCTGCACCGCGCCATGACGGACGGATGCAGCGCGACGCGGCCATGGCCGCGATCGATGCACCGCAGCACACTGCTCGTCGCGCTCGGCTCGATCTCCTGCAACGCCTGCGCGCCCGCAACGCTCGGCGACCTGCCGATGACCGACGGCGCGTCCGGCAGCGGCGACGACGAAAGCACGAGCGTCGGCGCCAGCGACACGGGCGACGCCGAGCCCGAGTGGTTCACGATCCAGCTCACCGTGAACAAGGACGTCGACTTGCTGTTCGTGATCGACGACTCCGCATCGATGGGCCCGTTTCAGGAGCGACTCGCTGCGAACTTCCCGGCATTCGTCAACGTGCTCGAAGACGCCGAGGTGAAAGCCAACTATCGCATCGCGATCACGACGACCGACGTCGGCAATCCCGCATGCGCGGGCGCATCTTCGGAGCGCGGCGCGTTCGTTGCGTCTTCGTGTCGATCGCGCCAGGCCGACTTCGTCAGCGGTGAACTCGACGTCGCACAAGCATCCTGTCTCGACAACTGCGCCTACGACGGCCTCGTACCGCAACCAACCACCACAGCGTACGACGACGTGCCGCGATCGCGTCCATGGCTAGAGAGCATCGAGGGCAACAATAACGTCGGCACGACCACGACCGAGGCGGCGCAGTGCTGGTTGCCGCAGGGCATCGCGGGCTGCGAGCTCGTATCACCACTCGAGGCCGGGTACCTCGCGCTCGAACGCGCGCGCACGCCGGGTGATCCTGCGTATGGCTTCCTCCGCGAGACTGCGTTCCTGTTCGTCGTGTACGTGACCGGCGGCTCCGATTGTTCGGCATCGCCGGAGGGCGAAGCGATCTTCACTGCACCCAACGCGTTCTGGACCGACCCGAGCGCAGCAACGCAGGGCGCGTGCTGGTCTGCCGGCGTCGCATGCAGTGCGCCGTCGGACGGACCCGACGGCACGACGATCTACGGCGCGTGCGAGCCCGCCGATCGCGGGCTCGACGGAGGACCCGCTGCGCCCGAGGACGCGGTGCTCTTCCCGATTCCACGCTACCTCGACCAGTTCGAGGAGCTCCGCGCCGAACGAGTCCCGTACGGTGCCGACGTCCGCGCGATGGCGGTCGCCGGCTATCCGATCGGCACCGACGAGCTGGAGTTTGCGTCGAGCGCCGATCCCGACGTCCAACGCGAGCACGGCATCGCGCCGAACTGCACGAGCGACGGAGGCATCGGCATCCCGCCGGTTCGTGTCGCCGCGGTCGTCGAGGCAACGGCGATCGACAGTGACGACGCGTCGATCTGCACGGACGACTACTCGCCCGTACTCGGCGACGTCGCGGATTTCATCCGCGATCAGATCAAGCCCGCGTGCGTGCCGCGCTGCGTCGCCGATGCGGATCCTTCGACGGTCGTGCTCGAACCGAGCTGCTTGGTGCGTCAGCAATTGCTGGCGCCGTATGGGGAAGACGTATTCGACGTGCCGCGTTGCTCGGCCGACGAGTCGCTCCCCGACGACGCCATCGACGTCTGCTGGGTCTCACTCGTCGGCGACGATCGCAGCGACTACTGCACCGACGAAGGATCGAACCTCGAACTCCGCCTCGTGCGTCGCGAAGGCCATCCCGCGCCGGGCGGCACGAGCGTCGAGATCACCTGCGAGTGGAGCGAGCAGCCCGCGATCGATTGCCCCGGGACGTAGGTCGGCACGAAGTGGCCATTGGTGGCCAACAAC
>DASZPU010000836.1:0-4409 GCA_035550195.1 Nannocystaceae bacterium
CCATCGCCGTCGTCGCTCGGTGTCGTCGTCGGATTCGTGTCGGCCGCGTCACCCTTGCTGTCGGCGGTACAACCGACCGCGATCACGGCGCACGCAAGCAAGGTCATCTTCTTCGAAACGATGAGCAACGTTCGCATCCCGCTCCCCCCTTCCGGTGCGAGCCCGACCACGTCGGGACGAGCCGGCCCCGTGGTGGGAAGGCCAGCCAGGGTTGCATGGTGACCGGAGTGCGTCGCCATCGTAAGGGAGTCTGTCGCATGCGCGCCTTTCCGCACGCCGCGCGCCCAGCTCGGCAGGCGCGCGCGGGCGGCTGCAACGCCCCGCGCGGGGTCCCCCGCGCGGGTGCTCGATTTGGAAACACCGTGCATGCGCTCGGATTGGCCAGTCGTGCGCGGAATCGGCATGCTTGCGGCCCATGAACGCAGCCGGCATCGCGCAGCCGCCCCGACGTTGCAAGATCTTGTGCACGCTCGGACCGGCGAGCTCGACCCCCGAGATCATCGGGGCGCTGATCGATGCCGGCATGAACGCGTGCCGGCTCAACCTCTCCCACGGCAGCCACGACGTCCACACGAAGACGTATCGCGCGATCCGTCAGGAGGCGAGCCGACGCGGGGTCGCGGTCGCCATCCTCGCGGACCTGCAGGGTCCGAAGCTGCGCGTCGGCAAGATCCCCGGCGACGGCTTCATGCTCGAGGCCGGGCACAAGCTGCTCATCAGCACGAACCCCGACGATCGCGTCGAGCAAAACGGCGGTACGGCGCGCGTCACCACGACCTACGAACGACTCACGCAGGACGTCCGCCCCGGCGATCGCATCCTGCTCGACGACGGCAACATCGAGCTCACCGCCAACTCGGCCGAAGCGGGCGTGTTGCTCACGACCGTCGTGCAGGGTGGATGCCTCTCGTCGAACAAGGGGATCAACCTGCCGGGCGCCGAGCTGCCGGTGCCGGCGCTGACCGAGAAGGATCGCGCCGATCTACAGTTCGCGCTCGAGCTCGGCGTCGATGCGGTCGCGCTCTCGTTCGTGCGTCGCGCGGAGGATCTCGAGGAAGCGCGCGAGGTCATGCGCGAGCACGGGCGCATCTGTCCGCTCATCGCGAAGATCGAGAAGCCGCAGGCGATCGACAACCTGTCCGCGATCGTGCAGTCCGCGGAAGGCATCATGATCGCGCGCGGCGATCTCGGCGTGGAGATGGGACCCGAGGCGGTGCCGATCATCCAGAAGCGTGCGATCGAGATGTCCAACGGCATGGGCAAGCTCGTCATCACCGCGACGCAGATGCTCGAGTCGATGGTGCGCAAGCCCAGGCCGACGCGCGCCGAAGCCTCGGACGTCGCGAACGCGGTGCTCGACGGCAGCGACACCGTGATGCTCTCCGGCGAGACCGCGACCGGTGCCCATCCCGTGCTCGTCGTGAAGACGATGGACAAGATCATCCGCTCCACCGAGGGTGCGTCGCGGGCGTGGGCGAACAAGCGGCCCGAGCTGCAGCTCGGCCACACCACCAACGCGATCGCCTTCGCGGCCGTGAGTGCGTGCGATGCGTGGCCCGAGGTGCGCGCGATCATCACGTACACGGTGTCGGGCGGCGTCGCGCGGCTGGTGAGCGAGTACCGACCGCGGGTGCCGATCTACGCGTTCACGCCGAACCCGGACACGTACCAGACGCTCGCGCTCTACTGGGGCGTGATCCCCGTGCTCTTCTCGCCGTCGTCGCAGGACGGCGAGACGATCTTCATCGACATGGACAACGCGATCCTCTCGCAGGGCCTGCTCGGCGCGAACGACCGGGTGGTCATCACGGTGGCGCAGCCGATCAAGAAGCGGGGCAGCGTCAACGTGCTCCGGCTGCACGAAGTCGGCGAGATGTTGAGCGGGCCGTAGGACCCCTTGTCCGGCCGGGGCGCGTGTGCTAGACACCCTCGCCCCGCGACGCGAAGGTGGCGGAATTGGTAGACGCACCAGACTAAGGATCTGGCGGGGTAACCTGTGGGGGTTCGAGTCCCCCCCTTCGCACAAAACTGGAACTGGTCGATGACTCGCCCGCGCGAAACCACCCTCGCGGTGTTGGTCGCCGTGGCGTGTGCCGCTGCGGCGTGTGGTTCTGCGCCGATCGAGAGCACGACGATCTTCGGCGACGAGAGCAGCAGCTCGACCGGTCACGCCGCGACGACGCTCGCGACGACGATGCCGAGCACGAGCAGCAGCACCAGCTCGAGCGAGAGCGCGACGACGAACGACGATGCGAACGTCGACTCGTCGACCAGCATCGACGCGACCGCGACCACTGCACCCGTGGAGTCGAGTGAGTCCGGCAGCGACACCGGCTCGACGCACTGCTCGCCGATCCTGCACGAGATCTTGTACGACCCGCAGAGCCCGAGCACCGACGACGAGTTCGAGTGGATCGAGCTCTACAATCCGTGCGACAGCGAAATCGATCTCGCGGCGCTCGAGCTGCGTTGGGGCGGCGATGGTTACGTCAACGTCGCGAAGCTCGGTGGCAACCTCGGCGCGGGTGGTTGCTTCGTCATGGGCGGACCGATCACGAACGACGACAACTCCAATCCGAGCTACGACGTCGTGCTCGACTTCGAGGTCGATCTCGAGAACTCCGGCACCGCCGCCGATGCGATCGCGCTGTTCGAGACCGGCAACGAGGTTCCGCTCGACGCCGTGATCTACGGCGAGATGAACGAGGCGATGTTCATCGACGAGACCGACGATGTCGGCGCCGTCGACGTCATGGATGTGGCGCGCGGCCACACGATCGCCCGCACTGCCGCGGAGGCGTCCGCGGCGTGGTACGACGAAGACGTGCCTACGCCCAACGTGTGTCCCAATCCTGGCCGGTAGCCGTCGGCGGAGGAATCCGGCTATGCTGGCGCGTCGTGGGTGCGCGTGTCAGCAGCTCGCCGAATCAGGCACCGGCGCGCGCGCGTACCGTCATCACGTTCTACGGCGCGGTCGGGATCTTCGGGTTCTTCTGGCACGCGATCGCACAGGACACCAACGACGTCTGGCGGCTCGACCCCGGGCAGTCGGTCGCGACGCTCGCATGGACGCCGCTCACCGGCGTGGGCGTCGGGCTCGTGGTCGTGCAGGTGTTCCGCGCGCTCGAAGTGCGTTGGGCGTGGTTGCCGGCGTTGCACGCCGAGTTCCGTGCGATCTTCGGACGCCCCGGCACCGGTGAGCTGCTCTTGCTCGCGGCCACCAGCGCGCTCGCCGAAGAGGTGCTCTTCCGCGGCGCGATGCTCGACGCATGGGGGCTGTGGCCGAGCAGCCTGATCTTCGCGCTGTTGCACATCCCGCCGAAGCGCCACCTGTGGCCGTGGACCGCGAGCTCGTTCGCGATCGGCCTCGGGCTCGCCGAGCTCACGCTCTTCACCGGCAACCTCGGCGCTGCGGTGGCGGCCCACTTCGTCATCAACCTGATGAACCTGACCTATATCACCCGCAACGCGCCGCGCCCGGCCCTGCGCGGCCCGATCCGCCCGAGCGACGCGCCGGGGTCCTGAGCTCCGGCGATTCCGCCGAAAACTCGACGCTAGCGGGGCCTGGGCGCCATTGTCGGGGCCATGTCGTCCCGACGCGAATGGCTGCGCGGAGCCCTGGCTTCCACCGCGATCGTCTCGTGCTCGTCGCTCGTGTGGAGCGGCGTCGCGCGAGCATCCGATCTCAGCCTCGCGGATCGATTGCGACTGCTCTACAGCAATCAGTTCCACTTCAACGATCGCGGTGAGCCGCAGATCACCGTGGGCCTCGTGCAGAACGTCGAGCGTGTCGAGCTGTCGGCGCCCGGCGGATTGCTGGTGCTGCCGTCGGGTGCGGGTGGCACGACGATCGAAGGTGGCTCGCGCTTCGCGGTGTCGCTCGTGCGCGGCAAGCCGGCCAAGCAACGCTTCGCGGTGGTGCTCGAGGAGCTCGCGGGTCCCGCGATGGCGACGCTCGAGAAATCGGCGAAGCGTTGGCGCGACAAGGGCTTCGATCCCAGCGATCACGAGGTCGGCACCGTGTTCGGCGTGTCGGGGCGCGTGCTCGACAACCGGCGCATGCTGCTGGTCGCGGAGAGCCTCGCGTCGGAAGACGAAGCGCATCGTCGCGCCGAGGTGCTGCGTCAGCGCAACGGTGCGCTCGCGAAGCTGCATCCGATCATCTCGGAGCGCGCGAGCGGAGCGATGATCGCGGAGGACACCGAGCACGGGCTGCGCATCGCGGCCGACGGCGTGCTGTGGTTCGCCGCGAAGGACGGTGGTCCGATCACCGTTCACGACGTGCCGATCGACTCCGCGCACGGCGGCGCGCCGAAGACCGAGTCGCGCGAGTACCACGGTGGCATCTACGTCGCGATCGATCGCCACGGCAAGCTGGCGGTCGCGAACCTCGTCAGTGAGAACCAGCT
>DASZPU010000837.1:0-6460 GCA_035550195.1 Nannocystaceae bacterium
CAGGCCCGCGCGGCGCGACACGACTGACGACGCGCCGCGATCAATGACGCCGGCGTCGCGTGCATGCGCGACGTTCGGCGCGGGCGAGCAACGCCCACCGGATGATGCCGCCGACCAAGAGCGCGGTGCCGACCGGCAGCACGACGGCGCCGGCGATCTCGAGGCGGCGTGCACCCGCGATGCGATCGGCGTACCTGCCATCGTCGGGCTCGTCGCGCGCGCCGTCGAAGCGCGACGCAGCGATGCCGAGCAACGCGGCGCCCCCGATCATCGCAGCACCACCGGTCGCGACGAGCACGGGTGCGAGCGGATCGCGATTCCATTTCTTCGTGGGCTTGGGTGGCGGTGGCGGCTCGTCGGTGACGGGCGGCACCGGCTCGGGCGGCGTCGCGACCGGATCCGGCGGAGGCAAGCTCGCGCGACACTCCGCGACGTACTGCTTCGCCGCGCGCTCCGCTTCCGCAGGTGGCGACGTGGTGAGGAACTGCTCGTAGAGATCGATCGCGACCTCGCAGCGCCCGGCCTTTCGCTCGACCTGCGCGCGCGTGTAGAGGTACGTGGGATTGCCGCTGCGTCGCCACGCCGCATCGAACGCGACGCTGGCATCGTCCCATCGTCCTTCGCGATACGCGGCTTCGCCTGCGACCACGTCGGGATCACGAGCGGGCGCGAGCGCGAGGCAGAGCGCGAGCGCCAGGATCACCGCGGATGCCCCGGCGGGTAGAGATCCTCGAGCCCCGCCTGCGGTTGCGCTTGGCTGCGCGTCTTCTTCGGCTTGCGCGACGGCTTGCGCTCGCTCTTCGCGACCGGTGCAGCGGGTGGCGGCGGCTCGGCGATCGCGGGCTCGCTCGGCGCCGCGACGATCACCGGCGCAGGCACGACGAGCGGCGCGCTCGCGGTGGGTGCGATCGCGGCGGTGCTCGCCGCCGGCACGACCGCGGGCGCGAGCGCCTCGGGCTGCGGGAGCGGACGCGCTTCGGCCTGCGCGGCGGCGCGTCCCCATGCCCACGCACCGACCAGCAGCGTCGCCATCGCGACGGCGCCGAGCCACGGCAACGCGCGTCGCGGGCGACGGATCACCGCGGTGGTCGCGGGCACGCGAGCACCGACCAAGCTGAGCTCCGCGACCGAGGTGACCGGCGGCGTCTCGCCGAAGCTGCCGTGCATCATCGCGGCGGTGCGTGTGGGCGAGCCGCGCTCGAACGTCGCGTACGCGAGCTCGTCGAGCTCGTCGGCGAGCGCACCGGCGGTGGGTGGTCGCTGCGCGGGATCCAACGCGAGCGCGCGCGCGATCACGGGAGCGAGCCACGCGGGATACTCGGGATCCACTTCGAGCGGCGGCACGTAGTCGCCGCGTGCGACGCGACCGAGCACCGCGAACTCGTTGGGCCCGCTGAACGCACGCGCGCCGGTGGTGGTCTCGTACAAGAGGATGCCGAGCGCGAAGATGTCCGCGCGGCGATCGATGGGCTCGCCGCGGCACTGCTCCGGCGCCGCATAGCCGAGCTTGCCTTTGAACGTGCCGGTGCGCGTCGCGGAAGTGAGCTCCATCGCCTTCGCGATGCCGAAGTCGGTGAGCTTCACCGCGCCTTCGTACGAGATGAGCACGTTGCTCGGGCTGACGTCGCGATGCACGAGCCCGAGCGGCCGACCATCGTGACCGCGTTGCTCGTGCACGTGATGCAGCGCGCGCGCGACATCGGAGACGATGCCGAGCGCGACCGGCAACGGCAGCGCCTTGCCACCGTGGGCTCGCAGCACGTCGAGCAAGTGCCGACCGTGCACGTACTCCATCGTCAGGTAGTGCTCGCCGTCGTGCTCACCGAAGTCGAGCACCTGCGCGATGTTGGGATGCTGCAGCGTCGCAGCGAGCCGCGCCTCGTCGAGGAACATGCGCGTGAACTGCGGTTCGGCCGCGAGATGCGGGAGAATCCGCTTCAGCGCGACCAGCTTCGCGAAGCCCTCGGCACCGCGTTGGTGCGCGAGGTAGAGCTCGGCCATGCCGCCGATCGCGAAACGACGCAATAGCGTGTAGCGCCCGAGCTGCGTGCCCGGGGGCAACCCCGTCGCCCGTGCCGCGCTCGCCGGGTCCACGCACCGACGATACCCGTTTTCCTCAGCCTCTGCGCGCGTTCGCAGCCGCAGTGAGCTGGCCGAGCGAACGGGATATGCCGTCGAGGTCGCCGAGCACGCGATCGCGCAGTGGCCCCGGGCGCGTCATCGCCTCGATGTGCTCGCCGAGCAGCTCGCGCGCGCGCGCGAGCCGGCTGGTCACGGTGCTGGGGTTGAGCTCGAGCACCTCGCCGATCGCGGCGGTGCGCATGTCCTCCCAGTAGTACAGCTCGCAGATCAGCTGCAGCTCGACCGGCAATTGAGCCAGCGCCATCATCAGGAGCTGGTGATCCTGCTGGCGCACCGCGATCATCGACAGCGAGGTCGCGGGCTCGTTGCCGGTGCCGAAGCGTTGCACGCGCGGCGCACCGTCGCGCAGCTGACGGAGCAGCTGCTTGTGGGCGATGGCGAACAAGAAGGTGCGGAACGACGACGCACCGCGGAAGCCGTCCTTGGCCTCGACCGCGCCGAGGAACGTCTGCTGCGTGAGATCGTCGGCGACGCCGGGCGCACGCAGATCGAAGAAGCGCCGGATGCTCGCGTAGTGCCGCCGCGTGAGCAGCTCGGCGGCCTGCGCCGAGCCCTCGCGCCATGCGTTCAGCAGCGCGAAGTCGTCGGTCTCGTCGGGAGGGTTCGCGCTCACTTGATGCCGAGCTCGCGGTACGGATCGTTGATCTCCGAGAGCCCGTCGTCGAGGTAGGTCTGCACGAAGTGCACGATCTGCGTCTGCGCGACCTGCGAGCGCGCGATGTCGGAGTGCGTGGCCATCGCGCCGTCCTCGAGGATGTCGAACTGGAACATGCCCCACGTGTGGTTCGTGTCGAAGTTCGCGGCGGTCGGGAGGTCCTGCTCGTGCGCGATGAGGCCCACCGGCAACAGCTCGTCGCCGAGCAGCGGCGCGCCGAGCCCACGCGCGAAGAACTTGTTCGCCGAGTTCGGCACGGTGTCGTCGGCGATCACCATCTGCATGAGCACCTGCGGCGTGGCCTCGTCGAAGCCGGGCAGGCGCTCCTGCACGATGTGACGCAGTGCGACGCCGGCATCACCGCGATCGATCACCGTCTGCAGGAGCGGGAAGAAGCGCTGCAGCTCGCCGTCGGTGGCCATGCCCGCGAAGATGTCGATGATGAACGCGAACTGCTCGCCGTCGAGCACGATGTTGCCCACGCGTGCGCCGGGCACGATGAGCGTCGAGGTGTCGAGCTCGGGTGCGAGTGCAGTGAGCTCGGCGCCCATGATGCCGCCGAGGCTCACGCCGAGGTAGTGGAAGCGATCGGCATCGAGATCGACGGTGTCATCGCCATCGGCGTCGAGGCCTTCGACGACCGCGCGCACGACCTGCAAGCGATCGTAGGTGCCCTGCCGGAAGTTGTCGCGCAGCTTCAACGCGTCGAGCGGGTTGGAGAGATCGAGCGAGAGCCCGAAGAACTCGAGCACCGCTTGTCCGCCGCTGTCGGGGTGCTGGCCGTGCTTCGGCGCATCGACGGCGATCACCGCGAAGCCGATCGGCGCGCCGAACTCCGCCAGCGCCGATGCCTGCGACTTGTCGCCGGCGAGGCCGTGGCCGTAGATGAACGTGGGGTACGGCGCGGTGCCTGCCTTCGGCAGCCAGATGCTCACCGGCAGCGCGTAGCCGCCCTGCGGCGAGAGATCGTCCGCGACCGCTTCGTCTTCGCCGGTGTAGTCGACCACGTCGAGCGTGCCGCTGCACTCGAGGTACGGCAGCGCCATGCCGGGGTCGACGCAATCACCGTCGCTCGTGAACAGCGGCGCCGCGCCGTCGCGGATCTCCGCGGCGATCGTGGCGCTGTCGTCGATGGTGTGCTCGGTGGTGAACGCGAGCACGGCGCTCGCGTCGAACGCATCGTCGATCGCACCTTCGGCGACCAGCGTCTCGATCACGTCGGCGACGCGCGGCACCATGCGCGCGAGCCCGGGATCGCTCGCGCTGCCGTCGAGCAGCGAGAGCATCGCGGGCGACGGCGCGATGCAACCACCCGCAGCGTCGGTGGCCGCGGTGGTGAGCACGAGCGCGTGGCGATGCTGCGGCACCAGCGGTGCCAGCGGCTCGACCAACAACGTCGTGTCCTGCTCGCCGGGATCCTCGGCGACCTGCTTCCACTCGAAGCCCACGAGCGCGATCGGATCCGCGTCGAGATCGACGAGCAGCAAGCTGTCGGCGAACGCGGGTGTGTCGTGCAGGCTCGGCGGCAGCGTGGCGTCGTCGAGCGCACCGGACAGCCGCAGGTACACACCGCCGGTCGTGCCGAAGCCATCGATCGTCGACGCATCTTCGAACATCGCGGTGAACGACGCCGCGACACCGACGAGCTCGACGTTCTCGCCCGGCCGCAGATCGACGCGCACGCCGGTCACCGTGTCTTCGTCGACCGTGAAGTAGTCGTCGGGGAACGCATCGATGCGCTTCGCCCCCGGGTCGTACTGCAGCACCGTGGTGCCCATGCAGAAGCCCGGCGGCTCGCCGGTCGACGAGCTCGTGTCGGCGCCGAGCGAGGTGTCCACGAGCGTGGTGCTCTCGGATCCGCCGCCCGAGCTGCTGCCGGTGCCGTCGTTGCCGTGGCCGGAATCGTCGCCACAGCCCACTGCCACCGCGAACGTGAGCGCGATCCCGACGTGCGTGCGTAGTCCAAGGCCCATCATCCGTCTCCCCGGTCGGACTGTAACAGCGCGACCACTTCGCGGGGGCGCTGGGGAACCAATCGCGGCGACACGCGTTGCAACGCGGCGCGACAGGGAGCGCGGCCGAGCCCGCAGCCGCGGGCGATGGCTCCAGCGCGCGTGCGCACGGACCCGATCGCTGGGCGAGCGCGACGCGTGAAAGGCCGCAACCGTCTTCGACGTTCGCCGTCCGCCCGAGTGGGCTAGAACTCGCCCCGCCCTCCGATGATCGACCTGCCCCTTCTGCTCGCGCTCGCGCTCGCGCCTCCGGCCGCGGGCTCGGTCGAGCTCGACGGCGCACATGCGATCGCACTGCGCGACGCGGCGAAGGATCCCGGTGGTGCGCCTGCGGGTCCCGCCGCGATCACGCGCACCGTCCGACTCGTGCGCACGCCGGCCGGCACCGAGCTGCGCGCACGCTGGCGCATCGTCGCGGGCAAGCCCGGCTGGCTCGCCGGCCGACTCGTGTCCGGCGACGTCCTCGTGCGCAGCGTGACGATCGACGGGCGTCCGGCGGCCGCGGCCGGCGACTCGCCCGCGACGCACGTGCTCGTGCACGTCGATCGTGAAGTGGTGCTCGAGCTCGATGCGATCGTGCGCGGCGATGTCTCGCGTGCACCGATCGAGCTCGGGCTGTTGCCCGCGGTGCGCGGCACCGTGACGATCGACGGTGCGCCGACGTGGCGCGTCGAAGCAAGCGACGGCGGCGCGGTGATCCGCAGCAAGGGCGTCGCCCACGTCGGCGCCGGCGAGCTGCGCATCGTCGAAGCGCCGCCGCCCTCCGACGAAGGCGACGCTCCGCTCGCGATCGGTCGCGTCGGCGTCGGCGTGCTCATCGGTGAAGCCGAGATCCGCGGACGCGCACGCGCGCAGTGGGTGCTGCGTCGCGGCGAGCTCGCGAGCGTCGCGTTCACGGCGAAGCACGTCGGCGACGATCTGAAGGTCGAGGGCCCCGAGGTGCGCGAGGTGAAGCGCGAAGGCGATCGCGTCACCGTATCGCTGCAATCGCCGCAGCGCGGCACGGTCGCGCTCGAGCTCTCGTGGTCGCAGACCACACCCAAGGGCGACACCGTGCTCACGCCGCCCGAGATCGTGCTCGACGGTGCGTCGCGCACCGAGGTCACGCTCGCGCTCGGTCGCGACGGCGACATCGACGTGGTGCCCGAGCTCGACGGTTGGCGCGGCATCGCAGCGCAGGAGCTGCCCGCGTGGGGCCGCGATCTGATCGAAGGCGCGCCGTCGGCCGTGTTCAGTCGCCACGGCCCCGCAGACCCCGGCAAGCTGCAGCTGTTGCGCTTCGTGCCGGTCGAAGCGCCGCCGGTGGTGATCCAGCAGGCGCGCTTCAGCCTCGCGGTCGCGGAGCACGGTCGCACGCTCGTGCAGGTGCGCTACGAGGTCGTCAACGAACGCGCGTCGCATCTGCGCGTCGGCTTGCCCGCGCGCGCACGATTGCTCGCGGTGGAAGTCGGCGGCGAGGAAGTGCGACCGGGCGAAGACGGCGCGAAGGTGCTGGTGCCGATCAAGCGCTCGCTCGAGACCGTCGAGGGGCTCTTGTCGACGCCCGTCGTGCTCTCTTACCTGCTCGAGGATCGTGCGTGGCAGCGCCGCGAAGATCGCGAGCTCGCGCTGTGCACCGTCGATGCGCCGATCCGCAAGACGGTCGCGACCG
>DASZPU010000838.1:0-2230 GCA_035550195.1 Nannocystaceae bacterium
ATCGAGAGCATGGGCGTCGAAGGCGAGGTGGTCGCGATCAAGGGCGATCGCGTGGTCGTGCAGCTGCCCAACCTCCGCACCACCGTCGATCGCGAGGAGCTGCGCCCGCCCGGTCCGCGCGAGCGCGCGCGCGTGCATCCACCCGGGCCGCGTCCGGTCGCCAACGATCGCGCGGCCCGGCACTTCGGGGCCGAGGCCCGGCCGGTCGATCCCGGGCTCGACGACGTCGTCGATCTGCGCGGCGCACGGGTCGACGAGGCGATCCCGTTGCTCGAGACGTTCTTGGCGCGGGCGATCGAGGACGATCGCGAGGTCATCGTCGTGCGCCACGGCCACGGCTCGGGCGCGCTGCGCAAGCTGGTGCGCGAGCATCTGCCGCACCTGCGCCACGTGCTGCGGCACCGCGCCGGATTGCCCGATGAAGGCGGCGACGCCGTGACCGTGGTATGGGTGCGGGGGTGAGGTCGATACGTTGCGTCGCAGCTGCGCTGGGCCTCGTGCTCGCGCTGCCGCAGCGCGCGAATGCAGGGCCCGTCGACGGCGAGCCGCGACCGATCCATCGCGACACCGATCGCGTGTACACGACGGTCGCGGGCGAGCCCGATGGCGCGGCGACGGTGATGAACCCCGCGAACCTCGGCTTCCTGCGCGGCGTCAACGGCATCGTCGACTTCGCGTGGACGCGGCCCAACGTGTATCGCCGCGGTAGCGGCATCGGTGCGTTCCTCGGCATCCCGCTGCCGCTGCAGATCGCGGCGCTCGGCTTCGGCTACCAGTTCCTCTATCCGTTCACGCCGGTCGGCAACGACAGCGGCGCGCCCAATCCCCAGGGCGCCGACGATGCGTACAGCAAGGTCACGTTCGCGCTCGCGGTGCCGCTCATCCGCTGGCTCAAGCCGAAGTGGGCGAAGAACCTGTCGTTCGGCATCAACTACTCGCGCATGGTGTCCTCCACGAACTTCCATGCGGTGAAGACCAACCAGGTCGACATCGGGGTGGCGTGGTGGCCGTTGCGCTTCATGGCGCTCGGGCTCATGGCGCGCAGCATGAACGTGCCGCACACCGGCCCGAGCCCCAGCGTCACGCAGAGCTACGTGTTCGATCCCGAGGTCGCGTTTCGCCCGCTCGGCACGAAGGCGTTCGAGCTCGCGGTGGGTGCTCGCATCGCGCCGATCCGTCAGGACACCGCGAGGTGGCGCACGCACATCGTCGATCCGCGCGGTCGCTTGCTCGTCAACATCAAGGGCGTGCGGCTGTTCGCCGAAGCGGAACGCTTCCGCTTCTTCCCGGTGTCGCTCTCCGGCTTCGCCGCCGATCCGCGCGACGCCGTGAAGATCACGATGGGCTTCGGGCTCGACTTCGGGCACTTCGGATTCCTGGGCGGTGCGACCACGTCGGCCGGCGGGCCCGCGTCGTACTCGGGGGACGGCGGCGTCGCGCGCCTGCGCTTCTCGCAGGAGCGCTACGAGAGCGTGGTGGTGGTGCGACCGCGGCTCGTCACGAAGCTGCAGCTGTCGAAGTACTCCGGCGATCGCGGCATGTGGAAGCTGATCGAGCAACTCGACGACATCGCCGCGCGTCGCGGTGTCGCGCTGGTCGAGACCACCGGCATGGGGCTCGGCTATCCGCAGCTCGAGGAGATCCGCGAGGCACTGCTGCGCGTGCGTGCGCGCGGCGGCAAGGTGATGGTCTACATGCAGGGTGGGGGCCTGCGCGCGTACGTGCTCGCGGCCGGTGCCGATCGCATCGTGATGCATCCCAACTCGTCGCTCGAGATCCTCGGCATGCGGATCCAGCGGTTCTACTTCGCCGACCTGCTCGCGAAGCTCGGTGTGAAGGCCGAGTTCGTGCGCGTCGCGGAGTACAAGGGCGTGCCGGATCAGTGGGAGCGCGACGCGCCCAGCGAGCCGGTCGCGCGCCAGCATCGACAGATGGTGAGCGACTTCTGGAACCACGTGCTGCGCACCATCGCGCGCGACCGTGGGCAGGATCCGCTGGTAGTGAAGGACTGGATCGACGCCGCGCCGCTCGGCGCAGAGGCGGCGCTGCGCGACGGGTTGGTCGACGACCTCGCGTTCCCCGACGAGCTCGACGCGGAGCTCGAGGCGTGGCTCGGTCGCAAGGTCCGCATCGAGCTGCCCAGCAAGCAAAAGGAGCACGTCGAGCGCTATGGGTTGCCGCCGCGCATCGCGGTGCTCGAGATCGAAGGCGACCTCGTCGACGGCGAGAG
>DASZPU010000839.1:0-9445 GCA_035550195.1 Nannocystaceae bacterium
GTGCGCCCATCGGTGGCGTCGCGGGATCGGCCGAGCCTTCGATCGCATGGTCGAGCACGCACGCCGCGACGATGCGAGCACGGGCGAGCTCGACGAGGGTCTCGCGGCCGCCACCGATCTCGAGCACGTGGTGTTGCGCGCGGAGGCTCGTGCAGCGCTGGCGGATGCATTGAGCACGGCGGTGTCCGAGCTCGACGCGGAGGATCGCGCGCTGTTGCGATTGCACGTGTCCGATCAGCTCGGCATCGACGACATCGCGCGCTTGTACGGAGTGCACCGCGCAACCGCGGCGCGCCGCGTCGATCGAGCCCGCCGCGAGCTCGGCCGACTGACCCGCCGCCGCCTCGCAACGGCGCTCGCGCTCCCACCGTGGGAGGTGGAGAGCCTGGTCCGCATCGTTCGCTCGAGCTTCCGCAGCCTGGTGAAGACGTACCTCGTCGAGGGCACGACGTAGCTCAGCCGATCCTGCGCGGCGGGCTGACCGCGCAGCGGTTGCGGTACGCTGGTGGTGTGAGCGGGTCGTCGCCCGAGCGGTACAACTTCGCGGCGTTCGTGTTCGCGGAGAATCGTGCGCGTGCGACGAAGATCGCGTACGTCGATGATCGGCGCACGCTCACCTACGGCGAGCTCGAAGAGGAGGCGCGACGCTTTGCCACCGTGCTCGCGGAGCTCGGAGTGCATAGAGAAGAGCGCATCGTGCTCGTGATGCTCGATACCGTCGAGCTGCCGGTCGCGTTCCTCGGAGCGCTCTTCGCTGGAGTCGTGCCGGTGCTCGTCAACACGATGTTGCCCGCGGCAGATGTCGCGTATGTCATCGAGCACTCGCTTGCGCGCGTGGTCGTGGCATCACCGGCGCTCGCCTCGTCGTGCGCTGCTGCGCCGCAGCTGTTGGTCGTGTCGCCCGCCTCGCTCGAAGCGCGGATGGCTGCGGCCGTACCCGCGGAGCACTGCGCGAGCACGTATGCCGACGACATCGCACTGTGGCTGTACTCGTCGGGCTCGACCGGTCGACCGAAAGCCGTCGTGCACTCGCACGACAACATTCGCCAGACCGCCCTTCGCTACGGCAAGCCGATCATGGGCGTCACCGCCGACGACACCGTCTTCTCCGCCGCGAAGCTGTTCTTCGCGTACGGGCTCGGCAACGGGCTCACGTTCCCGCTGTCGGTCGGCGCGAAGGTCGTGCTGATGTCGGGCCGTGCGACGCCCGACGTGCTCTTCCGACGCATCGTCGATCATCGCGTCACGATCTTCTGCGCGGCGCCGACGACCTACGTCGCGATGTTGGCGTCACCCGATCTGCCCGCGCGCGAAGACGTGGCGCTGCGCGTGTGCGTCTCCGCGGGCGAAGCACTGCCCGAAGCGGTGGGTGAACGCTTCGAAGCGCACTTCGGTGCGCCGATCCTCGATGGCATCGGCTCGACCGAGATGCTGCACATCTACCTCTCGAACCGCCGCGACGACGTGTGCTACGGAACGAGCGGTCGTCCGGTCGACGGCTACGAGATCGAGCTGCGCGACGAAGACGGCGTGGTGGTGCCCGACGGCGAGCTCGGCGAGCTGTGGGTGCGCGGCCCGTCGGTCGCGCTGATGTACTGGCGTGACCGCGCGCGCACGAAGGCGACCTTCGTCGGCGCGTGGATGAAGACCGGCGACAAGTACCGCAAGCTTCCGTCGGGCCACTTCGCGTACGCGGGTCGCTCGGACGACATGCTCAAGGTGAGCGGGCAATACGTCGCACCGGTCGAGGTGGAGTTCGCGTTGCAGTCGCACGGCAGCGTGCTCGAAGCCGCGGTGGTGGGAAAGCTCGACGCCGATGGATTGATGCGCACGTGCGCGTACGTGGTGCTGCGCGCGGGCCACGACGGCGACGATGCGCTGGCGACGGTTCTCAAGGCCCACGTGAAGTCATTGCTCGCGCCACACAAGTATCCGCGCGAGATCATCTTCGTCGCAGACCTACCGAAGACCGCAACCGGGAAAGTGCAGCGGTACCGTCTCCGCGAGCTCGGGTGATTGCATGAGCGAGAACAAGACCAAGCCCACCGCCGCGAGCGTGCAGGAGTACATCGCATCGCGAGCGAGCGATCAGCAAACGCTCGACTGCAAGGAGCTCATGGCGCTGCTCGCGAAGATCACCCGCAAGAAGCCGCGCATGTGGGGACCGAGCATCGTCGGCTACGGTTCCTACGAATACACCTACGAGAGCGGACGCAGCGGCACGTCGCCGCTCGCGGCTTTCGCCATCCGCGGTCGTGAGCTCGTGGTCTACCTCGACGTCGAGGTCGCCAAGGACAAGGCGCTGCTGCGCAAGCTCGGCAAGCACCGCATCAGCAAGTGCTGCCTCTACATCAAGCGCATCGCCGACGTCGACGCGTCGGTGCTCGCGCAGCTCGTCGCGGATTCGATCACGGCAGCGAAGCAGCGCTACGGCTTCGCGTGATCACTCGGGCGCTGCGCGATCGCGTAGCGCAGCTCGAGGAACGGTAGACCGAACACGCGGAACCGGTGCGAGGCCGAGAGCACGTCGTCGTCGACGCGCAGGCTCAGCTGTTCTTTCATCGTTCGCACGTAGCGAACCCACACTTCGCCGGGCGCTGCGATCACGGTGAAGTAGAAGCCCGGATCGCCGAAGCGACGGCCGTCGCTCACGAGCGAGAAGCCGGCGTTCTCGTCCTCGCGCGGTCGCAGCACGATGATCGCGTTGCCGTTGGGCAACGGGAACACGACCTTGATGCACGGTCCGTCGTGGCCGGGGATCGTCACGGTGCCGTACTCGCCGACGAATGCAGGACGACCGGTCTCCACCGCAGTGCGCACCCATGCGGTGTGACGCACCTGCCCATCCGCGTCGGCGAGTCGCACGATGCGGCTCTCGAATCCGCTGCGCAGCTCGCGATTCGACAGCGGCATGTTCAGCTGCGCGAGTCGGCGTGCGAACATCCGCGCGATCAACCAACCGACCGCACGAAACGGACCCGACCAGCGGCTCTCGATGCGCAGGTCGTACGCAGCGGTGCGCGCATAGAAGGCGTCGATGCTCGGGTGCACGGCATTCGGCTCGAAGCGCGGTCCTGCGAGCGCGCTCAGCCCTGCGACGAGACCCGCATCGCGAGCGGGCGGGAGCACGCGCATGCCGTTCGCCTCGCCCCACTGCGCGAAGAAGTCGGCACCGATCCCGTGCACCGATCCAGTCGGACCCGCGAGCCACGGCGCATCCGCGAGCGCGATGCGGCGGCCGGTGAGCTGCACCCATCGCTGGGTCACCCAGTCGACCAGGTCGCCGCGCCGCTCGCCGAGCCAGATCACGCGCACACCTTAGCGGTCGATCACGATGCTGTCGCGACGCACTTGCGGCGCGCTCGCGTCGCGCTCTAACGTGGGGCTGTGGTGGTGCACACCTTCCACCTCGCGAAGCCGGGGCTCGTCACCACGATCGCGGCGCTGGTTCGTCCGCCGACGTCGGCGACGGTCGCAGGGCTGCACCACGCCGAGTGCATGATGCCGATGGCGCTCGGCTCGTCGCTGTTCTCGCCGGCGCGCTGGCAGCTGCGTCGCCTCGCGATCTTCGCGGCGTGGGAGAACGAGTCGGCGATCGACGAGTTCCTGCAGCGCACGCGACTCGGTCGCGCGCTCGCGCAGGGCTGGCACGTGCGTCTGCAATTCCTGCGCAGATGGGGCCGCGTCGCGGCGTTCGACGGATTGCCCGCGGTCGCGGGCGAGACCGATCTCGATGCGCCCGTCGTCGCGGTGACCGTCGCACGCATGAAGCTGCTGCAGGTGCCGCGCTTCATTCGATGGGGCAAGCCGGTCGAACGACTCGTGCGCGATCATCCCGGCACCACGCTCGCGCTCGCGGCCACGCGACCGCTGCGAACGATCTCGACGTTCACGGTGTGGCACTCGGCGCGCGAGATGCTGGAGATGGTGCGCGGTCACGGTGCGATCGAAGCGCCCGAACGCCACGCCGCCGCGATGGTCGAGCGCCGGCGCAAGGACTTCCACGTCGAGTTCACGACGCTGCGCTTCACCTGCATCAGCGAGCACGGCGCATGGGAAGGCCGCACGTCGATCGTTCCGACGAAGCCGCACGAGCGCGCGTCGCCGGACGCCACGCAGTGATCAGGCTTGCTCGCGCAGCATTGCGACGAGGTCGGTCACGCCCGGATCGTAGCCCTGCTGCACGAACAGCGTCGTGATCTGGCCGCGATGATGCGTCTGGTGGTTGAACACGTGCACGACGGAGCACCACAGCGGTGACTCGTGTCGCTGGCCGCGGCGGATGACCACGAGCGGTGCGGCGAGCCGCGCGTCGTCGAGACCCGCGACGAAGCTCGACAGCGCATCGTCGGTCTGCGCGCGCTCGCGGCGGAGCTCGTCGAAGTCGGCGTAGAGCTCCTGGTCGAGCGCACGAATGCCCGGCGCGATGAAGCCGTCGGGCGCGGCAACGGCTTCGAAGCGGCTCAGCCACACGCGATCGGCGAGCAACAGGTGGTTGAACGTGCCGTGGATCGACTTGAAAAACGCTCCGCTGTCACGCTTGCGTGCTTCGTCGCTCATCGTGGCCGCGAGCGCGTAGAGCTTGTCGTTCATCCAGCGGTTGTAGCGAGCGAGGGCGCCGAGCCATGGGAGACTCATCATCGCGGCCACGGTAGGACGGCGGCGCGAGCTTGCCAAGCGCGTGCGGTTGCGACGAGACGACGATCGAGTGCATCGGGACCCCGCCGCCGGTGGGTCGATTCCTGCGGCCCGACCGGGCCGCGCCTGGGTCATCAACTCTGATTCAGCCCGCAGGCCGAGCCGTTCCATTCGCACGAGTCGTCGTCGCTGCACGAATCCTCGTCGTCGTAGGACTCGCAGTCGGGAAAGCACGACATCCCTTCCCACCGACACAAGAACGCGGTCTCGGCCTCGCACGTCTGCTGATCGAGGATGTCGTAGCACTCGTTCTCGCCGCTGACCGAGTGACGGCGCTCGCTGCCTTCACACGACGACGACAACCCGATCGCGAACGCCACGAGCGCACCCGGAACCCTGAAGCCTCGCCGCATGCGACGAGGCTAGCATCGCCGCGCTGCGATCAGCACGCTTCGCGCTTCGCGAAGCGGCCGCCGGGACAGCTGCCGCTGCCGGAGAATGTCTGACCGTCGCAGCCGCAGTACTGGCGCAGATCCTTCGTGCACGGGCGCGATGCGGGCATGCACTTGCCCGGGACGTCGCAGCCTTCGCCTTCGCACACTCCGCTCGCGCACTCGCTCGCGGCCATGCAGTCGCTGCCCTCGGGCTGCGCAGCGACGGGCTCGCCACCGGTGTCGGGCGCAGCGGTCGTCGGCGCAGGCTCGGGCGTGGCGGTCGTCGGTGGCGTGGGCTCGGGTGTCGCTGCGGTGTCGGTCGCGACCGGCTTGCCGCTGCACGCGGCGAGGAACACGAAGAGTGCGAGAGCGGTGCGGATCATGGGCGCGAGCATAGACCATCAGCTCCAGCGTCGCAGCGCGCGGCGGAACGCGCCGAGATCGCGATAGCCGAGCTGCGCGGCGATCTCCTCGACCGCGACGCCGTGCTTCTGCAGCTCGCGCACGCGATCGCGACGCACCTCGTCGAGCACGCGGCGGAAGCTCGTGCCGCTCGCACCGAGATGGCGCTGCAGGCTGCGCGGGCTGTGGCCGAGGCGCTTCGCGATCGTGCGCACCGACACCTCCCCGCTCGTCGACGCGAGCACGCGGCGTAGCTCGAACAACAAGGTCGGCGCGCTCGAGGGCGGCAGCTCGGCGCGCACGCGCTCGTCGATCGCGGCTCGCAACGCGGGATCGGCCTCGCGTAGCGTCGCGTCGAGGCCGCGCGCAGGAAACGAGAAGCCGTTGCCGCTGGCATCGAAGTCGATCTGCGTGCAGCCGAGCACGCGCGCGTGCGCGGCGATCGACGGCGGGCGCGGATGACAGAACCACACGCGATCGATCGCGACCTCGCCGTCCACCATCGCGCGCGCCCACGACACCAACAGCGCGATGAAGAACTCGTTCGCGTGGCGGCCCAGCGCCTGCGCGCGCCCGGGCACCACCATCTCCACGCGCACCACGTCGCCGCGCTGCGACCAATCGAGCTGCGCGACGCGATTGAACAGCGCCATCGTCTTGCACAAGCGCTCGAGCGCGCCACGCAACGTCGACTCGGCGCGCACGCCGAACTCGAACAACCCGTAGGCACCGCGCGGGATCGCGGTCGCCAACGACAACCCGAGATCCGGATCATCCAACGCGAGCGCAGCGTCGTCGTAGAAGCGCGCGAGCGTGTCGACCGGCGCGACGATCGTCGCCTCGCGCTCGACCTCGGGCGGCAACGCGAAGCGCCCGATCCACGCGTCGGCATCGACGCCGTGCGCCCGCAGCCGCGCGAAGACGAGCCGCGGAAGCGGCGTGCGCATCGGTGGATCGTCGATCGCCATGACGGCTGCACCGAGCATATCCGCAGCCAAAACCCGCGTGCTGGCGCGATCGGCCCGTGATTCTGGCGCGCTCGGCCGTCGAACCGCGCCCGCGCTCGTGTCACTTCCTTTTCCGCGATGTCCCGCTCGATCCGCCTCGCCTGCGCCGCAGTCCTGCTCTCCGCTTGCACCGCCGAGGCGCCGCCGTTCGCCGGCTCCGTGTGCGACGACGCGAACCGAGCGGTCGAAGACTGCCTCGGCACGCCGCCCGAAGAGCCGCTCACCGCGTGCGGCACCGACGAAGAAGAGACGGCGCAGGAAGTGCTCGATCAGCTGCGCGCCGCTGGTTGCGAGTCGGTGCCCGACGGCAAGGAAGACTCGCTCTTCTGCACCGCGCTCGTGTGGGATCCGTTCGGGTGGTGCAAGCCGCCCGCGCCGGTGCTCGGCCCCGTGCCGCAGGGCTCGGCCACGCGCTTCCCGATCATCCTCGCGCACGGGTTCAACACCAGCACCACCAACTTCTGGCGCTTCAACGACGTCGACATCGCGCTCGCGAACGACGGCCACGAAGTGATCCTCGGCAGCGTGCCGCCGTTCGACACGCCCGAAGTGCGCGCGGGCTTCCTCGCCGATCAGGTCGACGAGCTCATCGCACAGACCGGCGCCGAGAAGGTGAACCTCGTCTGCTTCTCGATGGGCGGCATCGACTGTCGCTTCCTCGTGAGCCCCAACGGGCTCGACTACGGCGAGAAGGTCGCTTCGGTGACGACGATCTCGAGCCCGCATCGCGGCACGCTCGTCGCCGACGTCGCGACCAAGGTGCTGCCCGGCACGGATCACTCGGCCGCGATCGATGCGCTCGCGACGATGTTCGGCAAGACCTTCAGCGAGGTCGCCGACGACAGCCACGTGGTCGCGGCGCTGCAGTCGATGTCCGAAGCCGCGATGATCGACTTCAACGCGACGATCGTCGACGCCGACGGCGTGTTCTATCAGTCGTGGGCGAGCTTCAGCAGCGTCGGTGGCCTCGCGCATCCCGACAAGAACGCGGAAGCAAAGGCCTGCACCGACGCGCAGGGGAAGGTGCAGCTGCTCCGCAACCCGGGCACGAACGATCGCATGGACGCGTTGCTCGTCGGTGCCGCGGCCTTCGTCGCACACGGCACCGAGCTGCGTCCCAACGACGGCGTGTCGACGGTCGAGAGCGCGAAGTGGGGCACGTTCCGCGGCTGCATCCCCGCCGATCACCTCGACGTGGTGGGACAGATCGACGACGTGCCGCCGATCCCGCAGACGGGCTACGACTACCTCCGGTTCTTCCGCAACCTGGCGTTCGACCTCGCCGCTCGTGGCTTCTGAAGGGCGCTGGCGGCCCCGGCCATACATGCCGCCCGCCGCGATGCGGGCCCTGTGCACGCGCCGTGGAACGTGGGGCTAGATCACGGCGCTGCGCTTGCTCGAACGCCAGGCCTCGGCGTTATGCTCTGGCCTGGGTTACCGGGAGCCGGCTGACATGGCATTGCGACATCATGTGTGGATTCCGTTCACGATCGCGACCACGTGGTTCATGGCGTGTGGTCCGAAAGACGGCGGAGGTGCGGCGATCCAGCACGATGCGATCGCGAACAGCGTCGCGGGTGTGGTGTGCGACGCATTCAGCTCGTGCGACTGCAAGTCGGGCCTGCGCGAGCCCGACGACTGCAAAGACGCGGTGACGCCTGCGCTCGCCCACGCGATCTCGCAAGGCGAGCTGCTCGGCCTGCGCTACTACAGCGAGTGCCTCGGCAAGACGCAGAAGTACATCGACGAGCTCGGCTGCAAGAAGGCCAACCAGGTCGCGGACGACGACGATCTGCAGCTGCTGCTGTACGAAGCGCGCGCGTGCAAGCTGCTCGCGGGCGATGCCGGTCCGGGTGATGCGTGCACCGCTGCGGGCGAGCTCGGCTTCCTCACCATCGGCGACAGCTGCGGGCCCGGCCTCGTGTGCGCGGACATCTGCATCAAGCTGCCGACGAAGGAAGGCGATCTCTGCGACGTCGATCAGCTGTGTCCGCCGGCGACGGCGTGTCTCGATCCCGAGGCCGACGGCGTGTTCACGTGCGAGGCACCGGCGAAGAAGGGCAAGCGCTGCAACCCGCACGATCTCGGCGGATGCGGTGCGGATCTCGTCTGCGATCCGACGGAGAACGAGTGCGCCGAGCTGCCCGGTGCCGGTCAGCCGTGTCCCGCGAACACTTGCAAGAAGGGCAACACCTGCGACGGCATGGTGTGCCAACCGAATCCCACCGAAGGTCAGCCGTGTGCGGGCACCGGTCTGTGCAACACCGGGCTCATCTGCGACACGACGACGGCGACGTGCGTGCCGCTGCCGGGTGACGGCGAGATGTGTCCTGCGGGTCAGTGCGCGGACGGCTTCGTGTGCGGTCCGCTCGGCGCGTGCATCGACACTCCGCCGGTCGCGTGTGCATTGCCCGAAGCGGTGGGCTTCTGCCTCTACCGCTACGACGCGATCTGCGACGAGCCCGCGACCGAGATGCAAGAAGGCACCGGCCTGTGCAAGGAAGGCACGGATCCCGAAGACTGCGCGGGCACGCTGTGTCCGACGGTGCTCGACGGCAAGTGCGACGAGCCGGGTTGTGGTGGCACCGATCTCTGCCCGGTCGGCACCGACGAGTTCGATTGCAACGGCGTGTGCGGAGCGACCGGCAGCGACAGCGGCACCGGCACGGGCACCGACAGCGGTGGCAGCGAGTCGAACACCACGACCGCAACGACTGCGACCACCGATCCGACGACCGACACCGGCAACCCCGATTGTCCGTACTACGGCGACGGCGAGTGCGACGAGCCCGAAGGCACGAACCTGTGCCCCGAAGGCACCGACCCACTCGACTGCCCGTGAGAAGGGCGCGCTGGCTCAGGCCTGGGCGAGCAGGAGGAATTCGCCGAAGCAGTGGACGCCAAAGGCGGCCAGTGCTTCGAGCGAACCGCCGCACAGCGGCGGCGGCGACTCTTGTCGCCGTG
>DASZPU010000840.1:0-7655 GCA_035550195.1 Nannocystaceae bacterium
AGAACGGCGAGGAGACCGAGGACGAGTCGTGTTCGCAGCATGGGAAGCGAGCACGACTCTTACCAGCTACATGCAGCTCGCGCAGCTCGTCTCGGCGATGTCGACGCAGGCCTGATCCCAGGGCGCGGCGACGTTGCAGCAGTCGGAGTTCGCGGCGCACACCGTCGCGGCGCAGCCCACCTCGGAGTCGCAGCTGTAGGTGCCGTGCGGCACGCAGCAGTCACCGGTGCCCGGCACGTCGAGGTTGATGTTCAGCACGTAGTTGCCCGTGGCTCCGCCGTAACCGCTCACCGCGACGAGCACGACCTGACCCGCGGCGACGTTCGTGACGATCCGCGAGTCACGCAGCGACGCGAAGCCGAGGTCGTCGTTGCACAGGAACGCCGCACCGCCGCAGGTGCTGTGCAGCGAGAGCACGGTGTCGTAGTCGGAGTCCACCGTGTCGAAGCGGTAGGTGCCCGCGGCCGGTGCCGTCCAAGCGACCACGCGATCGACCGAGCCGTTGAACCCGCAGGTCTGCGCGAGGTCCTCGTCTTCGCCGACGAGCGAGCCCGACGCGACGCCGTTGCCCAAGACGCTGCCGATGTTGTCCTCGTCGCAGTCGCCGAAGTCGTTGCAGCTCGCGGTGTCGAACGCGGAGCAGTCGTCTTCGCACGAGACCGTGCCGAAGTCGAAGCCCTGCGACTCGCAGTCCTGCCCGTCGAGGTCGATGCCGTCGCACACCTCGGTGCCTTCGATCAGGTTGTTGCCGCACGCGCCCGGGTTGCACGTGGCGCAGTCGGTGGCCGCCAACGCGGCGCACATGGCATCCCACGTGCCGGTGCAGCAGGAGGGCATCGCGTCGCACACGATCGCGTTGCAGCTGTCGTCGTCGCAGCCCGGCGACGCCGGACCGTTGTCGCTGCAGCAGTCACCCGAGAAGTTGCCGCAGCCCGAGCTGTCGAGCGTGCAGTCGTCCGCGCAATCGAGCGTGCCGTAGTCGAAGCCCTGCGACACGCAGTCCTCGCCCGCGAAGTCGTTGCCGTCACAGGCCTCGCCGACCGCATCGACCGCACCGTTGCCGCACACGCCTTGGCACGGCGCGCAGTTGTCGACCGCGAGCGCGACGCACTCGTTGGTCCACACGCCGGCGGGGTTGCAGCAATCGGGATTGATCCCGCAGACGGTGTCGTCGCACGTGCCGTCGTCGTCGTCGCAGCCGTAGGTGCCGTGCGGGTTGCAGCACGCACCGCTGCCGGGCACGTCGACGTTGATGTTGAGGATCCAGTTGCCGGTCGCGCCGCCGAAGCCGTTCACCGAGATGAGCAGCAGGTCACCGGCGGACACGTCCATCACGATGCGAGAGTCGCGGAGCGAGTTGAAGCCGACGTCGTCGTTGCACTGCACCTCGGCCGAGAAGCAGTCGGTGTAGATCGCGAGCGCGGTGTCGTAGTCGGAGTCGACCGTGTCGAAGCGATAGGTGCCGTCGGCGGGCGCGACCCATTGGATCACGTGATCGACGGAGCCATTGCTCGCACACGATTGCGCGAGGTCTTCGTCCTCGCCGACCGTCGAGCCGGTCGCGACGCCGTCACCGACGGCGCTGCCGATGTCCTCTTCGGCGCACGGCGGCTCGTCGTTGCAGTTGCTGGTGTCGATCGTGGTGCAGTCCGCGGCGCACGACAGCGTGCCGCCCTGGAAGCCCTGCGTCATGCACGACTCGCCGTTGAAGTCGGTGCCGTCGCAGGCTTCGGTGCCGCCTTGGTTGTTGTCGCCGCAGTTGGCACAGCCGGCGAAGTTGTAGACGCTGCAGTTCGGCGAGCAGCCGAGCGTGCCGCCGTCGAAGCCTTCGGACACACAGTCGGCACCGCCGAGATCCGCACCGTCGCAGAGCTCGCGGCCTTCGATCGTGCCGTTGCCGCAGTCGGCCATCGTGCACGCGCTCTCGTCGAGCGCGGCGCAGTTCGCCGCACAGCCGAGCGTGCCGCCGTCGAAGCCCTGCGAGATGCAATCGGCGCCGCCGAGATCCGTGCCGTCGCACGTCTCACCGGGATCGATCACGTCGTTGCCGCAGAGATCGCCGCTGTCGCTGCTGCTGCTGCTCTCGCTCGAGCTGCCCTCGCTCGAGCTCGACTCCGACTCGCTCGACGACGTCTCCGCGGTCGTCTCGGGGTCGGTCGTGCTGCTGTCGGCGGTGGTATCCAGCGTCGTCTGC
Source organism: Nannocystaceae bacterium (assembly GCA_035550195.1). Taxonomy (GTDB): domain Bacteria; phylum Myxococcota_A; class Polyangia; order Nannocystales; family Nannocystaceae; genus Xiheibacterium. Next base: position 2,195 of record DASZPU010000840.1, read on the forward strand.
GTCGCCGACGTGGTGAGCGTCGTGCTCATCGTCGTGTCGACGGAGGTATCACCGGTGCTGCTGCTGCTCTCGTCACCGGTCGCGGGCGACGTGTCGTCGGAGCACGCCGACAGGAAAGCGAGCAGGCCTACTACGTTTCGAAGATGGGACTTGGTCATGACAACTGAGCGCGACTTATCCCATTCGTTCGCTCGCGTGCCGCGCCGCGATCATGCGCGCATGCGGGATGCCGCACGGCGCCGAGCGCGATCGGAGGAAACCCTTCAGGCGGACGCGGAGCCCTGCTCCGTGCGCAGCTTCACCAGCCGCTCCACCTGACGACGCGTCGCAGTCTCGAGCGCATCGAGTCGCGCGATGATTCGCATCACGTTCTCGACCTGCGTGCGATGGGCATCGCCGAGCTGGTTGACCATGTCGCTGATCGTCTCGACCGCACGCGTGATCTGCCGGCTACCCCGCGTCTGCTCCTGCGTGGAGCGCTCGACGTGGCGCGTGATGGTCTTCATCTTCTCGGCTGATCGCATGATCTGCTCGGCGCCGCGGGCCTGCTCGGCGGTCGCAGTCGCGACCTGCTGAACGGTGGTCGCGACGACGTTGATCGCGTCGGTGACCTGCTTGCTGCCCTTGGTCTGCTCGACCGTGGCGCGCGCGATTTCACGCACCATCTGCGTGGAGCGCCGCGCCGCGTCGCTGATCCGCTTGAGCGCGTCCTCGGCCTGATGGCTCACGCGCACGCCGTCGTCGACGCTCTTGCTCGAGCGCTGCACCGCGGCGACCGCGTTCTTCGACTCGCGCTGCACCGCCTTGATGATCTCGGCGATCTCCTTCGTGCTCGTCGCGGAGCGCTCGGCCAGATCCTTGATCTCGTCGGCGACCACCGCGAAGCCCTTGCCGTGCTCACCGGCCTGCGCCGCGATGATCGCCGCGTTGAGCGCGAGCAGGTTGGTCTGCTCGGACACGTCGTCGATGACCGAGAGGATCTTGCCGATCTCGTCGATGCGCTCGCCCAGCCGACCGATGACGCCGACCGCATCCGCGGCCGACTTCTTGATCATGTTGATCACTTCGATGGTCTGGTTGATGGCGTCGACGCCACCTTCGGCGGCCCACACCACCTCTTCGGAGAGCTGCGCCGTCTCGTTCGCGTTGTTCTCGACCTGCTGGATCGAGATGTCCATCTCGTTCATCGCGGACGAGGTCTCTTCGGCGGTGGAGCTGAGCGCTTCGATGTTCTTGGCGACCTCCTTCACGCTGAAGGTCATCTCTTCGATCGACGTGGCGGTCTCCTGCACCGAGGCCGCGAGGTTGAGCATGCTCTCCGCGACCTCGTCGTTCGCGGCCGCCATCTCGAGGATCGAGCTGCTGCTCTCCTCGGCGTTGCTGGCCAGCGACTCGACGCTGCCGCTGATGCCCTGCAGGCTCTCGCTCATCGTCGTGAGCGCTTGGCGGGTCTCGTCGACCTTGTGCAGCTCGGAGTCGAGCTCGCGGCCGAGATCCTCGAGCGCGCGCGGCAACCCCGGGTTCAGCGCGGGGCTCGGCGCGGGCGCAGCCGGAGCGCTCGCCGGGCGCGACGCGACCAGCTGCTCGAGCTCGCCGTTGCGCTTCGCCAGCTCGGTGATGCGCGCCTGCAGCTCGTGGATGGTGGCGCCCATGCGCTCGTGATCCGCGGCTGCGATCGCCGGTTGGGCGCGCATCGCCGCGAGCGCAGCGTCGGCGGTGTCGATGCGCTGCTGCAGGCGATCGGCAGTGCGCGCATGTGCCTGCGCTTCGGTGCCGAGGAACCAACCCGCCACGCCCGCGAGCAGCGAGATCACCCCGACCGCGATGCGATCGACGGCCGTGAAGCCCACGACGAGGCCGGCGATGCCGAGCAGCGCGGGGACCCATGGTGGAATGCGTGGGCTGTCGCTGGGCTCGGCCAAGTCGCGGGGATTCTACGGACCGCGGGACAGACCCTCAAAGCAATTCGAGCTGCGTCGCGTCGGGCTGGATCTCGACGGCTGCACCCGCATCCGCGAGCGCTCGGCTCCCGCTCGCGACCCACGTCGGATCGCCACGCAAGAGCACGTTCGGACGGCCGCAGGCCTCCCAGAACGCGAGCAGCCCATCGCGGCGCGACCGGTCGGGGCACGTGACCTCGACGATCTCGATGCGATCGCCGCGGGGGCCCAGGCGCGCGCGCCAGGCTTCGGCCTCGCGGCGCACGGGCTCGGGCGCGTCGACGAGCACGAGGGCTGCGATCTCGTGGCGACGCAGACCCGCGCCGTCGAGCGAGTCGTGCGGCCACAAGAGCACCGGTGCTTCGGGGTCGAGGCCTTCGATGTGCGGTGCGAAGCGCGGATGGGCGGCGATGCCGACCTTGCCGGCGCACACCTTCGCGATCTGCACGGCTCCGACTGCGGTGGGCACGAGCACGAGCACTTCACCGCCGAGCGCTGCGAGCACTTCGAGGCTCTCGACCTTGAGCGTCGGCGGTGCATGATCGGCGGCCCACTCGGGTTGCGCACGCAAGAGCAACCAGTCGCACGGTGACGGCTTCGCGGTGGTGCCGAGCGCCCACGTGTACAGGCACACCGGACCGCCGGTGCGATCGCGCAAGCGCAACGACGAGCCGCCGAACGGCAGGCCCGACGAGATCGCTTCGAGCAGGAGATGACCGATGCCGAGCTCGCGATCGTGCTCGACCAACAGCGCGCGCGCGAGGCTGGTGCGCTGCGCAGGATTGAGGTTGGCGAGCGCGAGCGCGTAGAGCAGATCGCGATGCCCGACCCATGGACACGGCACCAGCTTCGATTGGGCACCGAGGTGCGAGAGGAAGCACGTGCGTCCGAGCTGCGGGTCGTCGATGCTGAGTCGCTCGCGCGCGAGCATGCGCTGCACCGCGAGCAGCTCGTCGGCGCGACTGCCCTGGCGAGGCGTCTTCTTGCTCACCGCACCTCCGGGCGCGGACGGGCGCGGGCCTGTCGGAAGAAGTCGGAGAGGATCGCCGCGCACGGTTGCTCGAGCACGCCTGCGCGCACGCGCACGCGATGATTGAGCCGCGCGTCGTCGCAGATCGAGTAGAGCGTTCGCACCGCGCCGGCCTTCGGATCGGCGGCGCCGTAGACGAGCCGTGCGACGCGAGCGTTGACGAGCGCACCGGCGCACATCGGGCAGGGCTCGAGCGTGACGTAGAGCGTGGCCCCGTCGACGCGCCAGCGACCGGCGCCGCGACACGCATCGCGCAGGGCGACGATCTCGGCGTGCGCAGCCGGATCCGCATCCTTTTCGCGACGGTTGCGACCGATGCCGACGATGCGTCCGTCCTGCACCACGATCGCGCCCACCGGCACGTCGCCTTCCCGAGCCGCGCGCTCGGCCACGCGCAGCGCTTCCTGCATGAAGCGCTCGTCGTCGGGCGAGACGTCGGGATCGACCACGTCGATCTTTATCTTGCCTCGCCTTGCCCTCGAACGGTCAGGAATTTTGTGGCGTGCCGGGGAGCTGGCAGCGTGGGCGCGGTGGAGATTCGCGCCGCACTGCTGGTGATCGTCGGATCTGCGGCCGGATGCTCGCCGCACGTGCTGGCTCCGTTGCTCGCGCAGGCCGCCTCGCCCCAAGACGCGACGCAGGTGGCGGCGGTGCCGACCGGCGAGGGAGCGAAGTACGTCTCGGTGATCACCGAGGGCAATGTTCCGGCGACCGCGGTGCGCAATCGCTGGCGCCGCGAGGCGCTGAAGACCTGCGACGGCGACTATGTGCTGTTGTCCGAGAACGCGGCGGTGCGCTCGTCCGGCGGGCGCACGGCCGGGCGCATGCACGAGGGCTTCATCCGTTGCGTGTCGCCGGAGGCGACGCTGGCGGAGGAAGACAAGCCCGCGTCCGACCAGGGGCGCAGCGACAGCAGCCGCAGGCCGCTGACGAAGTAATTCGCCGAAGGCGTGCAGCGACTGCGACCGCAGGGCGCTGTCGCAGTTGTCATTGCGCCCGCAAGCTACGCGCGAGCAGCATCGCGGCGAGCTCGAGGTGATCGTCGGGCGAGAGCATCGGGCCGAGCAGCTGCGCCTGCGCGGCGCGACGCATCAAACGATCGTCGCGGCGTGCTCGCGTGCAGCTGGTCTGCAGGCGCTCGACCACCACGCGGAAGTTCGCGTTGCGCGAGGCTTGCAGCGACTTGCCGAGTGAAGGGAAGAACAGATCGTGCTCGCGCAGCCAGCACACCGCGTTGCCCGCGAAGGCGACCAGGAACTCGCCGCTGGTGCGCTCGCCCGCGACCTGCACTTCGGCGACCCCGCGCAGGAGCACGTCGACGCCGTTGTAGAGCATCATCATGCGCGTGCCCTCGGCGTCTTCGACGTCGAGCGTGGCGGCGTGCAGCTCGAAGCGCTTGGCGACGACGAGATCGGGCAACGGTTCGCGCACCGGCACGACGTCGCAGGTGAAGCTCGCGCCGCGCAGCTGCCACGCGAGCTGTGACGCGGCGTCTTCGTGGCCGAGCACCGCGACGATCGCCGGACCGCCGCTCGGCGCGGACACGCTCGGGCGCACCTCCGCGGGGATCTTGCCCAGCACTGCGGCGAGCGAACGCGCGGCTGCGGCCTGGTCGCCGGAGACGCGATCGATCACCACCGCGAGCATGAAGCGACGGTGGACCGATGCGCGGTGAGGGTCAAGGCTTGCGGCGCTTCTTCGTGGGTGCGCATCGCCACGGCGGCTCGGACCAGCGCTCGGCGAGGAAGTCGACGAACAGCCGCACCTTCGCGGACAGGTGTCGGTTGTGGGGATAGATCGCCCAGATCCCGAAGCTGTCGTGCCAGCTGGGCAGGATGAGCTCCGCCGCACCTTCGCGGATGAGCGGGGCCGCGATGAAATCGGGCAGGCGCGCGATGCCGAGGCCCGCGCGCACGGACGCCGCGATCGCATCGCCGTTGTTCGCAGCGACGCGTCCGCGCACGGCGACCGTGACCTGTCCTTCTTCGCCTTCGAGGACCCACTGCACGCCTGGGCTGTAGGCGTATTGCAGGCAGTCGTGGTCGCGCAGCTCACGTGGGTGCGTGGGCCGGCCGCGGCGATCGAGATATTCGGGGCTCGCGACCACGAGCACGTCCGAGCTGCCGAGCTTGCGTGCGACCAGGCTCGAGTCGGCGAGCTTGCCGATGCGGATCGCGAGATCGAAGCCTTCGCCGAGCAGATCGACGCGACGATCGGCGAGATCGAGATCGACCGCGAGCTCGCTGTGCTCGACGAGGAACGCGGAGATCTCCGGCGCGACGTAGCGCATCCCGAACGACATCGGCGCCGACAGCCGCAGCGTGCCGCGCGGCACGTTCTGTAGATCGCTCACCTCGAGCTCGGCCTGCGAGAGCTCCTCGAGCACGTGCTTGCAGCGCTCGTAGAACACCGAGCCGACGTCGGTGAGCGTCAGCTTGCGCGTGGTGCGATTGAGCAGGCGCGCGATGCCGAGGCCCGCGCGCACGGACGC
>DASZPU010000841.1:0-2832 GCA_035550195.1 Nannocystaceae bacterium
GCGCGATGCCGACGGGTGCCGGCGCCACGAAGGCGTCGTTGGTGGCCGCGAGCGAGGTCGCGAACGACAAGAAGCGGTTCGCGCCATCGGGCGTGACGGTGATGACGAACGTCTCGCCGGGGCCCACGCCGCCGGCGATGAGGTCCGCGCTCGCGACACCTGCGGTGCCGGCGAGCGTCGCCTGGTACGCCGCACCGTCGCCGTCCTCGGCGAGCTCTTCGAGACCCGCGACATCCGAGGCCGCACCACCCGCGGTGAAGATCGATGCGGTGTCGTCGTGCAGCGCCCACACGAGATCGCCGAAGTCACCCTCGAGCGTCGTGCTCGTGTTGGTGAGCGTGATGATCACGGTGTCGGGGTTCTTCATGTCGTGGGTGACGTCCCACGTGAGCAGCTTGCTCGCCTGCGGGAGCGCACGCGTCGAGCTGCTGAAGGCCCACACGGTGCCGCTCTCGGCCATGCCGGTGTCCGCGGCAGCCTGCGTCTGCTGCTGATCGAAGCCCTGGCCCGGCGCCTGGTTGTACTCGGTGCCGACGTCCCAGAGCGCGAGCACGTCGCTGACGTCGTGGTCGTCCATCGGCAGACCACCGTTGGTGAAGAGCGCGATGCCGTTGGGACCCGTGCCGATGAACACGTCGTTGCCCGCACCGAGCCCGGCCATGAAGCCGAGACGATTGGCGAGACCCGGACCCGAGCCGGGATCCGCGGTGAGCGTGAACGACGTCGACTCGCCGGGGCCGATCGCCATGTCCCACGTGCCCGACTGCACCCAACCGTCGGCGTCCATCACCGACGCTGCGAGCGCGGCGGGATCGCCGTCCTCGGCGAGCGCCACGAGACCTTCGCCGCGATCGGCTGCGTCGGCAGAGAACACCGGCTGCGTGCCGAGCTCTTGCTCGAGCCACACGCCCGCGGAGATCGTCGTCGGCAACGTGCTCGTGCCGGAGATGTTCTCGATCGTGACCTCGAACTCGGCCGGCATCAGATCCGGGCCGCCTTCGCTGCTCGACGATTCCTCGGGCGGCGTGGTGCTGCTGCCGTCGTCCGATGACGAGCTATCCGCCGTCGTGGCGCTCGTGCTCGTATCCGCGGTGGTCGCGGTCGTCGTCGTCGGGTTCGTGTTGCTCGACTCGCCGGAGCTGCTCGATCCGGTCTCCGTATCGGTGTCGGCAGGTGTGGCGTCGTCCGGGCAGCCGGTGATGGCAAGCACCGCGAGCATTCCGAGTGAAGCGTGTCTGTAGGTCATGCGATCGATCCTCCGTGTCACTGAACGAGCCGCATGGTTTGCCACGAATGGCCGTCCTCGCAAACGGGCTGAGACGGTTTTCGTCGCGGTGCGGCAAGGCGCGATCCGAGGCGGTTTGACGGCTGGGCGCCGCAGCTCGACCCCGCGGGGCCGGGGCGGGTTTCACGGAAACGGTGCGAATGGCCGTGCGCGATGGTGGCCGGCCGGCCGACCTGCAGGGGCGATCCCCTCTGCATCGCCTTCGTCGCATACTCCCGCCGCGAAAGCCCATGGCGCGAACAAAGTCAGCTCCACCGCGTGCGAAGAAGGACGCGCTGCCCGAGACGCTCGCCTTCATGCAGCTGTTGTGGGCCGTGGATCACGGGCTGCGATCGCTGTCCAAGCGCATGCATCACGAGCTCGGCGTGACCGGGCCGCAGCGCTTGTGCCTGCGTTTGATCGGACGCAACCCGGGCACGGTGCCGAGCGAGCTCGCCGCGCAGCTCCACATCGATCGCGGCACGCTGTCGGGGATCCTCGAGCGCTTGGTGCAGCGCGATCTCGTGCGCCGCATCCCCGATCCCGAGGACGGTCGACGGGTGCAGCTCGAGCTCACCGCGGCGGGCCGACGCTACGATCGCGAGACCGCCGGCACCGTCGAAGCCGCGGTGCGGCGCACGCTGGCCGCGCTGCCCCACGCGAAGGTGACGGCCGCACGCGCCGTGCTCGACGTGCTCTCGCGCGAGCTCGTGCAAGAGGACGACGGCGATGCGTGATGCGAGGGGCATCCGCGGGCTCGCGGTCGCGCTCGCGCTGAGCTTCATGCTGCTCGCGCACGCGCACGCGCACGCGGCCCCGCCCCGCGTGATCGCACCGCCTGCGACCACCGCGACGCCACCTCCCGAAGACGCCGCGCCACCGGTCGCGCCCGACTCGCCGCGCGCCGCCGTCACGCAGTTCCTCGACGACTGCCACGCGCAACGCTGGGACGAGTGCGCGAAGTGGCTCGACGTCCCGCGCGAGGATCTCGAGCACGCGCCCGAGCTCGCGCAACGCTTCACCGCGATCCTCGATCGCCACGTCGCACCGGAGCTCGAATCGATCTCCGGCGAGTCCACCGGCGATCTCGACGACGGTCAACGTCGCACGGTCGAGACGGTCGGCATGATCCCGGTGCCGGGCGGCGAGCCCGAGCCCGTACGCATGCTGCGACGCGGCAAGCCGGCGGGCTGGGTGTTCGCGCGCGCGACCGTGGCGCGCATCGACGACTGGTACGCGCGTCTGCCCAACCGCTGGTTGCTCGATCACCTGCCGCGATCGCTGCTGCGTCCCGGTCCGTTCGAGCTGCCGTGGTGGCAGTGGGTCGCGCTACCGATCACGTTCGTGCTCGCGTGGCTGTTCGGGCTCGTGCTCGGGCGGCTCACCCGCTGGGTCTTGCTGCGCACGCTGCATCACGCGGGCCCGCGCTGGGACGCGCGCGTGCTGAAGCTGCTCGGCGGTCCGCTCGTGCTCGCGTGGACGCTCATCGTCTGGCGTCCGCTCTTCGGTTGGCTGGGCTTGCCGGCCGACACCGCGGATCTGTGGCTGCGCATCGATCGCGCCGGGCT
>DASZPU010000842.1:0-4075 GCA_035550195.1 Nannocystaceae bacterium
AGCGCCGCGACGGCGATCGCTCCGCCGGTGCCCCGGATCGCGTCGTCGACCTTCGGGCGCGAGGGCGGGACCGATTGCCCCGGCGCCGCATCGCCCTCGCGCACGCGATGCATGAGGTGCACGCCGTACGCGATGCCGACCCCGAGCACGAGCGGTAGCGCGACGATGTTCGCGACATCGAAGCGCACGTCGAAGAGCACCATCGCGCCGAGCATCCAGCCCCAGCCCAGCACGGTGGGCAAGAGCGCGAGCAAGGCATCCTTCAAGCTGCGGAAGTCGATGAGCAGGATCAGCAAGATGCCGACCGCCGCGATCGCGGCCGCGCGCCGGAAGCCCTGCACGATCATGCGCCCGTGCGCGACGTGGTTGAGCGCGAGGCCGGACACCTCGGGATCGATGCGGCGCACGTCGACCGCGAACGCCTCCGCGACGTCCTCCTCCCAGAACTGGCCCTTCGGCACCACGTAGAGCGCGACGCCGGAGTCGTCCTTCGCGGCGAAGCGACGTGCGAAGAGCGGCGGCAGATCCGAAGGCGCCACGCGGCCCCGCTCGGCGACCTGTCGTGCGGTGCGCCATGCGGGCGCGAGGATGGCCGCAGCATCGCCGTCGAGTGCGAGCAGTCGCGCGCGACCTTCGTCGTCGAGCCCCTTCAGTCGCTGCGACAGCGACTTGAACGCGGCCTTCGCTCGCTCCGCCGGCTCGGCCGCCATGCCCGCCTGCGCCATCGCGAAGCGCACCTCGTCGAGCGCATCGACCACGCGATCGACCTCGCGCTTCAGCTTCACCGGATCGACCTCGTGGGCCGCGAGCTTCGCGAAGTCGGGGTCGCGCTGGAACGCAGCGAAGCCCTGGCGCAGCTCGGCGATTTGGGCCTCGCCGATGGTCGGCACGAGATCGCTGGCCGACTGCACGCCGGCGACGGTGTCGAGCCCACGCAGCTCCGCGGTCATGGTGCGCGCCGCTTCGATCGAGTCCGCGCTCATGTTCGCGAACACCGGCGACGCGATCGGATCGTACTCGAGGTGCAGCAGCGCCCGCCCGCTCTCCGCGCGCTCGGGCAGGAAGCTGAAGTAGCGCGGATTGAACTCGATGCGCGACAGCCCCCAGATGCCGCCGAGCCCCGCGACGACACCGAGCACCGCGATCGCCATGCGACGCCGCCGCACGAAGTCGGGCAAGAGCGCGAGCCCGGGCGGCTCGGCGGACACCTTCGGCGCTTGCTTCTTGCCGTGGCCGCGCCCGAGCAACAGCGGCAACACGGCGAACGTCGAGCACATCACGACCATCAAGCCGACGGCCGTGATCACGCCGAGCTCGCCGTACGCGGTGAACTCGGTGGTGATGCCGGCGAGGAAGCCGACCGCGGTGATCACCGCGCCCGAGAAGATGCCCGGACCCGTGCGCGCGAGCGCCTGGCGCACGGCCTCGGCGCGATCGGCCCCCGCGCGCACCGCTTCGTTGAAGCGCGACACGACGTGCACCGCGAAATCGATGCCGAGGCCGAGCAGCACCGCGACGAAGCTCGACGTGATGAGGTTGAGGTGGCCGTACAACAGCTGCACGGCGCCGAGCGTGACGACGACGCCGGGCAAGAGCGGCAGGTTCGCGACGACGGTCTGGAAGACCGAGCGGAACAGCAAGAAGCACAGCAGCAGGATGCCGAGCGTCGCGTAGATGGTGGAGCTCTGCAGGCCGCTCTGCACGACGTGGAGCTCGTCGACGATGATCGCGGGCAAGCCGGTGACGTCGGCGGTGACACCCGCGGGTGCATCCTTCAGCACCTCGTCGCGGATCGCCCGGATGCGCTCGATCATCGGGCGCAGCTCGCTGCCCTCGTCGCTCGCGAGCTCCGGGTAGAGCGCGATGATGTGGCTGTCGCCGTCGCCGGTGACGAGGTAGCCACGCTCGTCGATGCCGCGCTGCGCGAGCGAGCCCGTGGCGCCGGCGAAACGATCCATCGGCGAGGCGCCGGCGAGATGATCGTCGAGCGCCGTCGCGAGCATCGCGAGCGCGTCGAGGCCCGCCGCGGCGGCCCCGATCGGCGCAGCGGGGGCGGCCGGTGCGTCCTCGTCCGCGTCGTCTTCGTCGTCGGCGATCGAGGACTCCAGTCGATCGGCGATCGCACCGACCCAACCTTCGGCGCCGGACTCGATCAGCTTCGCGAGGTCGTGCCCGGGCGGTGCCGCTTGGCGTAGCTGTGCGAGCGCGTCGGGCTGCTGCAGCAGCAACACCTCGGCGACGTCACCGGGACGCAGCCGCCCGAGCACGCGACCGGAGAGCGCGGCCTCGGCTTCGTACGCGGACTGCAATCGATCGACGACCTCGCGCTGATCGTCGGGCGTGCCGCCGCGCACGAGCACCGTGGGCGCATCGGGACGACCGAAGCGCTCGAAGAAGCGCCGCAGCTTCGCTTGCTCGGCGTTGTCGTCGGAGATGAGGCCGGTGCGCGACGTGCTGACGGTGAGCTGCAGCGAGAGCACCACGCCCGCGCCGAACACCACGAGCGAGAGCACCGCCACCAGCCAGGGGCGGTGCACTCCGAGGTCGGCGATCTTGTGGAACAGCCGATCGCTGGCGGTTTCGGCCATGTGCGACGGCTCAGCCCGTGCGTGCGCGCGAGCTTCCGGCGTTCGCACGCACTCGCGCGAGGCGGGCGGCCGGGAGCTGCTCGTCGCCGTCGTGCTCGCCGCTCGCGTCCTGTTCGTCGGCGGTCGTGGGCTCGAGCGACGCGACGATGGCCGGCTCGGCGCGGCCGCGCTTGCGACCGGTCTCGCTGGCCGGGCGCGCGACGTTCATCGCATCGCGCAGCTCGCCGCTCGTGCGGAAGTCGAGGGTGTAGAACGCATCGATCTGCATCGGCTCGAGCGTGCGCGGGTTGACGCCACGTCGCGCGCTGCGGCGCTTCTTCACGAACGTGCCGAAGCGCGGGAACGAGAACTTCGGCGTCTGCGTACGCGTGACCTTCGCGCGGGCGAACCAACCGCCGAGCTCTTCGAACGCGAGCGTGACGATCTTGTCGATGTCCTTCTTGGTGATGTCGGGTGGCAGGGCGCGCGAGCGAGCGATGCGTTCGATCAGTTCTGCCTTCGTCATGGCCGCTTCTGTCGCGATGGGCCGCCTACCTTAGGTGCGAGCGCGCGTCCCCGTCAACGAGAAATCACCGGCGTGCTGCGCCCGAACCGAAGTCGAATGGTTCATGCGTTGGCACGCACGAGATCCAACGCGCGACGTAGATCGGAGAGCACGAGTTGCTCGGCATCTGGGCCTTCGCCGGATCCCTCTTGACGAAGAACGTACGCGGGGTGATAGGTCGCGACGATGGGGATCGGGTGCGCGGCCGCGCCCGCACCTCCGACCTCGTAGAACAAACGTGCACCACGCATCGCCTTCATCGAAAGATCTTCGCGTCGCGTCAGCAACATCCCCGCGTGTCGGCCGAGTGCGACGATCACTTTCGGTGCGATCGCGCGAATCTGTGCTTGTAGAAACGGCGAGCACTTGTCGACCTCGTCGGGCTTCGGATCGCGATTGCCCGGTGGCCGACACTTCAACACGTTCGCGATGTAGACCTGATCGCGCCGCAATCCGATCGCGGTGATCCACGCATCGAGCTTCTGCCCGGCACGCCCGACGAAGGGCTCGCCGACGCGGTCCTCGTCGGCACCGGGCGCCTCGCCGACGAACATGATCTGCGCCCCCGGATCCCCCACGCCGAACACGATGTTGGTGCGCGTGCGCGCGAGCCCACAACGCTGACAGTCACCGACGTTGCGGCGACGCAGATACTCGAGCTTCGTCGCGGGGCTCCACTCGCGCGCCTGCTCGCGCAACCCATCGCTCGCGGGCACGACCGGTAGATGCGCCTCGACGCGCGGCGGCGCGACCACGGGCTCCGCCTCGGTGGTCGTCGTGGTCGTGCGCGCCGGCCCCCGCGGCAGCTCACCTCCGCGCCAATACGCGAGCTCCCACGTGTCCCGCAGCTCGGCGAGCGTCGCCGCGAACTGCCGCGCCAACGAACGCGGATGCGTCACGCCCCTCCTCCGTTCCAGTGCTCGCCGATGCGATCGAGCAACCA
>DASZPU010000843.1:0-12309 GCA_035550195.1 Nannocystaceae bacterium
AGAGGTTCGACGGCGCGAGCACGACGTGGCGCAGCCCGGGCTCGACGGTGGGCGCGTGCAGCTTCTGCAGCGCCTCGGCGGCGATCTTCGGTGCCGCGTCGGCGAGCTCGAGCTCGGTGATGTACTCCCACCCGATCTGCAGAGGTGGCGCTTCGTGCTCGCGCCCCGCGAAGCGACCGCGCCGACGATCGACCGCGGTCGCGCCGAGATCCGGAGCGATGCGCAGCGCGATCTGATGCACGCGCGTGCCGTCGCTGGTGAAGAGCAGCTTGTCCTCGCGCGCCGCGGTGATCGAGGCATCGGCATGACCGACGCCCTTCACCGCGAGCGCCGCCGCCGTGGCCTTCAGCAACAGCTCGGCCTTGTCGGCGATCGGCACGCTGAACGGATCGATCGTGTGCGGCGTGACCCAGGTGCCCTTGATCGCCGGTGCGGCCACGAGCTCGATCGGCGGCGCACCGAGTCGCTTGCGCAGATCGGCGCCCGCCTTCGCGCCCGCGAGCGCGCGCGCGGTGGCCTTGCGCACGCTGCCTTCGTCGAGCTGCCACGTCGCCGCGAAGCCCCACGCACCGTCTTGCAGCACGCGCACCGAGATGCCGAGCTGATCGGAATGCGAGACGCGCTCGACTCTGCGATCGCGGACCTGCACCGACTCGCGCGCCAGCGCAACGAGTCGCACGTCGGCGTAGACGGCTTTGCCTGCGCGCGCGAGATCGAGTGCGAGCGTCGCGAGCTTCTCGTGCGCAGGTAGTTGGCTCGCGGACACGAGCGCGCTCGCTGCTGCACCGCTGCCCGCGCTCGCATGCGCTGGTGCACGCACATCTGCCGGCAGCGCTCGCACGATCCGCGGCATCACGGCTGCCGCCGAAAGCACTGCTCCACTGGCGAGAAACCCCCGTCGGGTCGTCGTCATCGCGGCGCATGATAGCCCCACGTGCTCACCCGACGCGAGCGGTCGCCGTAAAGGCGCGGTGAACCCGGCAGCGGCCGATGAACGCGGGTGACAGACTGCCTTTCGATGCGACGATCTCGGCGATTCGCCCTGGGACTCGGGCTCGCGCTCGCGACCGCGTGCTCGCACAACGATCGCGATGCGGTACGCAGTCGTCCGGAGACACCGGTCGAGGTCGCCGCCGATCCGAGCGCGCTCGATCGGGCGCTCGATGCCCACTGGCGCGCGGCCGGTGTCGTGCCGGTCGCGAGCGCCGACGATGCGACACTGTTGCGACGCGCGTCGTTGGATCTCTTGGGCCGGATCCCCACCGTCGCAGAGCAGGATGCCTACGCGGCCGACCACGATCCGCGCAAGCTCGCGCACGCGATCGATCGGATGCTCGCGAGCCCCGAGCACGCGACACAGCTCGCGGATCGTTGGACTGAGCTGCTGCTGGACGGCGCATTGAAGGTGCCGCCCAAGGTGCGCACCGGCACGCACGAGTGGCTCGCGGCCCAGTTCGCGAAGGACGTGCCGCTCGATGCGATGACGCGCGAGATCCTCACGGTGGACGGCGAGCTCGATGCGAACGGACCGGGCGGCTTCATGCTCGCGCACGGTCGCAAGGGGCGCACCGTCGCGCTCGCAGGCACCACCGCGCGCGTGTTCCTCGGCGCGCAGATCCAGTGCGCGCAGTGCCACGACCATCCCAGCGAGCAGTTCTCCCAGCAGGACTTCCACGCGTTCGCGGCCCACTGGGCGCGCACGAAGGTGCGACCGAAGAAGGGTGGCGACGGCTACTCGCTGCTGGTCGTCGATCGCAAGCGCGGCGAGGCGCGCATGCCCTTGCCCACCGACTCGCCTGAAGAGCCGAGCGGACCGATCGTCGCGCCGTCGTACTTCGGGCAAGCGACCACCGGCAGTGATCGTCGCGACGCGCTCGCCGATCGCATCCTGGCCGATCGTCGGTTCGCGCTCGAGATGGCCAATCGCACCTGGGCGCAGCTGTTCGGGCGCGGCATCGTCGAGCCCGTCGATGCGCTGCCGCTGTCCGGCGAGGTGCCGCCGCTGCTCGATGCGGTCGCCGATCAGCTGATCGCGGACGACTACGATCTCGATGCGCTCGTGCGCACGATCATGTTGTCCCCGGCGTACCGGCTCGACAGCCGCGGCGAGGGCGACGGCAGCAAGCGCGTGGCTGCGTTCGCGCAATCGGCCGTGCGTCCGCTGCCCACGGAGACCTTGCTGCGCTCGCTCGCGACCGCCGCCACGCAGACCGAAGCCGGCGAGCTCGCGCCCGTGCTCGAGCGCCGTCGCCTCGCGCTCCGCGAGTTTCGCTTCGTGTTCGACGACGACGAGGAGACCACCGACGACGACGCCGGCGATCTGCCGCGCACGCTGTTGTGGGAGAACGGCGACCTCACGGCACTGGTGGCGTCGTCACGGCCGGGCTCGCCGCTGCGCCGATTCCTGCGCGAAGAAAAGGAACCCGCGCAGCGCATCGAGTCCCTGTGGCGACGCTTCTACGCGCGCACGCCCACCGAGGCCGAGCGTACGACCGCGAAGGCCTACCTCGCGAGCCACGACGGCGACGCGGGCTACGAGGATCTCGTGCACGCGCTGGTGGCCTCCAGCGAGTTCACCACCAACCACTGAGGACGACATGATCACGCGCAGGGCATGGATGGGTGGGATGCTGGGAGCGCTCGCGAGCACGTCGCTCGTGCACGCGGCTGCACCGTCGCGCAAGCTCGCGACGCAGATCGTCGTGCTCTACATGCACGGCGGTGCGAGCCAGCTCGAGACCTTCGATCCCAAGCCGGGCACGGCGACCGGGGGCCCGGGCAAGGCCATCGCGACCAAGGTCGACGGCCTGCGCTTCGGCGAGCACCTGCCCGAGCTCGCGACGCGTGCCGATCGACTCGCGGTGCTGCGCAGCGTGACCGCGCGCGAGGGCAACCATGATCGTGCGCGCTATCTGATGCACACCGGTCAGCCGCCACAAGGCGGCGCGCAGCATCCCAGCCTCGCAGCGCTGGTGTCCGAGCTGCACGAGCCCGGCGATCTGCCTGCGGCCGTCGCGATCGGCATGCCGACGCAGGGGCCGGGCATCGCGGGCACGAAGCACGGCGCGCTGACGATCCTGAAGCCGCAGGATCCGATCCGCAATCTCGTGCCCCGCACCGCGATCGAAGCCTCGCGCTCGCGGGATCGTGCCGAGCTCACCGCCGCGCTGCAGCGCGGCTTCGCGGAGGATCGCGCCGCGTCGTTGGTGCAGGCCCACGATGCGCTGCGCGAGCGTGCGCTCGCACTGTCCGCATCGCCGCGGCTCGACGCATTCGAGCTCGCGCGCGAGAGCGCGGGCACGCGGGCGCGCTACGGCGACGGTGACGTCGGGCTCGGCTGCCTCCTCGGGCGCCGGCTCGTCGACGCGGGCGTGCCGTTCGTCGAGATCGGCATGCGCGGCTGGGACACCCACGAGGATCACTTCGCGAAGAACGCCGAGCTCTGCCGCGCGCTCGATCGCGCGATGGCGGCGCTGCTCGACGATCTGATCGCCAGCGGCGCGATCGATCACACGCTGGTGATGTGGCTCGGCGACTTCGGGCGCACGCCGAACATCAACGGCCGCGAGGGTCGCGATCACTACCCGCGCGTCGGCAACGTCGTGCTCGCGGGCGCCGGCATCCCCGGTGGCACGGTGATCGGCGCGACCGATCACGAGGGCCGCGAGATCACCGAGCGTCCGGTCACCGTGCCCGACCTCTTCCGCACGCTCACGACGCGGCTCGCGATCGACCCCGACGGCGTGCGGATGTCGCCGAGCGGACGCCCGATCACCACCGTGGACGGCGGCACGATCATCGCCGAGCTCGGCTGACGGCCGGCTGGGCAGTTCGCACCCGTCATTTGGGCGAACCGCCAGTTGAACTCGAGCAGCGAGGCGCGCGACGCTGCGAGCGTGCAGTCGTTCGTGCTGTCGCTCGTCCTCGCAGCGGTGCCGGTGCGCTACGACGATCACGCGGTGGTCACCGCGTGGGTCGACGACGAGCGCGAGCTGGCGCGGCTGCGCTCGATCGCCGACGAGCTGTGGAGCGAGCATCCCGGGCCCGGCGCGATCGATGCTCGCATCGCGCCGGGCCGCCTCGCAGAGCTCGACGCCGCCGGCATCACGCACGTCGTGCGCATCGCGAACGTGCAGGCGCAGATCGACGCCGAGCGCACGCGCCTCGCCGCCGCACCCGATCCCCAGGCCGCGACGTGGTTCGACGACTTCCGCGACTACGACGAGGTGACGGCGAAGCTCGACGAGCTCGCGGCGACCGGCGCCGCCGATCTCGTCGACGTCGGCAGCTCGCTCGAAGGCCGCGCGATCAAGGGTCTGCGCTTCGGCAACGCCGACGCGCCCGCGGTGCTCTACAGCGGCACCATGCACGCACGCGAGTGGCTCGCGACGATGGTGACGATGTGCGTCGCCGATCGCTTCGCGTCCGACGATGCCACCGTCGCCGATCTGCTCGATCGCATCGGCGTGATCGTCGTGCCGGTCATCAACCCCGACGGCTACGTCTACAGCTGGACGTACGATCGCTACTGGCGGAAGAACACCCGCGATGGCTACGGCGTCGACCTCAACCGCAACTGGGACTACCAGTGGGCGGTGGTCGGCGCGAGCGACGATCCCTACGCGGAGGACTACCACGGTGATGCGCCCTTCTCCGAGCCGGAGTCGTCGGCGTTGCGCGACCTCATCCTCGCGCATCCCGAGATCACCGCGCACATCGACTTCCACAGCTTCTCGCAGCTCGTGCTGCGCCCGTGGGGCTACAGCTACGATCTACCGTCGGACGAAGCCACGCTCGCGATGCTCGGCGCCAGCATGAGCGACGCGATGTGGAACGCGACCAACACCGACTATCCGTCGATCCACGCGAGCGAGCTCTACCCCGCGGCCGGTGCGGTCGACGACTGGGCCTACGGCGTGCAAGGGATCATGGCCTTCACGATCGAGCTGCGCGGCGACGACTTCGTGGTGTCGCCTTCGCAGATCGCACCGGCGTGCGACGAGAACGTCGCCGCTGCGCTCGCGCTCGCCGCGTGGGTCGCCGCCGCTGCGCCACCGCCCAGCGGCGACGACGGCAACGCGGACACCGGTGGCGACGAAGGCCACGACCCGCCTCCCGATCACGGCACCGGCAGCGACGGTGCGAACGACGAAGGCACGAGCGCAGCGACGGGCGACGGTGGCGACGGCG
Organism: Nannocystaceae bacterium; assembly: GCA_035550195.1. Classification (GTDB taxonomy): domain Bacteria; phylum Myxococcota_A; class Polyangia; order Nannocystales; family Nannocystaceae; genus Xiheibacterium. Next base: position 5,191 of record DASZPU010000843.1, read on the forward strand.
ATGCGAACGACGACGCATCGAACGACGACGGCGGGGCGGGCGGCGAGCCGGTGTTGCCACCGGGTTACGGTCTCGACGGCAATCCGATCGGCTGCGCATGCACGATCGATCGCGATGCGACGATCCCATGGCTCGCGTTCGTGCTGCTGCTGCGTCGTCGCGCGCGTCACAACCCGAGGCGCCGCGCACTCCACCGGGCATGCACACACCACGCATCCTCGCGCTGCAGCTGCTGCTCGGCTCCGCGGCGTACCTAGCGTCGCCGACGGACGCTCACGCCGGACCCACGAAGGTCGGCGACACCAAAGATGCCTGCGACGGCGACGACGTCGTCAAGTTCAAGGCCAAGGACGGCACCATCAAGGTCAAGGCAGGCGAGGCCAAGACCGTCGACATGGCGGCGCCGGTTTCCGAGCTCACGTGGTACTGCGGCGACGACAAAGAGCGCGTGGCCAACGACGTGCCCTGGGATCGCGTCAAGCTGAAGCGGGCGAACAACGGCGCGTTGTCGTGGACGTTCTATCGCCTGCCGCCGCCCTCCGGCGACTCCGGCGGTGGCGGCTCGAGCCACGCTGCGGGCGACACCGCGGACGGTTGCGACGGCGACGACGTCGTGCGCTTCAAGGCGAAGAGCGGCGACGTGTTCGTGGCGGCCGGCGAGCACAAGTCGGTGGATCTGTCGAACCCTGTGACCGAGATGAAGTGGTGGTGCGGCAACGACGAGGAGCGCGTCGCGAACGACGAGCCGTTCGATCGCGTGTCGATCACGCGCAAGAGCAACGGCGCGGTGAAGTGGAAGTTCTTCCTGAAGACCGCGGCGCCCGATCCGAAGCCGTGCAACGAGGTCCATGCGACCGGACGGCTGGTGTACCGCAACTCCGAGGGCTCGCTCGTGCCGCTGGCGCGCGCACAGGTGAAGCTGATGGACGAGGACTTCGGTCCGGCCGACGAGAAGATGGCGGTCGGCATGACCGACGCCGACGGTCGCTTCGATCTGCGCGGTACCGCCAGCGAAGGCCCGTGTACCGCCGGTAGCTGCAAGAAGCCGGATCCGTACGTCGATTTCGTGCTCATCGAGGCGCATCGCATCGACGTCCGCGATCCGCTCGGCAACACCGCGCGCTCGCAGACCTCGACCCGCGAGGAGACCTGCGGCGACGTCGACTTCGGCACGCAGCAGTTCGGCGGCGCCGAGCTCAATCCGCGGCTCTTCGCGCGCGGTCAACGGGCGTACTCGAGGTTCAGCGATCGTACCGGTGACAAGCGCGTGCCCGCCCACGAAGGCCTGGTCGAGATCGAGTCGCCCACGGTGTTCATCGCCGACAAGCCGTACACGACGTACACCACGATCCACTGGCCGTGGTACGGCGACTCGAAGGACGACATGAGCACGATCGACCACGAGTTCGGTCATCGCATCCGGCACACCGCCGACGGCAGCGTCGATCACTTCAACTGGGACGCGACGCGCTTCGTCTACGCGCGCCATCACAGCCCGACCGACGTGACCAACGAAGGCTTCGCGTTCAACGAGGGCTGGGCGCAGTACTTCAAGTGGGCGCTCGGGCAAGACAAGCTCACGAGCTGGACGAACAACGTGACGCGCGACCCGGAAGCGGGCCAGGACAACGTCGAAGGCGATGTGGACCAGCACCTGCGGGCGCTGCACGAGGCGTGTGGTGGTCTCGACGCGACCTGGGCTGCGCTCTCGCTCGCACCCGACGAGTCGATCCACTCGATCGACGAGTACCGCGCGGCGTTCGTGAAGCGCTTCCCGTCGTGCAAGTTCGACGGCACGGGCACCGCGAGCGGAGCGCTGTCGCGCAAGCACGTGAAGCAGCTGCCGCCCGGCGCGCGTGCGCCCGCGATCGGCAGCAAGCTCGGCGGCAAGTCGCGGCCGCTGCTCCCGGCCGCGATCGTGTCCGGCGAGGCACCGACGCGCGCACGGATCACCGCAGCGCCGGGCCTCTCCGCACCGGCCAAGTCGGCGATCCAGGGCTTGGCCGCGCGACAGCTCGTGCGCGACGCAGCGCTGCACGACGAGGTCAACGCCGCGTACAAGGCCGCGCTCGAGTCACTGCAGCTGCCGATCGAGTCGCTGCACGACGGCACCTACGACGCCGCGCTGAAGAAGGCGAAGGCCGATCTGGCGGACGCGGTACGCAAGGCCCACAAGCGTCATCGTGACGGTTCCGAGAAGGACATCCTCGAGACGCGCAAGTCGGCGAGCTCCGACGATCTGCGCCGTGCCCTCGACGACGTGCGCACCGACTTGCGGGTCGGCGTCGAGCGGCAGGGCAAGGCCACGACGATGCCGCGCTCGTTCTGGCCGAAGACCAAGCCGGTGAAGTGAGGCGCACGCGATCGGTCGTGCTACGTCGCCGTGGTCACGGCACGTAGTACGGCTGATCGGGCACGGGCAGGCCGGGCAGCTCGCGCAGCACGAGCACGGCGCGCGCGAGCGTGACGGCCACGAGCAACGCCGCGGGCAACAACGTCACCGCCCAGCCGCGCACGAGCCCGATCTGATGCGTGCGCGCGAGCCCGATGCCGCCGAGGAAGAGCAAGAGCAGCGCGACCGCGCCGACGAGCGCGAAGTAGACGAGCGCGGGAAGATCTCCGAGGTACAGCGGCAGATCGAGCACGCCGATCGCGAGCAACGCCGGGCCCGCCGCGTAGCCGACCGCACGCATGCTCGCGCCGATCGATCGCGACGCACCACCGGTGAGCGCGATGCCGAGGTGCGCGAGCAAGCCGCCGAAGAAGTAGAGCATCGGCAGGCCGACCGGCACCATCAGCACGAGCCACGCGGTCAACGCCTGCACGAGCGGTGGATCGAGCAGCGTATGGATCGATCGCAGCGGCAAGGGCGGCGTCGCATCCGAGAGCACGCGCCAGCCTTCGATGCCGACGAGCAACGCCCACGCCGGCAAGCGCAACGTCGCGAGGTAGCCGAGCACGCGACCATGCGCGACCGGCTCGGGCACGCGACGAAAGCTCTCCGAAGGTCGTGCGAGGGTGCGCGCGAGCGTGCGCACGCAGGCGCGCAGCCATCCGCGCACCGCCCGGACCTCGACCGGCATCGGCGGTGGGGCGTCGCCGCCGTCGCTCGGTGTGGAGCTCGTCACGTTCCGCGCGAGGATAGCACTTCACAGCCCGCGCCTCGCCGACTACGCTTGCCGCGATGTCCCGCGCGTGCACGCCGCTCGTTGCGCTGCTGCTCGCGTCGTGCGTGCCCAAGGGCAGCGGACCGCCACAGCACTACGACGACCCCAAGGCGATGATCGGGGTCTTCGAGGCCAGCGAGCGCGACGCCTGGCAGGAGCCCGACAAGGTCGTGCGCGCCCTGCCGATCGACGACCGCAAAGCGGTGATCGCCGACATCGGCGCGGGCTCGGGCTACTTCACGCGGCGGCTCGCGCAGCGCGTGCCCGAGGGTCGCGTGTACGCGGTCGACGTCGACGGCGAGTTCGCCGACTACTTGCTCGAGCAACGCGAGGCCTGGGGCACGCCGAACATCGAGCCGCACCTCGCGATGTACGACGACCCGATGCTGCCCAACGGCGAGCTCGATCTCGTCTTCACCGCGAACACGTACGCGTACATCCGCGATCGTCCCGATTACTTCGGCAAGGTCCGCAGCGCGCTCAAGCCCGGCGGTCGCCTCGCGGTGATCGACTTCCGTCCCGATGCCGATGTGCCCACGCACATGGCCCCCGAACCCAAATACCGGATCGCCCAGGACCAGGCAGTCCGCGAGCTCGAGCTCGCCGGCTTCCGCGTCGTGGACCAGCCGTCATTCCTGAAGCTGCAATGGTTCCTGGTGCTCGAGCCCAAGTCCTGAACGACGCGCTGACGATCGCGGCCCAGAGCGCATACGAGCGCGCGCTCGATCATCTCGCGAGCGAACAGCAGCCCAAAGGCGCGTTCGCGGGCGAGGTGGTGTGGAACCCGATGCTGCCCTGCCAGTACGTGATCCTGTGCCACATCGTCGGGCACGAGATCGCGCCGGCCCGCAAGCGCCGCATTCGTCGCGCGCTCGAAGATCAGCTGCGCGACGACGGTGGTTGGGGCATGCACCCCGACAGCCCGTCGTGGCTCTTCCACACCACGCTCGGCTACGTGGCGCTGCGCTTGCTCGGGCACTCGCCCGACGATCCGCTGCTGGCGAACGCACGCAATTGGATCCGCGATCACGGTGGCATCGCCACGATCCCCACGTGGGGTCGCGTGTGGCTGGCGATGCTGGGCCTCTATCCGTGGAAGGGCGTGCAGCCGATCGTGCCCGAGCTGTGGCTCCTGCCCGAGTCGGCGCCGCTGCATCCGCGCCGGCTGTACTGCCACATGCGGCTCATCTACCTCGGGTTGTCGTTCATCTACGGCAGCCGCTTCGTCGCGCCGATGGATCACACCGTCGCGGCGCTGCGCGGAGAGCTGTGGCCGCAGGGCTACGACGAGCAACGCATCTTGCGTCAGCGCGACGAGATCGCGAAGACCGACCTCTTCGAGGAGCCCGGGCCCGGTCTGCGCCGCGCGTTCTCGCTGCTGCGTCGACTCGAGCGCTTCTCGCCCGCGAGCGTGCGCAAGCGTGCGCTCGCCCGCGCGCTCGAGCACATCAAGTTCGAGCACCGCAGCACCAACTACGTGTGCCTCTCGCCGGTCAACGGCATGCTCTTCTGCCTCGCGCTGCACATCGCGGATCCGCGTCATCCCGATCTCGCGAAGGCGCTCAAGGGGCTCGAGTACTGGTTCTGGGAAGACGACGAGCAAGGCCTGCGCATCGCCGGTGCGAAGAGCGACATCTGGGACACCGCGTTCCTCGTGCAGGCGATGTGCGAGTGGCCGCATGCTCCGCGCGCGCCCGAGCTCGTGCGCACCGCCGCGCGTTGGCTCCCCACCGCGCAGATCCAAGAAGAGCTCACCGGTGGCGCCGCCCACTATCGCGAGCCGGCGTACGGCGGCTGGGGCTTCGCAGACGAGCACCATCCCTGGCCGGTCTCCGACTGTACCGCCGAGGCTGCCGAGGCGTTGCTGCGCGCCGAGCAAGCCGGGCTCTCCGACGAAGCGGGCCGTCTCGATCTCGGTCGCGTGCTCGCGGCGATCGAGTTCGTGCTGCGCCGACAGAACGACGACGGAGGCTTCGGCTCCTACGAGCCGCGCCGCGGCAGCATGGTGCTGCGGCAGTACAACCCGTCGGAGATCTACGGCAACTGCATGCTCGAGTACAGCTACACCGAGTGCACCGGTAGCTGCGTACGCGGGCTCGCATGGATCGCGCGCCTGCTCGGCGACGACGTGCCCGCCGAGCTCGGCACGCGCGTCCGCACCGCGATCGCGAAGGGGCGCGACTTCCTGCTCGCGCATCAGCACGAGTGCGGCGCGTGGCTCGGCTTCTGGGGCATCGACACGACCTACGGCACGCACTTCGCGGTCGGTGGTCTGCTCGCCGCGGGCATCGGGCCCACGCACCTCGCGATCGCACGCGCGTGTCGCTGGCTCGTCGACACCCAACGCCGCGACGGCGGCTGGGGCGAGAGCTACGAGGGCGTGATCCAGGGTCGGCCCATCGCGCTGCCCGACGACGAGCCCAGCTCGATCACGCAGACTGCGTGGGCGCTGCTCACCTTGCTCGAAGCGGCACCGCACGAACGCGATGCGATCGATCGCGGCATCGCGTACATCGTGTCGCGCCAAGGCACCAGCGGCGCGTGGCCCCGCGAGCGCGCCACCGGCGTGTTCTTCAACACCGCGGTGCTCGACTACGTGCTCTACCGCCAGATCTTCCCGGCCTGGGCACTCGCGCGATACCTACGCCACGGCAGCACCGCGTAGCATCCACTCGAGCCCGACGTGGCTTCGCCACGGCGGACAGCGAGCACGACTGCGCGCACCAGGAAGAGCGCCGGACGGCGCGACCAAAAAAAAACCACCTACGGTTTGCGCCACGCGAAGAAGACGTCGACGCTGTAGAGCTCTTCGTCGGAGTACGCCGACAGCTCCTCGCGCAGCGCGGGCGTCATCTTCGCGCGATACCCGGCTTCGTCGTAGCGCTCTTGGTACTCGGTGAATCCCGGACACACGTCGTCGAAAATGCTGCGCCAATCCCCTAGGCGCAGCTCGTTCAAGTACGCGCTGGGCTCGATGAGATGGGCCTCGCGCGGCCGCAGATGCGCCCACAACGGAAACGCGTCCTCTTGGCCAGAGAACGCGCGGATGTCGTGGTGCCCCGTGTTCGAGGTCCACAGATGGATGCCGATGTAGAGCGCACCGCCGGGCCGCAGCGCTTCCGCGCAGCGCCGCACCGCGAGCCTCGCGTCGGGGATGCTCTGGAAGACCGACCACGACGCGATGACGTCCCAGCTCCCGGGCTCGGGCGCGCCGTCGCAGATGTCGCCGACGCGGCACTCCGGATCGGGCAGCTTCGCGACGCCGAGCCGCTGCCGCCATAGTTGGAGCTCCAATCGATCGTTGCCGATGAGCTTGCGACCCACCGTCTTGAGCACGCGACCGACGCCGTTTCGTCGCATCATCTGCGCGTAAGCGAGCGGATCGATGCCCTTCGGGATCACATCGAGGTCGAGGCAGACGACACGATTGCCGACCGCGAAGTAGCGCGCCTCGCGGAGCAGCTGCCCGGGCCCGACGACGATCATCTTCCGATCGCGGACAGAACGGCGATCAGGCCCATCGAGCGCCACAGCGATGCGCGCTTCGTCGCGACGCAGCCGCTCGAGCTTCGTGTCGACGAGCTCGGGCACGTGCGACCGTTGGCGACGCACGTTGACGACCTGGGTCACGATGCGTGACAGGCCGAAGGTTCCATAGTGCGCGAGACGGTCGCTGTCGCCCATCGGTGCCTGAGCGGGTGTACGCGAGGGCACGCCCGCGATCAACCATGACGATGGAGTCCCCGGACGCGCGCGAGGCTTGCTATGGTCGCGCTCCGTACCGTTTCGCGCGCAATGGATCGCGCTCGCATCCTCAACGCTGATTTTCACGCGATGACGCTCGAACAGAGCGTCGACGAGATCGCACGTCATCTGCGCGACGGCAAGACCGGCTGGCTGTGCACGGTCAATGTCGCGATCTTGATCATGATGCGCAGCGATCCCTTCCTGC
>DASZPU010000844.1:0-2834 GCA_035550195.1 Nannocystaceae bacterium
CGGCGCGCAGCACCAGCTCGGCCTCGGGTAGCTCGACCTCGACCTGGTGGCCGTGCTTGTCGATCTGCGGGCGACTGGTCTCGAGCGCGTGCAGGATCGCGTGTTGGATCGTCACGCTCTCCAGCTCCAGCTCGATCTTCCCGCTGGTGATGCGCGAGACGTCGAGCAGGTCGTCGACCATGCGCGACAGGTGGGTGAGCTGGCGCTGCAGCACCTCGTGCAGCGACCCGGTCTCGGGCGTGTGCTCGCGCGCCTGCAACATGTCGAGCGCGTAGCGCATCGGCGCCAGCGGATTGCGCAGCTCGTGGGCGAGCATCGCGAGGAACTCGTCCTTGCGGCGGTGCGAATCGCTGAGCGCATCGGCGTGCTCGCGCAGCGCTCGCATGAGCTCGTCGCGTTCGGTGGCGAGCGCGATCTGATCGCACACCACCTGGATCGCCGCGAGGTCTTCGCTCGCGACCGTGCCGGCGCTGCGACGACCGCACAGCAACATGCCGATGGTCTTGCCGGCAGCGAGGATCGGGAACGCGGCGTACGCCGACAACCCGAGCCCCGCGAGCCACGGGGGCGCGTGGGCGTCGCGCTCGTCGCACACGTAGCGCGTGCCGTCGCCGAAGACCGCGCGCATGAGCGGGGTCTCGTCGACGTCGATGGTGGCGTGCTGCCACTCGACCGGCTCGGTGCCGACGGCGTTGATGAGCCGCAGCCGCCCGGCTTCGGGGAGCAGCTGGTAGCCGACGCAGACCTCGTAGCCGAGGTGATCGATGAAACGTGCTGCGAGCGTGTCGACGACCTCGATCGGATCGGTGCGGCCGAGCAGCTCGGTCGCGACGCCGGCGAGCAGCTGCAGGCGCTCGTTCATGCGCTTGCTCGCGGCCATCTCGTTGCGCAACGCCGCGGCTTCCATGCTCGCGCGGAACTCTGCGAGGCTGCGCTCGTGGGCCACGCGCTCGGCCTCGCGCAGCTGCTCGGCCTGCAGCTCGACCTCCTTGGTCTTGCGAAAGAGATCGACGAGCCCGAGCACCTTCGAGCGCAGCACCTCGGGCACGGGCGGCTTGAACAGGAAATCGACGGCACCGACCGCATAGCCGCGCCGCACCATGTCGTCGCCCTCGTCGAAGGCGGTGAGGAAGATGATCGGCACGCGACTCGTGCGCTCGCGCGAGCGAATGATCGCCGCGAGCTCGACACCATCCATCCCGGGCATGCGCACATCGAGGAGGATGAGCGCGAACTCGTGCTTCAACACCTGACGCAGCGCGGCCTCGCCCGAGCTCGCGCTCACGATCTGCAATCCGAGGTCGGAGAGCATCGCCTCGAGTGCGAGCAGGTTACGCTCGTCGTCGTCGACGATCAGAATCGCGACGGACGTATCGTTGGCAGAGCCCGACATCCCCAGTCGTGCTCACTCTGTTCGAAGCGAACGTTGCGCGTCAACCCGCACGCGCGCACAGAATCGACGGCGTGACGTGCGATCATCGCGTCGCGATCGCGATTGCGCGCATCGTCGGGCGATCGCGATCGCGATCGCGGAGCGAAGCACGAGCGATCGATTTTTTTCTACGTCACGCGCTTGCACCCACGCGCGCGTTTGCCAGACTGCGCTGCGCGTCGTATCGCGTCCGGCGCGTGCGATCTGGACGCCGTTCAGCGGCGTCCGCGTCAGCGCGCAACCGGATCGATCGACGGCGGCAGCTCGCGGTCGGGCTTCGGATCGGGCGTTGGACTGGGGAAGCCGGGCGGCGCGTGGTTCGGCTCGACCTCGGGGCTCGGCAACGGCGTCGGAACGCCGGGCGGCTCGGGCGACGGCTCGGGTGCGGGCTCTTCGGGCGACGAGGCGTGCATGCGCGTTCGACTCAACGTCGGAAGATGCGCGCGACGACGAAGCCGAACGTCAGCGCAGAAGCGGTCGCGGCGATCGGATGCTCGATCACCAGCGCACGCGCGCGAGCGATGGTCTCCTCTGCGCGCTCCATCAGCGCGGCGCGGCCTTCGGGGCCGAACCAGGACTTCTCGTCGACGATCACGGGGTTCGCAGGGTCGGTCATCGGGGTTCCTTTCGATCAGGATGGTTCGGGGATCGGCACCGCATCGCTCGCGGGCAGCGGCTCCGCGGGCGCAGGCTCGCTCGGCGCCTCGACGACGGGCTCGCTCGGTGCGGGCTCGCTCGGAGTTTCTTCGGCATCGTCCGCGGCGACCGGCGCTGCGGGCTGGAGCTTCGCGCGGGGCTTCACGCTGCGCCGCGGCTTCTTCTTCGCCGGCACCACCTCGGGCACCGCGGCGATCTCCGGCGCGGCCGCGACCGTGACGGCCGCGTGCATCACCGGCGGCGCAAGGACGATCGGCGCCGGCGCGACGATCGGCGCCGGCGCAGCTGCGACGGGCGGCTCCACGATCGTCTCCTCCGCGATCGTCTCCTGCGCGATGTCGAGGTCGGCTTGCGGCGCGATCGCTGCCATCGCGACCGGCGTGCGCTCGGGCGACACGGCCTCGGGCTCGAGCTCGTGCATCCCGCGATCGACGACCTGCACGATCGAGTGCGCGAGCGCCTTCGCGTTCGCACGCACATCCGGGCTCATGAGACTTGCCGCGCCGATCAACATCACGAGCGCGAGCGAGAAGCCGACCACGCCGGAGCGTCGCGATCGCTCGCGCGGACGCGTCGTGACCGCGCCCTGCACGATCACCGTCGGCAACGGCTTCACGGCGCGCGTCGCCGGCACCGCCAACGCATCGGCGCGCGAGCACGCGACCACCATCGTGTCGGGGTTGACCGGCACGAACGGACCGCGCCCCATGATCGTGCCCGAGGTCGCGTTGGAGCGCGCGCGCGA
>DASZPU010000845.1:0-4299 GCA_035550195.1 Nannocystaceae bacterium
AGTCGTGGACGTGAACGTGAACGTGGTCGTCGAGGTGTTCGGTCGGCAGCTCGGTCGCGATCGGCCCATCGAACGCCCGAGGCCCCCCGAGCAACACCCCCACGACGATCACGATCACGGCAGAATCTTCTTCAACTCACCCGCCAGCACATCGACATCCCCCGCCATGTACCCCTGGTGATCGTCGATGACCTTCCCCTTCGCATCGAGCACGACGTAATAAGGAATGTCCCCGCGCGGGTTGTAGCGCGTGAGCACCTGCGTCTCGCGATCGAGCAACACCGGAAACGCATAGCCCTCGCGCTGCACCCACGGTCCGACCTGCGCCATCGTGTCGGGCCCATCGATGCTGATCGCATACACATGCAGCCCGCGCGGCGCGAGCTCGCCGAGCACCGCGTTCATCTGCGACAGCTCTTGCTGACACGGCTGACACCACGTCGCCCAGAACGCGAGCACGAACACGTCGGCCTCGCTCTTCGCCGCGGGTCGCACGATCTCGCCGCGCAGATCCGGCAACGCGATGTCGAGCCCTTCGCGATCCTCCGCCGTCGCACCCGTGTGCGCGCAGCCGCAGATCAACAATGCGAGCACTTCAAGACGGCGGGGCATACGGCTCTCCGATCACCAGCTCGAACTGGGTGCGCAGCATCTCGTGGTCGGGCTTCTGCCCCTCGAGCTTCCAGCGAATGTTGCCGTTCGCGTCGACGAGGATGTTCATCGGCGTCGCCGCAGCGGGATCGGCGAGGTACACCGAAGTCCACTGGAAGACTTGATCCATCACGATCGGAAACGGCAGCGACGACTCCGTGCCGGTGTGCTCACCGTCCTCGTCGATCCACTTGCCGTCGCGCCAGTCGGCGCAGAACTGCTCGGTCGGCGCTTGCGCGTTCCAATCCTGGAAGAGCACCTGCACGAACTCGATGCCGCGACCGTGGTACTCCTCGTAGAGCGCCGGGAACGACAGCGTCTCTTCCTGGCACGGGCTGCACCAACCCGCACCGATGTTGATGAAGACGCCGCGGTTGAAGTCGCCGTACGCGTCGTCGCGCTCGCAGAAGAAGTCGGCGAGCTCGATCGATTCGCCGCTGCAATCGACCAGCCGCAGCGCGTCGTTGTTGGCGAGACGATGCCCGACGCCGGTGCCGTAGCCCTGCTCGCCGGACGACGGGAAGCCGCAGCGGCCCGCGTCCAGCTCGCGATCGAGCCGCAGCGGGTCGACGCGATCGCTCCCGTCACCGCCGAAGTCGGGCGGAGGCGCGCATCCGAGGAGCCATAGCGTTGCGAGGAATGTCCACTGCCGCGGCACGGGCGGCCCGCTCAGCAACCTCCGTGACGGCCGGATTCCCCCGCGATCTTCGTCGGGCGCGCCGCGCTGCGCCGTGCAACTCGCGAAGCCGCAGGGCGATTTGCGCGACCGGTAATGCACCGCGACCTCGTGCGTCGGCAGGGACATGAACGACACCAAGCACACCGAAGCGTCCCTCTGCCCCTGCCAGCCCTGCGCCGAAGCCTGCGCCTCCGACAGCTGCGGCTGCGGCCCCGCCTGCGCCTGTGCGCCCTCGTGCACGTGCCCGCGCGGCTGCCACTGCGGCACCACGAAGGACCGCGATTCGCAGCGCTAGCCGCGGAACTCCGGAGGGCGCACGCTGTCGGACGCTGCGATGCCGATGGCGATGCTCTGGCTCCTGCTCGCGGGTGCACCGGCGACGGACGCCCGCGGGCAGGCGCAAGCGGTGATCGATGCCGCGCACACCGAAGAGACGCGCGGCTGCTACGCGGTCACGCTGCCGAAGCGCGCGAGCATCGACGCACCGTGGCGCGCCGAGCTGCTCGCCGAGTACATCGATTGGGTGCCGAGCTCGTGGATCATCGAGATCGATCGCACTCGCACCGGCGCGAGTGTGCGTTGGACGAACGACGACGGTCGCCGCGAGCTCGTGCTCGACGACGCGCAGGTCGCTGCGCTCGATCGCTGGGCTGCGGTCGCAGTGGTGCTCGCGGGCGCGACGATGCGAGAAGACGGCATTTGTGCGCACGGAGGCAGCTTCGCGAGCCACGTCCCGGAGCGCAGTGTGAGCATCCGTGCGAACGGTCGCGCGCTCGTGCACACGATCGCGACGCAGCCGATCCACGAGACCCTCGTCGACGGTCTGCCCGAGCTCGCGTCGACGTGGACCAGCGTGGAGCTCGAGCGGCTCGCGACCGGATGGCTGCTCGATGTGGAGGCCGAGCAGATCCCGTTCGCGGAGGCGCAGAAGCAGCTCGCGAAGCTGACCGCGAAGCCGCGCGCGAAGGGTAGGGCGGCGATCGAGGGCCGACTGCTCGCGCATCGGCTCGCGAGCGCCGACGATCGTCGCGCGGTCGAAGTGCTGCGGCGCAAGGGTTACGACGAGGAGGCGTTGCGGCTCGATCTGCGCACGGCGTCGATCGCCGATCTGCCCGATCGCATCGCGCCGCTGCTGTGCGACCAGGAGTGGCGCGTGCGTCAGGCCGCGCTCGCGGAGCTCGATCGGCTGGGCGACAATGCGCGCGCGCCGCTGTTGCACGCGACGACGTGCAAGCTCGACGAGCACGCGCAGGTGCAGACGCTCCAGCTCCTCGCCGCGCTCGGTCCGGATCCTGCGACGTCGACCGCGATCGATGCCGCGGCGGCGACCACGAAGCCGCTGCGCGTGCAGGTGATCGCTCGTGAGCTGCGTTTCATCGAGAGCGGTCGCGAGGCCGACCTCGAGTTCCTCGTGCGCAGTGCGACGGGCGGCACGGCGCCGCTGCTCGATCTGACCGACGAGCAAGGCCTCGCACTGATGGCGCTCGATCGCATCGCGAGTCGCACGCCCAAGCGTGCGCCCGAGATCGCCGCACTGGCGGCCGGCATGCTCGCGCGCATTCCGATGAGCGCGCACGCGACCTACAGCGGTATGTCGCAGCTCGTCGGCATGCTCGGTCGGCTCGACGCGGAGCGTTACGAGCAGGACATCCGTCGCGTGCTCGCGCACGACGACGCATCGGCGGTCGTCGAAGCGATTCGTGCGCTCGCGATCGCCGATCTCGAAGCGGCGGCGCGCGAGGCTCGCACGCGCGTGGCGATGTACGCGAAGGACCCGAAGGTCTCGGGCGGATACTCGTGGAACGTGCTGCCCTACTTCGATCTGCTGATCCGCGCCGACGCGAAGCAGGCGTTGCCCGATCTCCGCCGCGCGCTCGCACGGCTCGAAGCCAGCGACGAAGTCGAGCCGTGGAAGCGCGGCTCGGCGCGCGCGCTCGTGCAGTACTTCGCGCTCACGAAGGACCACGATCGCGCCGCCGCTGCACTCGAGCTCGTGCGCAGCCACGGCTCCCCGAGCATCGCGGTGCGCGAATACTGGATCGACCGCTGGAGCGCCCACGGCATCGACGAAGCCAGCCTCGCGGCGGCGGTGGACGACCACGATCGCCGTGTCGCGAGCTGGTAGTGATCGAGCTACGATTTCGTTGACGTGCGAGCCCCGTCGGCGGCAACGAGGGCACGGCCATGAGCGCCGCGCCCGATGATCGCGCCACCGCGACCGCCCCTACGGGCGACTTCGCTGCGTTCTTCCGCGCGCATCATGGCTTCGTCTGGCGCAGCGCACGACGGCTCGGTGCGCCGTCGCATGCGGTCGACGACGTCGTGCAGGACGTCTTTCTCGCGGTCGGTCGCGAACGCGATCGCTTCGAAGGACGCTCGTCGATCAAGACCTGGCTCTTCGGCATCACCGCGAACGTCGTGAAGATGCACCACCGCGGCGAGGCGCGTCGTCGTCATCGCCAAGAGGTCGCGGGCGGGCTGGCGATCGCCGCGCCGCCGCGCGACGAGGCCGAGCACCACGCCGCCGTCGATCTGCTCGATCGGCTCATCGGCAAGCTCGACCCCGACAAGCGCGCGGTCTTCGTGTTGATCGAGCTCGAGGACGTCGAGCCCAAGGAAGTCGCGCGCGCGTTCGGGCTCAGCGTCAACACCGTGCACTCGCGGCTGAGGCTCGCGCGCGAGCGCCTCGCGATCGAAGTGCGCCGCATGAAGGCGCGGCAGGAGGGCGAGCGATGACCGACCCCGACACCCAGCTCGATCGCATCATCGCCGCTGCGAAGCGACACGATCATCCCGCGCCGGCCACCACCGACCGCGCGTGGGCTTCGCTCGAGGCGGCGATGATCGCCGGTGCGCCGCCGTCGGTGCCCGTCGATCTCGCTGCGCCGCTCGCTGCGAGCGGTGTGGGCGTGAAGAGCCTGGTGATCGTCGGTGTCACGGTGCTGACCGCCGCGACCACGGCGATCGTC
>DASZPU010000846.1:0-11206 GCA_035550195.1 Nannocystaceae bacterium
CACGTCGTCGCGCACGCGGCCCGGGTATTGCGTCCGGGTGGCAAGCTGTGGCTCGCCGACGATGCGCCGTTCGGGCTCGCACGCACGCGGCAGCAGACCGCGCGCGCACGCAGCTCGACGCGCCAACGCGAGCACCTGCGCAACGACGATGCGGCCGCGGCCGCGCGACGCGTGGCGGCATTGAACCGCCCGCTCGCGCTCGTCGTGCAGCGCGACGTCGGACCCGACACGAGCACGCAATGGCTGCTCTGCTACGAGAGGACGCCACGATGAAGCGCGCATTCTTGTGCGGTCTGCTCGCGAGCTGCTCGCGTACGGACGCACCCGCGAGCACGAGCAGCACCGCCGAGCCACCGGCATCGCTCGCGTGCAGCTCCGACGCCGACTGCACCTGGGCGAGCGGATGCTGTCCGGGGTGTTCGCACTTCTCGGGGCGCTCACCGACCTCGCCGGTCACGACGCGCGCGGCGGCCGACGCCGCGCAGCGCAAGTGCGAGGCCGAAGCGCGCGAGTGCCCGATGGTCGACTGCGTGTCGCCGCCGCCGTGTCAGCTCGAGCTCGTGCCCGCGTGCGTCGACGAGCAGTGCGTCGTGCGAGCCGGCGCGCCCGAGTGTCTCGCCGATGCGTGTGGTCCACCACCGACGCTCGGCGATCGCGAGTGCGACAGCTACCGCGTCGCGCTCTTCGAGCGCTGCACCTGCCTCGCCAGCGGTGCGCAGCGCTGCGACCCCGCGATCTGGCGGGAGCTCTGTCCCCATCCCGCGCGTTGCGAGCCCGAGCAACCGCCAGCCGCCCTCGCGGCTGCGCGCGTCGAGTGTCCACCGTAGGTGTTACGCTACGCGCATGAGCGAGAGCTTGTTCGGCATGCCCACGCCCGAGGTCGAGGCCGACCTCGGCGACGGCATGGTGCGTCTGCGCGTCGACGCGGGCGTCTACGATCTCGAGGCGATCTACGCCGCGGCGTACACGTTCATCGCGCGTTGCTTCGTGCTGGTCGATCGCCCCGCGCCCGACCGCTTCGTGGTCACGCTGTCGAGCAAGCAGCTGCCGGTCGAGCAGGACACGCTGCGCGCGTTGGTCGGTGACTTCGCCAACGAGCTGCTCGCGAGCGCATGGCGGCGCACGATCACCCGCAACAACCGTGCGCTCATCGAGTCGGTCACCATGCAGGCGTTCGCGGGCGCGATGGGCCCACCGTCGTTGTCGGAGCTCGAGGCCTTCGACTTCTCCGACGAGCCGTTCGACGATCCGCTGGGCATCGCGCAGTCGTGGGAAGAGAAGTACAAGAAGCGCCCCAAGGACGAGGCGCCATGAAGCTGCGCCTCCACTCGGCGATCTATGCGGGCACCGCGATCGACATCGCGTTGCAGCGCTTCGCCGCGCTCGCGACGTTCGAGCGCGCGATCGAGGGCGACTACTTCGTGGTCACCGCCGCGCTCGACGATGCCGCGCGTGCGCGCAAGATCGCCGGCGAGCTCGCCAACTTCGCGCTCGGCCTCACGGTGGAGCAGGGCGGTCCCGATCGATGAGCGCGCTGTCCACCGGCGACTACGCGGCATTCTTCCGCTTCCGCGAGGTCGCCGATCGCGTCGTGGTCACGAGCTTCGAAGGCGAATGGATCGTGCTCGACCGCGCCGACTTCCGCGCGTTCGTGCGCGGCGAGGTCGATCGCACCAGCGAGCTCCACGCGAAGCTGGTCGCGCGCAACCTCGTGCGCGAGCAGTTCGACGCGCGCAAGGCCGGCGACGTCTATCGCCGGCGCAAGCGGTTCGTGCACGCGGGTCCCAACCTGCATCTCATGGTCGTCACGCTGCGCTGCAACGAGACCTGCGTGTACTGCCACGCCTCGCGCGCGGACCTCGACGCGGTGCACACCGACATGACCATCGAGACCGCGGAGCGCACGGTCGACATGATCCTGCGCACCACGAGCCCACACGTCACCATCGAGTTCCAGGGCGGCGAGCCGCTGGTGAACTGGCCCGTCGTGCAGCACGTCGTCGACTACGCGAGCGCGAAGAACAAGGCCATTGGCAAACAGCTCGAGTTCACGATGGTCAGCAACCTCTCGCTGATGAACGAGGAGAAGCTGCGCTGGCTGCTCGACCATCGCGTGCAGATCTGCACGAGCATCGACGGCCCGCGCGACGTGCACGACAAGCAGCGCAAGCTACCGACGCTGTCGGCCTACGACGCCGCGACGAAGTGGATCGCGCGCATCAATGCCGCGTACGGCGAAGCCGGGCTCGACCCCACGCTCTACCACGTCGAAGCGCTGCTCACGACGACGCGCGAGACCTTGGATCGCTGGCGCGAAGTGGTCGACACCTACGTCGCGCTCGGTTGTCGCGCGCTCTTCCTGCGCCCGGTCGATCCGTTCGGCTTCGCCGAGAAGACCCGGCGCATCGTCGAGTACCCGCGCGCGGAGTACCTCGCCTTCTATCGTCGCGCCGTCGATCACATCATCGAGCTCAACAAGCAAGGCGTGGAGATCCTCGAGCGCTACGCGGCCATCTTCCTCACCAAGATCCTGTCGGGCGACGATCCGAACTTCCTCGACATCCGCAGCCCCGGCGGTGCGGGCCTGGGACAGCTCGCGTACGACTACGACGGCACGATCTACAGCTCCGACGAAGGCCGCATGCTGGGCGCGATGCGGGACCCGACCTTCCGCATCGGTGACGTGCGCACGAGTAGCTACCGTGACGTCGTCGGGCACCCGACCATCCGGGCGATGGCGATCGCCTCGAACCTCGAAGGTCAGCCCGACTGCACCGACTGTGCCTACGTGCCGTTCTGCGGCACGCAGCCCGAGCACAGCCACAAGACGCTCGGTAACATGATGGGTCGCATGCGCGAGAGCTCGATGTGCGCGGTGCACAAGGGGATTCAAGACTTCCTCTTCGAGAAGCTCGCCACCGCAGACGACGCGACACTCGATGTCCTGCGGCGTTGGACCACGATCCGTCCCCGCGATCACTTCCTGCAGCCCGCGACGTGACGCGCGTACACGCGCGCGATCATGAACGCGCGCCGAGCGCGAAGCTGCAGCTGTGGGGCCCGCATGCCCCATCGAATCTGCATGCGCGATACCGCAGTGGACGAGGGGGTTGCCCTGGTATGATGCGAAGCTGGACGCGGGCTGCATGACGGACGAATCCGAGCGCGGGAATTCGCTTCACGGCCCTGCGGGCCTGTTGGGGGCGCGCGTGGACGCAGATGTCGACGTGCCGATGTACGAGCGAAACCCCATCGCGATGTTGGGGCCGGAGCAGCGCAGCATCGCCCAACGTGCGCGCGAGAACGCCGATGACGCGCCGAGTGGGTTGCGCGGCGAGGGTGCGATGGCAGCACCGACGCACTGCTCGCACGGAAGTCACGGCTCGCACGGCAGTCACGGATCACACGGCAGCCACGGCTCGCACGGAAGCCACGGCTCGCACGGCAGCCACGGGAGTTGGTAACGCGATGGCCGACGGCGGTGGCATCGAGCAGCGCATCGCGAGTCGACGCGAGCGCGTGCACGTGCTGACCGGCGCCGTGTGCAACAACAACTGCATCTTCTGCATGGAGGAGGATCGGGACGCGCGTTACGTCACCAACTCCGCCACGAGCGACGCATCGGTGCAGTGGATCCTCGATCACCACCGCGATTGCGAAGAGGTGTGCTTCACCTCCGGCGAGCCCACCACCAATCCCGCGCTGCCGCGTTGGGTGAAGCTCGCGAAGTCGTACGGCGTTCCGACCATCAGCATCATGACCAACGGCCGCGCGCTCTCGTACGAGCGCTACGCCAAGGGCCTGGTCGCGGCGGGCATGAACCGCTTCTACGTGTCGATCCACGGCCACGAGCAGCGTTTGCACGAAGGCCTCACCCGCACGCCGGGCAGCTTCGAGCAGACCGTCGCGGGCATCGACATGATCGCTTCGTTACGGCGGTACGGCATCGGGCTGCACACCTCGACAGTGGTGACGCGACGAAACTTGCCGCACCTCGGCGCCATCTATCGTTTCTTGCGGGAGCACGGCGTGGAGCAGGTGGTGTTCAACGTGATGCAGGCCAACGGCCGCGCCAACACCTACTTCGAGCAGATCTTCCCCACCTACTCCGATATCGCCGCCAGCTTCGCGGCGTTCGTGCTCGAGCAGCAGCCACGCGAGCCGCGGGTCATGGCGTTCCTCGTCGACATCCCGCTGTGCACGACGAAGGCGGTGCCCGATTTCAATCGCGGCTACGTCGAGAGCTACGTGCACTTCGAGCCGGCCGAACTGGTTCATGCTGGGGCAACCGGGTTGCTGGACGCCGACATGCTCGCGGCGCGCAGCGACGATGCGGGGCTCGTGCAGATCCGTCGCGCCGATCTCGACGAAGCGCGCCGACTCAAGCGCGACGAGTGCAGCACTTGCCGTTACGACGCCGTGTGTGAAGGCGTCTGGTCGAATTACTTGAAACGTCATGGCTGGGGCGAGTTCGTGCCCGAGGTTGTCACGCAGGCATGAACGACGATCACGATCACGAATCGCCGAATCGTCGGCCGACGATGGAAATGGGATCGTCCACGCTCAAGCGCACCACGCAGTTCGTGCAGGTGCGGGGGCAGACCGAGCCGCGCACCGGCCTGCAGCGCGTGCTCTACATCGGCGAGAGCACCCGCGAGTACGCGCTGTTCGTCGAGCTGCTCGAGCAGGCCGCCGATCCGCCGTTCCAGGTCGATCACGCCGCCGACGAAGTGCTCGGCATCCAGTCGCTCATCGCCAACGAATACGATGCGGCCATCGTCGAGATCATCGGCGACCGTCGCGTATGGACGAGGCTCGTGCGCGACCGCAGGCTGCCCGCTGTTCCGCTCGTCGCGCTCGACACCATCGGCAAGCCCGAGCAACGCACCGCCCGACGCAGCATCCTGCAGCACGAGGGTGCCGACGCGGTGGTGCTGCGTTCGGAAGTCTCGGGCGCGCTGCTCGAGGCCGCGATGCACTCCGCGATCGAGCGCGGTCGCAACCGTCGCGCGCTCTCCGAGGTGCAGGAACGCTTCGCGCTCGCCGTGCGCGGCAGCAACGACGGCGTGTGGGAGTGGCTGCTCGACAGCGGCGAGATGCACTTCTCGCGACGCTGGCGCGAGCTACTCGGCTACGGCATCGACGATCTCTCCAACGTCGTCGACGAGTGGTTCGGGCGCGTGCACCCCGGTGACGTCGCAGCGCTGCGTGCCGACATCGATGCGCACCTCGCCGGCGACAAGCCGTTCCACGAGAACGAGCACCGCTTGCGCGCGAGCGACGGCACGTATCGCTGGGTGATCAGCCGCGGTGTGGTGCAGCGCGATCAGGCCGGTCGACCGCTGCGCATGGCCGGCTCGCTCACCGACACCTCCGACTATCGTCTGCGCGAGCAGAAGCTGGTCGAGGAGAACCGGCACGATCCGCTCACCGGTCTCCCGCGCCGCGAGCCCTTCATGGAGCGGCTCGCGCGTGCGATCGAGCTGCGCCGCCAAGACAGCACCTACGCGTTCACGGTGCTGATGGTCGACGTCGATCGCTTCCGCTGGCTCGCCGACAGCATCGGCCATCAAGCCGCCGACGGTGTGCTCGGTATACTGTCCAGGCGGTTGCTCGGCTGCGTGCGCCCCGGTGACGTCGTCGCGCGCTTCGGCGGCGACAAGTTCGCGGTGCTGCTCGAGAACCTCGACGACGTCGACGCCGGCACCGACATCGCGAATCGCATCCGTCACGCGGTGCACGATCCGTTCGAGGTCGACGGCCAGACCGTCTACGTCACCGTCAGCATCGGGCTCACCACGAGCTCGCGCAACTACGAGGATCCCGACGAGGTCATCAGCGACGTCGGTGCCGCCGCCAGCAAGGCGAAGGAGCGCGGTCAGGATCGCCACGAGGTCTTCGAGACCAAGATGCGCATCGACGCGCTCACGCACTTGCGGCTCGAGGTCGCGCTGCGCCAAGCGGTCGAGCGCGAAGAGTTCGAGCTGCACTACCAGCCCATCGTCTCGCTCGAGACCGGCAACCTCACCGGCTTCGAAGCGCTCACGCGGTGGCGACATCCGCGACGAGGTCTGGTCGCGCCGTCGGAGTTCATCCCCGTCGCCGAGCAGACCGGGCTCATCCTGCCGATCGGTCGCTGGGCGATCCACGAAGCGGTGCGCCAGCTCCATCGCTGGGCCGAGGCGCTGCCCGAGCTGCCGCCCTTGTCGATGAGCGTGAACCTCTCGGGTCGTCAGCTCGCCGACCCGCGCCTGCTCGAGGAGATCGAGTCGGCGCTGAAGAACAACGACGTCGCGCCCAGCTCGTTGCGTCTCGAGCTCACCGAGAGCGTGCTCATGGACAACGCCGAGACGGTGCTGCGCATCCTCGAAGCGTTGCGCGAGCTCGGCGTGCGCATCTGGGTCGACGACTTCGGCACCGGCTACTCGTCGCTGTCATACCTGCACCGCTTCCCGGTCGACGGGCTCAAGATCGACAAGGCGTTCGTCGACGTGCTCGACGGCGGCGAGCAGGGGGCGGCGATGATCCGCACGATCGTCGGGCTCGCGCAGGCGTTGTCGGTCGACGTGATCGCCGAAGGCATCGAGAGCCGCGCACAAGCGGATCACCTGCTGCGGCTCGGCTGCATGCGCGGGCAGGGCTTCCTCTTCGGTGCACCGCTGCGTGCGAGCCGAGTGCCCGAGCTGTTCGTGCCCGCGATCGCCTCCTCCGGCGACGCGTGATCGCGTTCGATCGCGAACCAACGAAAAGGCCTCCCGCGGGGGAGGCCTTCTCTTCGAGCGAGCGGTGGAGCTCAGAAGCTCACGGGGTAGACGGCGCCCTGCGACTCGGAGCTGAAGCGCGGGAACTTGGCGTCCTTCAGCGCATCTTCCACGCAGTTGCCGAGCGGCGTGCCGGCATGCTCGTCGAGCGCGTTCACCGAAGTGACCTCGCCGCTGCCGTTGATCGACACCTTCACCTTCACGACGGTGCCGGTCTCGCCGCCACACGCCTTGGCCTTGCCCTTCACCTTGCCGAAGCCTTCGCGGATCTGCGACGCGGTCAGCTTGTCGACCAGCTTCGCGTCGAGGTCACCCGCGTCGCGCTGCTTCTTGCGCAGCTCGTCGCAGCCCGGCTTCGTGGGATTGAGCAAGCACTCGGTGCGGAACTTCTCGTCGATCTCCGCCTGCGTCGGGCCCTTGTCGGCGGCCGCGCTGGGATCGGGCTTGTCGCCGTCGCTGCCGGCCTTGCCGCTGCCCTTCTTCTTGCGCGTGACGGTGACCTCGGCCTTCGCCTCTTCGACCGGCGGCGGGGGCTCCACCACCGGCTCTTCCTCGACGGGCGGAGGCGGCGGCGGAGGCTCGACCTTCTTCGGCTCGGGCTTCGGCGGCGGCGGAGGTGGTTCCTCCGGTGCCGATGCGGCCGCGCGCACGTCGTTGGCCGCGATCGGATGCTCCTTCACCTGGTTCTGGCTGTTGTAGATGAACCAGCCGATGCCGAGCAGCGCGATGAGGCCGACGGCGATCAACAAGAAGCCGCCCTTCTTCTTCTCTTCTTGCTGCGTCTGCGCCTTCGGCACGACGATCGGTGGCGGCGGAGCGAGCAGCGACGACGAGGCCGATGCCTTCGGTGCAGCGACGACCGGCTGTGATTCGCTGACCGCACGGCTCGGCTTCGGTGCGGAGCTCGTGCTCACCGCAGCTGCAGCGGCGGGCGCATCTTCGACCGCGCGCGTCGAGCCACTCGGATGACGCGTCTTCGCGGCCGCGGGCGGCGGTGGTGGTGCGGCGCGGCTCACCTGCGACTCGCTCGGGCGATTCGCGGCGGGAGCCGGCTCGGGATCGAGCGACGCGTCCGAGATCAGTGCCGCAGCTGCGGCGCCGCCATAGCCAGCGCCGAGGTTGTCGAGCTCGTCTTCGCCTTCGTCGTCGTCCGCACGGGTGACGCCCGCGCTTGCGACGTCGTCATCGTCGAGACCCAACGAGGATGCGATCTCCATCATGTCGTTGAGCCCGGAGCTCTCCGATGGATCACGCTCTTTGTCCGCAGTGTTCCCCATGTTCAATTCCCCCGTGGTGCTCTCGGCGCAGGAAGATAGGCCATCATAGCGCGGATCAACCTGCCATGCCCGATACGCACCGCACAGCGTTTCGGCGTGGACGTGACCTAGCGACCTGTCCGCGCATGATCTCGTGCCGCATGGCACCCGCATGCGCACGCGATCGTGCGCGCGCGCCAGCGCTGCCGGCCCACTCCCGCGCCGTACATGGCGGCACAAAGCCCCATCCTTCGCAACGCGCCGACGTGGCCCTGCGCACCCATCGAACCCGGTTTCGACGCACCGTGGCGTAGCGCCGCCTGGACATCGTCGCAGGTGGTCGAGCTCAGGTCGGCGACTTCTCGGGCGCCTTCGGAGCAGGCTCGGTAGGCTCGTTCGGCGCATCCGCGGGCGGAGCAGGCGGTGGATCTTTCGCAGCATCGCCTGCGGCCGCGCCGCCCGCAGGCTTACTGCCGTCGAGCGCCGAAGGCGGCAGCTTGCCGCTCTTTCGCTTCGCCCAATTCTCTCGGCGCAGCCGCTCCGCTTCCGCCATCTCTTCGGGCGTCTTGCGAGCCGCCTTCGCATGCAGATCCGCGATCGTGGCGAGCACGAGCTTCGCTTGCTTCGTGTCGAAGCGCGCCCACATCTGCACTTCGGTGCCGTTGCGCGTGACCTCGATCTGCTCGTAGATCGAGCCGAGCCAGAGCTTCGCAGCGGTGGGGATCAGATCGTAGGCCTCGTCCTTCCACCAGTTCTCGAACGCCTTCGCGTCGACGAGCGTGGGGAACTCGCCGCGGATCAGGAACTCGGGATCTTCGGAGGCCTCGGCCGAGAGCTCGACGGTGTCGGGGATGCCGAACGGCAGCTTCGCGCGCTTGAAGGCACGCGTGAGGTTCTTGAGCACGACCTGCAGGCCCGCGGTCGGCTGCTTGGCGGCGAACTTCTTGAGCTTGGCGAGATTGGCGACGTAGTTGCCCGCGGTGTCGGCATCGCCCACCTCGGCCGCGAGGATGTGCGGCAGGAACTCGGGGCGCACGTACACCGCGACGTTGTCCTCGAGCAGCACGAAGAAGCGCGGATCGTCGTCGGGATCGTTCGCGTCGTCGGGCTTCGGATCGCCGCGGATGATCCCGTTCTCTTCGATCCACTCGATCGACTCGTCGCGGCTCGCGGCCGCGCGTTCGATGCTGCGCTGCACTTCGGCGCGTGACATGCGGTAGTCGACCGCGAGGAAGGTCTGACGCGGATCGCGGATCTCCGGGCTCGCGATCACGATGTGGTCGAAGTCGCGGAGCGCATCGAAGCCGCCGCCCTCCACCAGGAACTCGAAGTCCGGCAGCGGGGCCATGACGTCGAGCGCGGTGTCGGCGTACGAGAGCTTGCGGATCTTCTTCGGTACGAGCAGCGCGTAGAAGTTGCTGTTCGTCGGACCGAGCTGATCCGCCTTCGTGTGCTTGCTGCCGCCGAGATCGTGCGTGTCCTTCGGGGGCTCGGGCTCGGGCTTCGGTGGCTCGGGCTTCGGTGGTTCCTCGGCGGGGCCCGGCGCGGGCGTGGGATTGGGCGGCGTCGGAGGCGGGAGCTGGGGCTCGGGTGGCTTCGGCGGCTCGGGCTCGCCGCCGCCGAGCAGCTGATCGGGATCGATGAGCTGCACTTCGTCGAGCTCGAACTCCACCTCCCAATCCAAGTCGGGCGCGAAGGAGAAGAGCGCGTACGCGAAGGGTCCGAGGTGCAACGCCAAGGACGTCGCGAGCGCGAGGGACTTGCGGGGACGGTCGCGCACGAGGACGACCCAAGACTAGCACCCGGCGCGGGGGTGGTCGAAGCGCCCTAGGACCCCCAGCGCTTCACCAGCGCGAGCACGTGTTCACGGAACTTCGGCTCGTGGTGACGCGCGAACTCTTTCCACGTGCAGAGCGTCGTGGTGTCGACCACGCGATCGAGGAAGAGCTTGCCGTCGAGATGGTCGACTTCGTGCTGGAAGGTGCCGGCGGTGATGCCCCGCACCTCGCGATCGATGGTGTCGCCGTTGCGATCCCAGGCTTGCACACGCAGCTCGGCGAAGCGCGGCGCCACACCGCGCATGTCGGGCACCGACAGGCAACCTTCGAAGTTGTCGAAGCGCTCCTCCGACAACGGCG
Organism: Nannocystaceae bacterium; assembly: GCA_035550195.1. Lineage (GTDB taxonomy): Bacteria > Myxococcota_A > Polyangia > Nannocystales > Nannocystaceae > Xiheibacterium. The sequence goes on from DASZPU010000846.1 coordinate 10,156, forward strand.
TGAGCACCGGGTTCACGAGGATCGTGAGCGGCACGTTGGGCTTGTACGGGTAGCGCGGGTTGTCGGCGACCTCGATCGCGCAGATGCGGATCGGGTTGTGCACTTGGATCGCCGCGAGCCCGGCCCCGTTCGCATCGCGCATCGTCTCGACCAGATCGTCGATGAAGCGCTGCATCTCGATCGAGCGCAGCTCCTCGCGCGTCACCTCGCGCGCGCGCTGACGCAAGAGTGGATTGCCCACGTGGGCGATCTTCAGCAGCGTCACGACGAGGTGCTTCCTCGGACGATCTTCGCCTTGAGCGCCGCCTTGCCGTCTTTCACGTACACGGTGAACTGCACCTCGCGCACGTCGGCGTGCTTCTCGAGGATGTCCTGCGTGTTCTTCTGCAGCTTCTTGCTGAACTTGTCGAACGTGAAGCCGTCGGTGGGCTCGCCGCACGCGATCTTCACCTGCAAGAACTCCTCGAAGATCTCGCGGTAGTAACGCATGCGCGCGTCGTCTTCCTCTTCGCCGAGCGACTCGAGCGGCGCGATCGGAGCGACGGGGGCGACGGCCGGACGCGGTGGTGGAATCGGGGCCGGCGCAGGCACCGGCTTCGCGCCGAGCGGTGGACGAGCCGTCGGCGGCGGCGCGAGGCTCGGCTTCGGCGGTGCGAAGCTGCCCGGCGGAGGTGCGCTCGCCGGCTCCGCGATCGGCGTGGGGCGTCGCACCGTGGACGGCGGTGCCGCGGGTGTGGGCTCGGTGTTGCGCGGTGGCGTCGGTGCCGGCTGCGTGCGATCGCCGAACGGCACGCGCGCAGCCGGAGCGGGCGCACGCACCGGCGCGGGGGCAGGCGCGGGCTCGGCCACCGGGTCCGCAGGCGTCAACGCATCGGACGGCGCGACCGAGTCGTCGACCTTGCGCACCGATCGCGTCAGCTTGCGGCCGCGCATCGTCTTCGGTCGTTGCGCGCGACCACCACCGGCACCGGTGCTCTCTTCGGCGAACTCTTCGTCGATCTCGAGCTCGGCGAGATACGCCGCGCGCAACGATTCGTGTGCAGCATTCGCG
>DASZPU010000847.1:0-2398 GCA_035550195.1 Nannocystaceae bacterium
TACCCGCCGTGCTCGCCGTGCAAGCGCTCGCGCTCGGCTGTCCCGATCGCGAGAAGACCGAGACCGGCAGCGAGAACGCGGACACGATCGCGAGCAGCGAGAGCACGACCGGCGAAGGCCCGGTCGATTGCGCCGCGATGACGGTGGAGAACGTGTGCGAGGAGCACCCGCGCTGCGCGTGGTACCAAGAGTTCGGCGGCTGCGTGATCGACTGCGTCGGCCTCGACGAATCCGACTGCAACGCGGTGCCGCACTGCGAGTGGTACGAGACGTTCTGCGAGTACGAACCTGTAGCCTGATGACCCCGAGCCGCCCGGTCGGGGCGGCACGATGTTCTGGCGGGGGTTTCCCCGGGCGCGAACGCACCGCCGCAGCGAGGTGATGGTCCTGCGACGATCGATCCATGTATCGTGCACTCATGACGTATGGATGCAGGGTTGCTGGGGTGCTCGCGATGGTGGCGCTCGGCTGCGGATCGGGCGGCACGGCGTCGCCGACGACGACCGATGCGAGCGGCTCGTCGAGCACGGCGACGACGGGCGACGCGACCAGCAGCTCGACGAGCACGCCGGTCGACAGCTCCGACGGCGGCACTGCGATCGACGAGAGCAGCTCGAGCTCTGCGGGCCCGACCGTGTACTTCGACGTCGGTCAGGTCGCCGACATGCCGCCGCCGGGCAAAGGCGGTCCGGTGTGCTCGAGCGATCTGAAGTACGTCATCGATGCAGACAGCGGCGCGATCATCGAGGCGTGCACGAGCGATCAAGGTTGTCTCGGCGGCGAGTGCATCGCGGCGTGCGCGGCCGCAGCGGGCTCGGACGGATCGACGGGCTGCGAGTTCACGATCCCCACGTCGCCGTTTTACGCCAACGGCATGCCGGGCGCGTCGCAGTCGGGCCCGTGCCACGCGTTGTTGGTGTCGAACCCGTGGGGTCGCCCCGCGCAGCTCGAGCTGTCGCGCGACGGTGACGACTACGACGTCGACGTGGTGACGCGATTGCCGTCGGGCCTCGGCGCGTCGACGCAGTACGACGACCTGCCGGGCTCGGGGGTGCCGAGCGGCGCGGTGGCGGTGGTGTTCCTCTCGCATCGTCCGGGCGTGAACAACGGCAGCACGCTCGAGTGCCCGATCGCACCGGCGGTGCTCGAAGACACCGCAGCGCACGCGACCACGACGGGCGTCGCGTTCGAGCTCACCAGCGACACACCGATCCAGGTCTACGACATCATCCCCTACGGCGGCGCGGCGACGTATCTACCGTCGGCGTCGCTGATCTATCCGAACACGGCGTGGGGCGACAGCTACCTCGTCACCGCTCCGCACGCGGAGACCGGCTCGGAGTGGATGCTCGCAGTGGCGCGCGACGACGACACCACGATCACGATCCGTCCGAGCACGGTGATCACCGCGGGCACGATCGAGAACCCGCCGCTCGCGGTGGCGACCGACTACACGATCGACGCGGGCGAAGTGCTGCAGTGGCAGAGCGTCGGCGACCCGGTCGGCAGCATCATCAACGCGGATCGCCCGATCGGTGTGTTCACCGGCAACACGTATCTGCGGGTGACGACGGCGGACGGCCCGGTGTCGGGCCAAGACGCCGCGCACCAGATGATCCCCGACGTGAACGCGCTCGGCACCGAGTACGTCGGTGGCGGGTTGTTCAGCCGCTTGGCCGCGTTCGCACCGGAGAGTGTGCTGTATCGGATCGTCGGCGTGGTGGACGGCACGAACCTCGACTGGGACTCCGACGCGCCGGTGGGCGCACCGGATACGTTGAACGAGGGCGAGGTGTACGAATTCGAGAGCCGGGATTTCTTCTCGGTGCGCTCGCAATCGGACGACTATCCGTTCTCGCTGACGCAGTACATGTCGGGCACGCTGAGCGGGCAAGCCGGCTGCGGGAGCTCGCCGGGCGTCTGCATGTTGGGCGACGACGAGTGGGTGACGTTGGTGCCGCCGCAGCAGTTCCTGCGCTACTACGCATTCTTCGTCGATCCGACCTACGGCACGAGCACCTTGGTGGTGACGCGCGTGCGTGGAGCGACCGGCTTCGCGGACGTGGAGATCGAGTGCATGGGCAACATCGAGGACTGGATGCCGGTCGGCAACAGCGGCGACTACGAGGTCGCGCATGTCGAGCTGTTCCGCTCGAGCATGGGCATGGACAGCGATTGCGAGACGAGCCAGCACGTCGCGTCGAGCGACGGCGATTTCGGGATCACGGTGTGGGGCCAGGACTCGGCGGCGTCGTATGGATATGCGGCGGGCGGCGGGTTGGAGTCGATCAACGGCGTGGTGCTGGATCCGGCGGGCTGACGTGCGGAGGATCGCGATGACGCGCGCGTGGATGTGGCTCGGTGCACTCGTCGCGTTCGGCTGTGCGCCGCAGGTGAT
>DASZPU010000848.1:0-4184 GCA_035550195.1 Nannocystaceae bacterium
CGTGCGCGCGTGGCCGAGTAACCGAGCCCCGCGACGGTGAGCGCGAGCGCGCAGAAACGGATCATGCGGTGATGACGGGCTTGGAGCGCCATGGCTACCAGTGCCTCCTTCCGAGCAGGAACGAGCAGAGGTACAGCACGACGGCTGCACCACCCGCGAAGTAGACGAGGTCGCCGAGTCGCACGATGCCTTCGCCGAAGCTGGCGAAGTGATCGTCGACGGCGAGCGACTCGAAGGCGTCGACGAAGCCGTTCGTCTCGTCGTCGGCGTCGTGCAGCCAGGGCAGGAGCGAAGGCAGCCAGAACGCGAGGCCGACGACCGTGCCGAGGCCGCCCGCGAACGCGCTGCCGGCCACGTCGCCGGAGCGCACCACGTACCAGCCGAGCGCGAAGAGCATGCCGAGGATCGCGGTGCCGAGCAGACCTGCGGCCCACGGCTCGCTGCCCGCGAACACGAGGCCCGCGCAGCCGAGCGCGCCGAGGATGAACGCGACCGTGGGGTTGTTGGTGAACATCGACGCGAGCAGACCGATCGCGCAGAAGAGCGCGCCCATCAGCCAGTAGCCGAGGTAGGTCGACACCATCAGACCGGGATCGGGATCGCCGAGGAACTCGAGCACGGCGACGTGCGCGAGCGAGAAGCCCAGCGACACGGTGTACATGCCGAGCACGCCGAGGTACTTGCCGAGCACGACCTCGAGGTCGCGCACCGGTGCGGTGAGCAGGATCTCGTCCGTGCCGCCGCGTCGCTCGTCGCTCCACGCACCCATCGTGACCGCGGGCACGAAGAACATGAGGATCGCGGGCATCGCCTTGTTGAGCTCGGCGAGGTCGGCGAGGTTGCGCGCGAAGAAGCCTTCTTGCAGGAACGCCGCGGCCGCGGTGGTCGCGATGAAGAGCGTGAGGAACACGTACCCGGTGGGATTGCCGAGGTACTGGCGCAGATCTTTTCTGACGATCGCGCCGACGACTTTGAGGTCGATCATCACGCCACCTCCTTCGTGGGCTGCGCGCCGGTGAGCTCGTAGAAGCGCGCCTCGAGCCCGCGCGTGCCGGCGAGCCCTTCCTTCGTGCCGGTGAACACGATGCGACCGTCGTGGATCATCACGACCTCGTCGGCCACCGCGTCGACCTCCTGCAGGATGTGGGTCGACAAGAGGATCGTCTTGTCCTTGCCGAGCTCGCGGATGAGCGCTCGCACCTCGCGGATCTGCAGCGGGTCGAGGCCGCTCGTGGGCTCGTCGAGGATGAGCACCTCGGGGTCGTGCAAGAGCGCCTGCGCCATGCCGACGCGCTGGCGATAACCCTTGCTGAGCTTGTGAATCGGCTTGTGCAGCACCGAGCCGATCGCACAGCGCTCGACCACTCGCGAGATGCGACGCTCGCCGTCTTCGAGCCGACGCAGATCGACGAAGAACTGCAGCGACTCGGCCGGCGTCATGTCGCGATACAAGGGGCCGTTCTCCGGCATGTATCCCAGTCGACGCGCGAGCTCGATGCGTGCGTCGTGACTCGTGGGATCGTGGCCGAGCACGTTGACCTTGCCGGACGTCGGCGCGAGATAGCCGGTCAGGATCCGCATCGTCGTCGACTTGCCCGCACCGTTGACGCCCAGGAATGCGGCGACGGTGCCTTGTCGAACTTCGAAGGAAACGTTGGCCAGGGCCGCGAACTCTCCGAACGACTTCGAGATGTTCTCGGCCCGGATCGTCACCGGTCGTGGGGCGTCTTTGTCTGTCATCGGCACTCCTCGGTGCATTGCATCGATCCAACCGCGTGTTGCGCCGCGCGAGCGAGCACGCTGCGCATCCAGCGCAGGGCTGGGCGGCAGTATCTTCGGTTCGCGACTGTCCTCGCGCAAGCCCTGAACGCATCGAGGCGCGCTTCGTGATGCGCGCGTCGAAAACCTGGGCGGCCGCGCGGTCCGTGGCATAGATAGGCCACCCCCATGGCCACCCTGCGCCCTGCCCTCGCATTCGTCTTCGCCATCTCCGCCGTGCCGCTCGCCGGGGCGAGCGCATGCCGCGAAGGCACGCCGGGCGACGCGAGCGTGCAGCCCACGCCCGCCCCCGCTGCGGCCCCCGCGACGAGCGCGGACAAGCCGGTCGCGCTCGCGGCCGCGGCCGACGCGAAGGGCCGCGACACGATCGACGCGCCTGCACCTGCGCCCGAGCCGGTCGGGCTCGGCCCGGCGAAGCTCGTGCCGCTCGACGACGCGCAGCGCACGATGATGCTCGCGGGCGACGTCGACGATCCGATCCCGGTCGAGACCCACTACGTGCAGAGCAACGAGAGCCGCCACGATCTGTTCGCGGAGTTCATCGCGGACAAAGGTGGTGCGTTCATCGGCGTCGGCTCCGATCAGAGCTTCACGATGATGGCGGTCGCGCGCTCGCGGCTCGCGTTCATGCTCGACATCGACTACCGCGTCGCGGATCTGCATCGCATGTACGCGGTGTTGATCCCGAAGCACGAAGATGCGCGCAGCCTGGTCGACGCGTGGCACTCGCGCAACGAGACCGCGACGAAGGCGGTGCTCGCCGAAGCGTTCGCGGGGCTCGAGGAGAAGGAGCGCAAGCGCATCCTCGGCGGCTTCGTGGTCGCGCGCGAGACGGTGTACCGCCACCTCGAGCGCGTCATCGCGCGCAAGCGCGACGGCAAGAACACGACGTGGCTGTCGGATCCCGACAACTACGCGCACGTCCGTGCGATGTACATGACCGGCCGCGTGCGCTCGATGACCGGCGATCTCACCGGCGCGCACAGCATGCAGACCGCGGCCGCGGCCGCGAAGGCGCTGGGCGAGAAGGTGATGGTGCTCTACATGAGCAACGCGGAGGAGTACTTCAAGTACACGCCGCAGTTCATCGCCAACATCGAGGCGCTGCCGATCGACGACGAGCAGAGCATGATCTTGCGCACCATCTACTCCAAGAAGTGGGTGCACGCCGATCTGTGGGCCTACCAGGTGCAGCCCATCGCGGACCTGAAGAAGCGGCTCGCGGACCGCAAGAACGTGAAGCGCTCGGCGATGCTGCGCTACGCGCAGATCGACGGCGGGCTCGACAAGGACACCGGCGTCGAAGGCCTCACGCTCATCGCGTTGACGAAGCCGTGAGCGACCGTCGCACCATCGCGTGGCCCGACGCGCTGATCGTCGCGACGCTCTTGTCGTTCGCGGCGACGTCGTTCCTCTTCGATCGCGCGGCCGCCATGGATCTGGTCGCGCCCGACAGCATCGACCCGTTCGGCCGCGCGCTGCACTGGTACGGCGTGCGCTACGACCCTCTGGTCGCCGAGAATCCGCTCTTCCTGCGCATCATGTCGGGCATCTCGGCGTTCGTGTTCGGGCCCTTGTACCTGTGGGCCGCGCGCGCGCTGTGGCGCGGCGATGCGCGTCTGCATCGCGCGTCGCTCTTGTACGGCGCGGCGATGATCTACTCGATGATCGTGCACGTGCTCGTCGAGGTGTGGCACGAGGTGTCGCCGCCCTCGCCTCTGATCCTCGTGGGCGTGTACCTGCCCTACGTCGCGCTGCCGCTCGCGTTGCCGTGGCGCGCACGCCTGCGCGCGGCCTGATCACGCGCTGCGAAATGGGTCGCGTACGGGTCCGCTGAGCTCGCCGAACACCTCGGCGCCGTCGTCGGTGACCGCGACGATGTCCTCGAGTCGGATGCCGAAGCCGTCGGGCACGTAGATGCCGGGCTCGTCGGACATCGTCATGCCCGCCTCGAGCACGAGCTCGTTGCCACCGACGAGGTACGGCGGCTCGTGCACCTCGAGGCCGATGCCGTGGCCGAGCCGGTGCGTGAAATAGCGATCGTCGGGGCCGTAGCCCGCCTCGAGGATGACGGCGCGTGCGGCCGCATCGACGGCGCGGGCTTGCACGCCGGGACGGATCGTCGCGAGCGCGGCCTTCTGTGCGGCTGCGACCGCTGCATACGCGCGCGTCACCGCTTCGCTCGGCTCGCCGACCACCCACGTGCGCGAGATGTCGGAGCGATAGCCGTGCAGCGACGCGCCGGTGTCGACCAGCACGACGTCGCCGGCCGCGACCGTGCGCGACGCACCGGTGCCGTGCGGGAACGATGCGTTGGGTCCGACGAGCGCGAGCGTCCACGCGTCGACGAGCCCCGCAGCGGTCAGCGCGGCATCGACGAGCGCGGCGACCTCCTCCTGCGTCGT
>DASZPU010000849.1:0-8819 GCA_035550195.1 Nannocystaceae bacterium
CGTGCCGCACGACGAGGTGCACGAGCACACGCGACTGTGGCCACCGCACACGCGCGCGATCGCGGGCTGTGATCGCGTCGGCGTGCTCTTGTGCAGCCGCACCTTCGGCGAGCTGTGGTGCGGCTTCGAGACCGATGTCGCCGAGGGCCTCCGCTTCGGCACCAACGCCACGCTCTTGCAGGTCGCCGCGGGTGTGCTCGCCGGCTGGGCGCAGCTGCACGACGGCGACGGCGTGCGCGTGGTCGAGCAGCTCGACACGCGCGCCTACCTGCGCGACGTGGCGACGCTGCTCGGTCCGTTCCGCGTCGTGCACGACCCGCATGCTCCCTTCACGCCGCTCGCCGACCGTCGCTGTCCAACGTCGTGACGTGCTTGGCACGCCGACGCATCCGCGCGAGCACGCTGTACGTGCCGCTGCACGCGAGCACCAACAAACCGATCGCAGCGATGAGCGAGAGCAGCATGCCGGCCGGCCCGAGCAGCTCGCCGGTGTGCAGCTGGAAGAGCGTGCGCGTGAAGCCTTCGGCGCCCGCACGCCGTCCGATCACGTTCGCGCGACCGTCGAGATAGATCTCGGTCTCGGCGTCGTCGTCGAGCCACACGACGTAGGGATCGGTCGGCTGCTCCGGCAGCCCGAGATCGGTCGCGGGCGAGCCGTCACCCGCGGCGACACCGGCCGCGACGATCGCATCGAGCGAGACGCGTGCTTCGACCGGCTCTGCACGTGGACGCGCGGGCACGAGCTGCGCGCGGAAGAGCAGCACCGCGCCGGTGCACGCCGACAACAGCAACAGCGCCGCGACCGTGACGCCGATGCGCCGGTGCCAACGCAACAGTGCCGCGCGCATCGTCATCGTCGCGCCTCCGCACGACGCTTGCGACGCGCCTCGGCCCGCGCATGCGCGTCGAAGAACGTGTATCCGATGTCGAGTCCCACGAAGAAGGTGCGCGGCCGCTGGGCCAAGATACCGCGGTTGAGATCGTCGGTGCGGTAGTACCACGCCGTGTTCGCGACGTTCTTGATCCCGAGCGAGAGGTTCAGCACCCACGCGCGCGGCAGCATCGTCGTGAACTTCAGGTAGACGTCGACGAGCGCGTACGCGGGGATGAGGCCGGTCGCGCCGTTCGGCGGGCCCGGCGAGCGATCGTTGTCGAAGTACGAGAACTGCGCCCCCGAATAGGTGACGTCGCCGCCCAGCTTGAGCGCGCGGCAGTCGTCGGGACCGGGCAGCGACGAGAAGAACCCGCAGCGCCACGGGAACGCGTAGGCGAACCCGCTCCACAGCTCGTGCAGCGGGAACCACGGCATCGCGTTGCCGTTGAAGTTGTTCGAGTCGTAGATGCGCGTGTTGGTGTACGCGTAGCCGGCGTAGAGCGACGAGCCTTCGAGGTCGCGCCACACCTCGCCGGGCTCCCACTCGAAATCGATCTCGGCGCCGCCGCCGTACCAGTTGCCGATGAGATCGACGGAGGCCTCGCCTTCGTCCTTGAGGTTGGAGTAGTGACGGAACCACCCGGTGGCTTCGCCGTACAGACCGCCGGCCTCGGCAAGCTTCGCGCCGAGCTCGACGGTGTCGGCGAGCACCGGCGCGTACTTCAGGCCGGTTTGATCGTCGACGAGCGTGCTGCCGACGAACGTCGGCGCCGCGAAGGAGCGCGTGTACGCGAGGAAGAAGCCGAGCTGATCGAGCGGGTCGTAGCGGATCGACACCGACGGCAGCGGCTGCGCGTAGGTGCGCGACTTCACCGCGGCATCGGGATTGACCAGCGCCTCGACGTTGTCGCGGCTCGACAGCCGCGCGAGCTCACCGCGGATGCCCGCGCGGATCACCACGCTCTCGTCGGCGAGGTAGAGCTCGTCCTCCGCGTAGGCCGCGAGCGCGCCGAGGCGGATGTCGTCGTCGGAAGACGGCACGGGCGCGCTACCGGGCATGCCGGGGAGGAAATCGGTGCGCACGACGTGACCGCGCTCGAACACGCCGCGCACGCCGAACGCGAGGTCGTGGTGCGCTCCGCTCTTGTGGGTCAGTCGCACGGCGTAGCGGGGCTCGACGCCGACCACGTGATAGTCGCGCGGCAAGTCGACATCGGTGCTGTCGGGCGGCACGTTGTGGAAGAGCGTCTCGCGGTGCGTGCGGCTGTACCAAGCCAACAGCGCCAGCTCGTGGTGCTCGCGCGGCTTGTAGCGCACCTTGATCGACTCGCCGACGCGCCAACCACGGAAGCGATCGCCGGAACGCGTGCTCTGGAACGGATCGCGATCGTAGGCCGCGAAGCTGATGCCGCCGGGGAGCGAGGCGTTCTCGAAGTAGCCGTGCGTCGTCGATCCGATCTCGACCTTGCGATGGGGTGTGTACGCCAGCTTCAGCAGCGAGCCGTGGGCCTGGAACTCGCTGTTGTCGCGGTACGTGCGGCCGGCCTGGGGCGCGTACTCGGCCCACACGCCGAGCTTGCCCGCGGTCGTACCGAAGCCGGCGCCACCTTGGTACATGCCCCAGCGATCGATGCGCGATGCGACCTTGATCTCGGGCTGCTCGGGGATCGACTTGCTCACGAGGTTGAAGACACCGCCGACGGTGGTCGGGCCGAAGCGCACGGATGCACCGCTGCGCACCGCGTCGACGCGCTCGATGGAGAACGGCGAGATCGGGAAGAGCGACATCGCCGGGTTGCCGTACGGCGCCATCGCGATGGGAATCTCGTCGAGCAACACCGTGGCTTCCTCGGACAGCCGCGGATTCGCGCCGCGCACCGCCACGTTGAGCCGCGTCGGACCGGCCGCACCGGTGATGCCTTCGGGCGCGCGCACACCGGGCGCACGCTCGAGCGCTTCGCCGACGCTGGACGCTCCGCGATCGAGCGCCTGCTGCATCGACACGACGCTGCGGCCACCCGCGTGACGATACGCGGCGGCGCGCGTGCTGCCGCGCAGCGCATCGGTGTCGACGCGGATCACACGGACGCCGAGCGGATCGATCTCGGGTGCGCTCGGCGGCTTCGCGGCGCGCGGAACCTCCACCGGTGCGGGTGCACGTCGCGGCGCGTTCTCCTCGAGCGGTGCCGCTTCGCGCGGCGTCACCGTCTCGTCGACGGGCGTCGGCGTGCCCGTGGTGTCCACCGGCCCCGCATAGCTGCGCGGCCCCGCGTGCGCGACGGAGCTCGGCAACACTGCGAGCGCGGCGAAGACCCAGCGCGCGCGCGCGAGCGGCTCAGCCATCGGCGGGATCGATCACGACCTTCGTCGCGCCGCGCACCCGCAGCGAGCGATCGGGCTCCGTGAAACGCGAGCCGAGATCCTCGTGCACCGACACGGCGTGGCCGGCTTCGTCGAGCCGCCAGACCTTCGCCCACACGTCGATGCCGTACAGCACGCCATCGATGCGCGCGAGCCCTTCGATGTCGAAGCCGGGATCGACGCCCTCGGCGTAGAGGCCGGTGGGCTCGGCGACCGAGAGACCGCCGCTCGGCGGTGGATCGACACGGAACACCTCTTGGCGATCGAGCGGCATGATCGTGTCGTTCTCGGCGCGCACCATCGCGAGCTCGTAGGCGCCGTCCTGCGACGCCTCGAGATCACCGGACACGCCGAGCGCAGGACCGAAATCGGACCAGGGCGAGCACAGCAGATCGCACGCGTAGTAGTGCGGGTCGTGCGTGATGTCGTTGGCGTACTCGCACAAGCCCTGATCGAGCACGTCGAGCGCGACGCGATAGATCATGCCGTTGTTGGGGATGCCGACGCCGCCCATGCCGCGCACGCCGAGCAACAGCTCGTCGCCGAGGAAGCCGAGGCCGCTCACCGCTTCTTGCCAGTAGCAGGGATCGGTGCCGGCGCTCTGCGGATCGCCGGTGCAGCCTTCGCCCGCACACGGTCGGATCGTCCAACGCTCGACCGCGATCTGCTGCTCGGTGCGCGACCAGTCGGCGACCTCCATCCGCAGGATGCCCCACTCGTCGTTCGCGACGTCGTAGCTCACGCCGTACAGGCCGAGCGTCTCCGACCACGCGAGCTCCTTGAGCGAGAGCTTCTTCAGCGAGCCGTCGCCGACCGAGAGCTCGCCGAGCTCTTCGTCGAAGCGCAGCTTGCCGAGCTCGACCAAGCGGCAGTCCGTCGTGCCGTCTTCGCACGTCGCGTCGGGATCGTAGAGATGGATCGCGGAGCCGAGATACTCGCCGTCGTCGGTGAGCGGGATGTTGGTCTGGTAGAGACCTTCGGCCGATGACGGCTTGCCGTTGACGAAGAGCATCACCTCGCCCGACAAACCGTGGCGCGCCTTCGGGCAACCATCGGGACATGCGACGACGCCTTCGTCGGCACCGCCCTCGTCGGTCTCGAAATCGAGGCAGCCGGCGAGCGATCCCCCGAGAACGGCGACCGACACGGCCCGAATGAAAACGGTTTTCATTTCCCTCGGCTGATCTCGCACGGGCGGCGAACGGGGGTCAAGGGGGTGCACCCTTGCGCAGCCTCGCGCGTGATTTTGAGGCTCATTTTCAAGATGCTCGCGCCGCACGAGACCATGGCGGCTCGACCGCCCTGCCCCGGCTCGGGCATATTCGGGCCGCCGTCGGTCCGCCGAAGCCTTCGGGTCGAGGCGGCGCAAGAGGGAACGCGGTGAGACTCCGCGGCTGTCCCGCAACGGTGAGCAGGAACGAACGTCGCAATCGCACTGGGGCCTCGGCCTCGGGAAGCGCGATCAGTAGAGGGCCCCTCGGGGCCGAGCCTGCGAGCCCGAAGACCTGCCGACGGTCCCGTGGACGCACGCGCCGTTCTCGGGTTCTTCGTTCCCCGGCCACGCGGATGGACCGGCGGTGGTGCATCGCAGCACCGGGGAACGATCACACGCTCCGCGCGCGACGGAGCGAGAGAGTCGTTCTCCATCATGTTCGTTTCGCTTCCTCACGCACGTGGCCTGACGGCCGCGCTGCTCCTGCTCACCTCTGCCTGCATCATCAACGCGAGCGACGACGACGTCGCCGACTCGTCCGACGGCGGCACGTCGTCCGCCGACGAGAGCACGACCGCCGCCGACGAGAGCTCGTCGTCGAGTGGTGGCTCGACCGGCAGCACCGACAGCCTCGAGATCGCCGGCGAGTGGGTCGACGATTTCATGGGCACGCACTCGATCACCGACACGCAGTGGGTGCAGGGCTACGGCACCGACGTGTACACGTACACGATCGATCACTACGACAACGACGGCGACGTGCTCATCGCCCAGTCCGCCGACGACATGACGTGGGCGCGCTTCGACTGGACCACCACCGAAGACGGCGCGCTCTACTACTGCCAGACGGCCTTCGGAGCCGCGAGCGCCGAGGAGGCCGAGGCCACGCCGCGCGCCGACGACAGCGACCCTGCGATGGGCGGCTGTGCGATGTTCGCTTGGAGCGCGCTCAACCCTGCGTAGGTAGATCGGGAGCGATGGGTGGCGGCGTGCCGCCCATCGCTCGCACCGTGTAGAAGAGGATGCTGAGCAGGCCGACGCCGAGGCCGAGCACGACGCCGGCGTCGACGATGCCGCGCCACGGCTGCGAGAAGCGCGACACGATCGCGACGAGACCGACGACGCCGAGCAACACCGACCACGCGACCACGAGCCCGCGGCGCGAGGCGTGGAAGAGCGACATGCAATAGGCCGGTGCGAGCAGCAGCTGCAGCACCGACGGGCGCTCGAGCGTCCACGCGCGCGCGACGACGCGCGGCGAGAAGCGGCGATGGAAGCCCTTGATGCCCTCGGCGTGGACCATGAACGCGCACCAGCCGACGAGCACGATCCACTGCACGACGTCGAGCTCGCTCTGCAGCGCCTCGACCGCGCGCGGGCCGAGCCGCACCAGCGCCTGCGCGAGCAGGGCGACGACGCCCGCGATTCCCCAGACGCGTGCGATCGCTCCGGCCACTTTCCGGGTCACCCTAACACGGCTCTTTTCGGCGTGCGGCGCACGCCCGGACGCCGGGGCCGATCGCGTGATAGAAGGTCCGCCCAAACTGCGGAGCCGCACCAGAGTCGTCATGCCACGTCGCAACAAGATCACCATCGTCGGAGCTGGAAACGTCGGAGCCACCTGCGCGCACTGGGCCGTGCAGAAGCACCTCGGTGACGTGGTGCTCGTCGACATCAAGGAAGGTCTGCCGCAGGGCAAGGCGCTCGATCTCGCCGAGGCCTCGCCGGTGTTCGACTTCGATTGCGACATCGTCGGCGCGAACGACTACGAGAAGACCGCGGGCAGCGACGTCGTCGTGATCACGGCCGGCGTCCCGCGCAAGAAGGACCCCACCACCGGCAAGTTCACCAGCCGCGACGAGCTGGTCGAGATCAACCGCAACATCGTCGGCGAGGTCACGCGTCAGTGCGCGAAGTACTCGCCCGAGGCCGTGCTCATCTGCGTGAGCAACCCGCTCGACGCGATGTGCCACGTGATGCTCGCGGAGTCGGGCTTCCCCAGCCAGCGCGTCATCGGCATGGCCGGCGTGCTCGACACGGCGCGCTACAAGTACTTCATCGCGCAGGCGCTCGGCGTCAGCGTCGAGGACATCCACGGCATGGTGCTCGGTGGTCACGGCGACACGATGGTGCCGGTGCCGAGCCACACTTCGATCGGCGGCATCCCGCTCACCGAGCTGCTGCCGCAGGACAAGATCGACGCGATCATCACGCGCACGCGCAACGGCGGCGGCGAGATCGTCGGCCTCTTGGGCTACTCCGGCTACTACGCACCGGCGGCGTCGAGCATCGCGATGTGCGAGTCGATCCTCCGCGACAAGAAGCGCGTGCTTCCGTGTGCCGCGTACCTGAACGGCGAGTACGGCTACAAAGATCTGTACATCGGCGTGCCCTGCGTGCTCGGCAAGGACGGCGTCGACAAGGTCATCGAGATGAAGCTGGGCGCCAAGGAGAAGGAGATGCTCGAGATCTCCGCCAAGGCCGTCCGCGAGGTGGTCGCGTTGTTGCCGTACGGCAAGAAGTGAGGTCGGCGTGAAGATCCACGAGTACCAGGGCAAGGACCTGTTGCGCGCCGAGGGCGTGCCGGTGCCGCGCTCGCGCGTGGCGCTGTCGCCCGACGACGCGCGCTCGGTGGCCGCGGATCTGATCCGCGACACCGGCAACGAAGTCGTCGTCGTCAAAGCGCAGATCCACGCCGGTGGCCGCGGCAAGGGGCGCTTCAAGGAGCACCCCGACCTCGGCGGCGTGAAGGTCGTCAAGGGCGCAGAAGCGGCGCGCGAGGTCGCGGCGAAGATGCTCGGCAGCACGCTCGTCACGATCCAGACCGGGCCCGAGGGCAAGCTCGTGCAGCGCTTGCTGGTCGAGCAAGGCATGGACATCGCGAAGGAGCTCTACCTCGCGGCCACGCTCGATCGCGTCACGTCGCGCACCACGATCATGGCGTCGACCGAAGGCGGCATGGAGATCGAGGAGGTCGCGGCGAAGCACCCCGAGAAGATCCTGCGCGTCTCGATCGATCCCGCGGTCGGCTTGCAGGCCTACCAGGCGCGCGAGCTCGCGTACGGGCTCGGGTTGAAGGGCGACACCGCGAAGAAGATGGTCGGCTTCCTGCGCTCGCTCGCGCGCGCGTACGACAAGCTCGACTGTTCGCTGCTCGAGATCAACCCGCTGGTCGTCTTGAAGAACGGCGAGGTGCTCGCGCTCGATGCGAAGGTCAACTTCGACGACAACGCGCTCTACCGCCATCCCGACATCGAGCACCTGCGCGACCCCAGCGAAGAGGATCCCGCGGAGCTCGAGGCCAAGAACCACGACCTCAGCTTCATCAAGCTCGACGGCGCGATCGGTTGCATGGTCAACGGCGCGGGCCTGGCGATGGCCACGATGGACATCATCAAGTACTTCGGCGCCGAGCCGGCCAACTTCCTCGACGTCGGTGGCGGCGCCACGGCCGAGAAGGTCACCGCCGCGTTCAAGATCATCACGAAGGATGCGGCCGTGAAGGGCATCCTCGTGAACATCTTCGGCGGCATCATGAAGTGCGACACGATCGCCGAGGGCGTGATCACGGCGGTGAAGGAAGTCGGGCTGCGCGTGCCGTTGGTCGTGCGGCTCGAAGGCACGAACGTCGAGCTCGGGCAGAAGATGCTCGACGAGAGCGGGCTCGCGGTGACGACGGCATCCTCGCTGCGCGATGCGGCGAGCAAGATCGTGGAGTTGGCGAAATGAGCGTGCTCGTCGATCGCAACACCAAGCTGTTGGTGCAGGGCATCACCGGCAAGACCGGCATGTTCCACGCGAAGCAGTCGCTCGCGTACGGCACCCAAGTCGTCGCCGGCGTCACGCCGGGCAAGGGCGGCGAGTTCGTGCTCAGCGCGGCCGAGGGCGGCGCGGGCAAGGGCGTGCCGGTGTTCGACACCGTCGCGCAGGCGGTGAAGGAGACCGGTGCGAACGCGTCGGTGATCTTCGTGCCGCCGCCGCTCGCGGCCGACGCGATCCTCGAAGCCGTCGACGCCGGCGTGCCGCTCGTCGTCTGCATCACCGAGGGCATCGCGGTCTCCGACATGGTGTCGGTGAAGCGCGCGATGCAATACAACAGCGCGCGGCTCATCGGGCCCAACTGCCCGGGCATCATCACGCCGGATCAGTGCCGCATCGGCATCATGCCCGGCTACATCCACAAGCCCGGCAAGATCGGTGTCGTGTCGCGCTCGGGCACGCTCACCTACGAAGCGGTGCACCAGCTCACCACGCTCGGGCTCGGGCAGACCACCGCGATCGGCATCGGTGGCGATCCGGTCAACGGCACCAACTTCGTCGACTGCCTGCAGCTGTTCAACGACGATCCCGCGACCGAAGGCATCGTGATGA
>DASZPU010000850.1:0-13967 GCA_035550195.1 Nannocystaceae bacterium
ACCGACACGACACCCTGGATCTCGACGGGCTCGCCCGCCTGCACGCGACGGTTGTCGAGCAGCGTGCCGTTGGTCGAGCCGAGGTCGAAGAAGCGCGCGACGTCGTCCTCGAAGCGCACGATCGCGTGCCAGCCCGAAACGAACGGGAACGGCAGCGAGAGATCGTTGAGCGGATTGCGGCCGATCCGAACCGGCGACTTGGTGAAGGTGTGCTCCGATGTGGTGCCGGTCTCCGAGTCGAAGACGCTGATCACGATCGGCTGCATCGTGCGAACCGCGGGTGCGCGGGCGGCCGAGCGTACCACCTGTCGCCCGCGCCCACACCGGCCGCGAGCGCAGCGTGCGCTCGGGGCTTCTACGTGCACGACGGCGCGCGTACGCCCGCGTTGCGCACGTCGACACACCTCCGAACGCGCGCGGCGAAGCGACGAGAACCGATCGACAGGACGCGAGCACCTCGCGTGGCTGCGGTATCGTGTGGCGGCTTTGACCGTGCGCGGCAAAAGCAACGAGCCAGGGACGCGGGCGCAGCTGCGGGTCGTCGACACGCCCGCGCCCGTGCCGACGGACGTCGTCGAACCGGCGGAGCTGAACAACCGGATCTTGCAGCCGCTGTACCGCTACGTGAAGACGACCTTCGGCGAAGCGGCGCTCGATCGTTTGGCCAACGACGCTGGAACTCCGCGCGAGTTGATCGAGCGGACGGACGCGTGGATCGCCCACGAGCGCTTCGAGAAGATCATGGCGGTCGCACGCGCGCTCGTGCCCAACGATCAGGAGTTCATGCGGGCGTGCTCGCACGACCTGCTGCGCATGTACGGTCCGGTACTGTTGGTGCTGCGCTGCATGTCCGTGCGCGGCGCGTACGAGATGATGGCCAAGACGACGCATCTCGCGTCGAAGATCAGCGCGTACGAAGCCTACGACGGCACGCGCACCTCGATTCGTCTGCGCTACAAGTCGACGCGTCGCGAGAGCCGACTGATGTGCCTCTCGCGACAAGGCCAGCTGCGCACGGTGCCCACGATGTACTGGGGTATGGCCGCAGCACGCGTCACCGAGACGACGTGCATCGGTCGCGGCGATGCATGCTGCGAGTACGAGCTCAAGTGGTACGAGCCGGTGCGTTGGCGCGGCCCGATGCTCGGCGGCATCGTCGGTGCGGTCGCTGCGGTGCTCTTGTGGGGCAGCACCAGCGCCGGCTTGGCGCTGCTCGGGCTGCCGCTCCTCGGCATGCTCGCCGCGTTGCTCGTCGAGCAACGTCGCGTCGTCGACGACCACCTGCACTTCTCCGAAGAGACCAACCGCGAGCTCGAGCGGCTGATCCAAGCGCATGCACGTGCGGTCGACGAAGTACGTGCGCTCCACCAACGCGAGCGCGTGTGGAGTCAGCAACTCGAGCACCAGATCGCCAACCGCACCGCGCGACTCGATGCGGTGGTCGAGCGTTTCCGCGAGGCCAGCGCGCCCAGTCGCGACAAGCTGCGCAGCATCTCGCACGACATCAACAACCCGCTGACGGTATTGCTGGGGCTCGCCAACCAGATCCGCCGCGAAGCGGTCGCACAGAACCGTGCGCAGGACGAAACCGAAGAGATGGTCGCGACGCTCGAAGGTGCGGTGACGCAGGTATCCCAGCTGTTGCGCGAGCTCGCGACGATCGTGCGCGACGAGCAGGAGGCGGCCGAGCGCGAGCTCGAGGTCATCGACGTCGCCGATCTCGCGGTGCGCGTGCGTCGACAGCTGCGCGCCACCGCGGTCGATCGCGACATCCGCGTCACCGTGTTCCAGTCGCGCGAGTCGCCGGCATCGATCCGCACCGTGCGGATCATGCTCGAGCGCATCGTCGACAACCTGCTGACCAACGCGGTGAAGTACACCGAGCGCGGCAGCATCGTCGTCGAAGTCGGTGGCACACCGGGCTTCCTCTTGCTCAAGGTCTCGGACACCGGCCGTGGCATCGGCCCCGAGCGCCTCGAGCAGGTGTTGCGCGCCGGTGGTCCGGATCCGAATCCGCCCGTGGGGGGCAGCCACGGTGCGGGACTCTCGATCGTCGCGAGGTTGCTCGATCAACTCGGCGGTCGTCTCGAGATCATGAGCGCACCCGGTGAGGGGACCACCGTGTGGATGTATCTCCCGTGCGACACGACGCCGCGTGGCAGCGGCGAGAACGATGTCGAATCGCGCTCGGACGCGATCGAGCACGTGCTGAGACGCGTGGTCAAGATCCGTCCCAAGCAGCGAGAGTCGCCGGATGACGACGGACCGCGTTGAGCCCAACGACCGGATGGTCGACGTGTTTCTCCGCTACTTGCGTGCCGAAGGCGCGCAGGTGGTGTTCGGAGTGCCGGGCGGACTGTTGCATCCGTTCTTCACTGCGGTCGCCGACGCGCCCGACTTCAGCCTCGTGGTCGCGAAGCACGAGTGCGGCGCAGCGTTCATGGCCGACGGCTACGCGCGCGCGAGCGGCAGCCTCGGCGTGTGCGCGGGTACCTCGGGCCCAGGCGCGACCAATCTGCTCACCGGCGTCGCGGTCGCGTACTCCGACGGCGTGCCGCTGCTCGTCGTCACCGGCCAAGCGCCTTCGCATGCGCTCGGCAAAGGTGCGGCGCAGGAGACTCCGCCCGAGGACATCGACATCGTCGCGATGTTCAAGCCGATCACGAAGTACTCGGCGATGGTGCCGGGGCCCGATCGACTCGCACACCATCTTCGTCGCGCGCTGCGGCTCGCGCTCACCGAGCGCCCCGGCCCGGTGCACCTCAACATCCCGGTCGATTTCTGGGAGCTGCCCGCCGCGGAGGATTGGTTCGAGCCGCCGACGTATCGACCGACCAGCGAGCTGTTCGATCGCCGCGCGGTGTCGTTGGCGTCGCGACGCTTGTTGAGCGCGCGCTATCCCGTGATCCTGGTCGGCTCCGGGGCCGCGACAGCGCAGGCCGCCGAGCACGTGCGCGCGCTGGCCGAGCTGTTCCCCGCGCGCGTCGCCACCACGCCGCGGGCGAAGGGCGTCTTTCCCGAGCAGCATCCGCTGTCGCTCGGCGTGATGGGCCTCGCCGGTCACGGAGCCGCCCGCGATGCGCTGCTCTCCGATCAGGTCGACGTGCTGCTCACCGTCGGCGCGTCGCTCAACGAGACCACCACGCTCAACTGGCACCCGCGCTTCCGTCCGCGCGAGACGCTGATCCAGATCGACATCGCAGTCGATCGCATCGGGCGCAACTATCCGGTCGACATCCCGCTCGTCGGCGACGCGCAGACGATCACGATCGAGCTCATCTATCACATCCATCGCCTGCTCCGCGAAGGCGAGCGCCCCGGTTCGCTGTGGAACGAGGTCGCACCGCTCGTGCACGACGACGCGTTCTACGACGAGCCCGGCTTGCGGCGCTCCGAAGCGGTACCGGTCACGCCGCAGCGGTGGCGCGTCGACCTCGGGCAGTCGCTGCCGCCCGATGCGATCGTCTTCTCCGACGTCGGTGGGCACATGCTCTTCAACGTGCACGACCTGCGCATCGCCGACGGGCAGCGCTTCGTGTTGAACCTCGGCTTCGGCTCGATGGGCCACGGCACTGCGGCGCCGATCGGCGCGGCGCTGGCGAACCCCAGCCGCCCGGTGATCGCGATCATCGGCGATGCCTGCTTCGCGATGCAGGGCATGGAGCTGCTCACTGCGGTCGAGTACGGCGTGCGCGTGGTGTGGATCGTCGAGAACAACCAGATGCACGGCATCACGTGGTTCGGCAGCCAGCTCGTCGGCGATCGCCGACCGATGCGAGAGGTCCGCAATCGACATCCGGTGGATGTCGCTGCGATCGCGCGTGCGATGGGCTTGCGATCGTGGGTCGTCGATCGCCCCGGGCAGATGCAGGGCGTGTTGCGCGAAGCTCTGGTGGCGGACGTCGCAGCGGTGATCGAGGTGCGCGTCGCAACCGAGGTCGCGCCGCCGCTCGGGCCGCGTGCACAGCAGATCGCGGGCTTCCGCGATCGATGATGCGATGAGCGAGCGCGGACCGATCGAAGACGGACAGTGGGCGCAGCAGCTCGACGCGCACGTCGTCGACGCTGGGCCGCCGCCACGCTTGCACGGCTACGATCTGTGGCACGACCTCGCGAAGAGCTACGGGCTCGCGGAGATCGTGCTCACTGCGCTCGTCGGTGAGCCGCCCGATGCTGCGCACGGGCGTGCGTTCGAAGTGGCGCTCGTGCTCGCGATGCCGGGCACGCTGGGCGAGGCGCCGACGCATGCCGCCACGATCGCGCGCATGCTCGCGTCGCCGCCCGCGAGCATCACGGCGATGGCGGCGTTGGTGCTGGCCGAGCAGGCGCAAGCGATGATCGATGCGCACGCGGAGTGGATCGCGTGGCTCGAGCGCGGCGAAGGCGATCCGCCCGCGTTCGGGCTCGCGCAGGAAGACGGCGATCGCGAGAGCCTCGCGGTGGTGCGCACGCAGGTCGAGCCGTCGGTGTGTCCGCTGCTCGAACGCATCGCGCCCACCACGTCCGCGACCATCGTCACGCTGTTGCACGCGTGTGGCCTGCGTACGCGCGCCGCGATGGTGTCGGCGCTCGTGCTCGCACGCCTGCCGACGGCGGTGGCCGAGGCCGATCGTCACCGTCGCGCCGAGCTGCGCAGCTATCCGATGCAGCTGCCGCCGTTCGACTACCGCGAGGATCCATGATGCGACTGCAGACCCGCGTCGGCCTCGCGCAGTGGGGCGACAATCGCTTTCGCGGACACAGCGTCGCCGACGAGCTCGCGGGCAGCTCCGATGTGTGGAGCTTGGTCGCGCTCGCGGTCGGTCATCGGCGACTGACGCCGCTCGAGGCCGCGATCCTCGACGACCTCGCGACCTGCGGCTGTGCGGCGGATCCCCGCATCTGGCCGCTCAAGGCGGTGCGACTCGGCAGCGCGTACGGTCGCTTCACGCCGGGCTTGATCGCGGGCTTGCTCGCGACCGACGGCGCGCACGGGCCGGGCTCGGTGCGGCTGTGCGCGGAGTCGCTGCTGTCGATCGCCGCGGAGCTCGGCAAGGACGGCGACGATGCGCAGCTCGATGCGATCGTCGCGCGCAAGCTCGGCGATCCCGAGGATCCGCTGCACGGCTTCGGCGTCGCGGCGCGCGAGTACGACGAGCGATCGGTGACGTTCGCGAAGTGCCTCGAGAAGCGCGGCGTCGCGATCGGTGCGATGTGGCGGATCTTCGCGCGCACCGAAGCATCGACACGACGCGTCCGCGGCATCTCGGCGAACTTCGGCGGCACGATGGCGGCGACCTTGCTCGACCTCGGGCTGACGCCGTCGCAGATCCCCGCGTTCGTGCTCACCGTGCTCTTCCCGAGCCTCGTCGCGAACGCGTTCGAAGGCGCCGCGCAAGCGCCCGAAGTGCTGCGCGCGTTGCCGTCGGGCAGCGTTCGCTACGTCGGGCCCGCGCCGCGCAAGAGCCCACGCGCGGGCGGCTAGAACTTTTCGTCGTCGATCGGGGATCGGGTGGCCTGCGGCCGCACTCCTTCTGCCTGGAGGACGACATGACCAATTGCAGGACGGTGCGAGTGGCTTCATCGACGCGATGGACGACTACTCGATCGAGATCGACGGCGACACCTACGACATGGCTTCGCTCCTTCGGCGACGGCATCTACGTGATGATCGAGCTCCAGCCCGGCGATCACGAGATCCGCATCTACGCGCACGACGACGGGCTCGACCCGATGGATACCGGCGACGACTTCACCGTCGACGTCTCGTACACGTTGACGGTGGAATGACCGGGACGCTCGCTCACACAATGAGCAGTCGACCGGTGGTGGAGACCGGTGCCATGATCGCATCGTGGCATCGGTGCGTCAGCTCGCGGCGGGGCTCGTGCTCGCGCTCGTCGGTTGCTACGACGGGCTGCGGCACGATGCGGTCGGCGACGACGGCAGCGACGGCGGTTCTGCGGACGAGAGCGACGCGGGCTCCGACGGTGGCAGCGACAGCGGTGGCGTCGATGCATGCGCGACGCCGGCACCGGGACCGTCGCCGATCCGTCGACTGACGCAGCGCGAGCTCGACAACACGCTCGCCGATCTGCTCGGGCCCGAGTCCGCGATCGCGAGCGTGATGCTGCCCGGCGACGTGCAGCCGCGGATCTACGACACCGACATCGCGAGCCACGGCATCACCGAAGAGCTCGCGTACGCCTACCTCGAGCTCGCCGAAGGTGTCTCGAGCAGCGTCGACGTGCCGACGTTGGTCGGGTGCAGCGAAGGCGAAGCGTGTGCGCGCGCGTTCGTCGAGTCGTTGTGTCCCCGCGCGTGGCGACGCCCGTGCACCGCCGCGGAGCTCGACGGGCTGGTCGCGATCTGGGCGAGCAGCGACGCGTTCGACGATGGCATCCGCCGCGTGATCGAGGTGGTGCTGCAGTCGGCCGACTTCCTCTACCGTCCGGAGATCGGCGATCTCGCCGAGGCCAGCGACGGCGTCGTGCCGCTGTCGTCGTACGAGATCGCGTCGCGGCTCTCCTACCTCTTGTGGGGTTCGATGCCCGACGATGCGCTCTTCGCCGCGGCCGAAGCCGATGCGCTCCGCGACACCGCCGGTCTCGCCGAGCAGGTGCAGCGCATGCTCGACGATCCGCGCGCGGGCGCACAGATCGTGTGGTTCCACGAGCAGTGGCTCGGGCTCGTCGCGATCGAGAGCGTCGCGAAGGACCCTGCGCAGTTTCCCGAGTTCGCGAACGTGCGCGCAGCGATGCGCACCGAAGCCGCGCGCTTCGTCGAGGCGGTCGCGCTCGGCGGTGGCGACCTCGGCGATCTGCTCGCGTCGCCGACGACGTACGTCAACGATCCGCTCGCATCCTTCTATGGATTGCCGGCACCGGGCAGCGGCGACGACTTCGTCGAAGTCGAGCTGCCCGCGGATCGCCACGCGGGTCTGCTCACCAAGGGCGCCTTCTTGGCGATCGGTGCGAATCAGGAGTCGTCGTCGCCGGTGCGGCGCGGCGTCGCGATCGTGCGCCAGGTGCTGTGCAGCTCGCCCCCGCCGCCGCCGCCTGACGTGATGGGTACGATTCCACCACCGTCGCCCGGCACCACGACGCGCGCGCGCTTCGAAGCGCACGAGTCGGATCCCGCCTGCTCCGGTTGTCACGGGTTGTTCGATCCGCTCGGCTTCGCATTCGAGCACTTCGACGCGGGCGGACGTTGGCGCGACCTCGACAACGGCTTGCCGGTCGATGCGAGCGGCACGCTGGTCGGCACCGATGTCGACGGCAGCTTCGACGGCGCGGCCGAGCTCGCGGGCCTGCTCGTGGGCAGCGACAAGGTCGGCGATTGCTACGTCGATCACCTGCTCGCGTTCGCGGGCGGGCGCCTCGTCGACCCCTTCGAAGACGCGTGCACGCAGACGTCGTTGCGCGACGTGCAGCGCGACGGTGCGAGTATCGTCGAGCTCGTCGCCGCGCTCGCGCAGAGCGACGGCTTCCGCTTCCGCAGGAGCGAGCCATGAGCATTCCGTTGCTGCGCCGTCCGATGCACCGTCGCGAGCTCTTGCGCGGCGTCGGCTCGATCGCGATCGGCCTGCCCTTGCTCGAGGCGATGGGCTGCGATCGTCCCGAAGGCGGCGTGTCGGCGCGCGTCGGTCGGCTCGTCGATCCGCGCGCGCCGCAGCACGCGCTGCCACTGCAGCGCTTCATCGCGACGACGATCCCCAACGGCGTCGTGCCCTCGGCGTGGTTCCCGACCGGTGGCGAGCTCGACTTCACGACCGGCGCGATCATGGATCCGCTACCCGACCACGGTCTGCCCGGGCTCGCCGAGCATCGCGACGACCTCGTGATCTTGAAGGGCATGTGGCACAAGGCCGCGTCGCTCGGCCCCGAGAAGAGCCACAACGAAGGCCACTCGTGCACGCTCACCGGCACGATCATGCAAGGTCCGCCCGGCACTACGGCGGATGCGGGATGGACGTTGGTCGGGCCGAGCCTGGATCAGTATCTCGCGGGCAAGCTCGAAGAGATCGCGGGCGCACCGTTCGCGCGCAAGACGTTGCCGCTCGTGCCGGGCGCATCGTTCAACGGCACGCTGTCGTGGGACGCGACCGGCACGGCGATCCCGGTCATCTCTTCGGTCACGGGATTGTTCGACGAATTGTTCGGGCTCGCATCGCTGTCGGCCGCCGAGAAGGCAGCGCTGCGCCTGCGTCGACACAGCGTGCTCGACGGCGTGATCGGCAATTACGAGCAGCTGCAGACGCGGCTCGGTGCGAGCGACAAAGCCAGACTCGAAGCGCACCTCGACGCGTTGCGTGCGGTCGAGCAGCGCATCGACACGGAGATCGTGTGCGATGCACCGGATGCGATGGCGTACCCCGAGCCCGAGGGCGGCTTCGGTGGACCGAACCTCGCGACCTGGGCCGACGCGATGCAGGACCTGCTCGTGCTCGCATTCTCGTGCGACGTGACGCGCGTCGCGACGCTGTCGTATCGCTACTGCGGCGGCGGCAACAGCTATCTGCCGTGGCTCGGCTTCACCGAGGACTACGACACCGGCGAGCACCACGAGATGTCGCATCGCTACATGGATCCGCTGTGGGATCCCGCGCTCGTCCTCGCATCGCAATGGTTCTGCGGCTTGACGGCGCAGCTCATCGGCAAGCTGAAGGCGACGCCCGAGGGCAGCGGCACGCTCTTCGACAGCGTGATCCTCTTCCAAGGCAGCGACGTCGCGACCGGCCACCACACGTGGGAAGACATGCCGTATCTGCTCGCCGGCTCCGGCGGCGGCGTGCTGCCGACCGGCCGCTATCTGCAGCTGCCGACGCAGACGCCCCACAACGCGCTGCTCGTCTCGCTCTTGCAAGCGTTCGGCTTGCCCGACACGAGCTTCGGCGACGCGGAGCCCAACAGCGGCGCACTCCCGGGCCTGCTCGGTTGAGCGAGCGCCTGCTCACCCATCATCGCGCGTCGGCCCGTCGTAGAGCTCGACCTCCGTCTCCCAAGCCGCGCATCCGCCACACTCGGGGCCTGGTGACGCCTTTCGACGCGAGTACTCGGGCGTCCACGACTGCTCGAAGAGCACGTCGTCACTCTCGGTGATGCGCAAGGTGAGCGACTCGGGGCCGATCATCCAATCGTCCCTGAAACCGAGCGTCCAGATCCGCAACGCTGTGGCGTCGTCGGACCAGAACGACAAGCGCCACCCCTCGTCGTCGTCCTTGTAGTCCTGCGGCAGGTGCGTCTGGTTGTTGCACGGTGCTCCGTCGAGAATCTCGCACCGCCATGCGTATCTGTCCCGCTCGGTGGTGAGCGTGAAGATGTAGCTCGCGCTCGCGTGCGGCTGCACGCGGTGGATCGCTAGCTTCGCACCACCCTCGCAACCTCTCGCGGGGCAGAGCCCGTCGAGCTCGGAGCCGCACGCGCTCAGACCGAGCGCGAGCGCTGCCGCGCCCATCAGAGCGCTGCAACACGACGCTCGCGTCCACGCGCGCATACGCGGACATCATACCGCGAAGCGTGGCGCTCGAGGTCGGAGCGCCGCGGCCTGGCATCGTGCAGGTCCGACGGATCCGGCCAACCGTGGCCGTCGTTCGTGGACCTGCCCACGAAGGTGCGGCGTTGTTGGCCACAGGTGGCCGTTCTTGCCCGACCTCGCGAGGATCACTCGCACGAGGTCGCGTCGTCGCGCAGGTTCACGGTGATCGTTTGCGTGAACACATCGCCGTTCGCGCCGCGGCAGCCCGCGGTGTCGCAGACCTCGTCGCATGCGCCGACGATCGCGATCGCGCAGTCGCTGCCGTCGCCGCACGTTCGCTCGGGCGGCGAAGCGCCCTCGGGCACGCATGCGTAGATCGTCATCGGGTCGGCGAACAGATCGCCGAAGTAGGTGGCTTCCTCGACGTCGAAGTCGCGCGACTCGTCGACGGTCGGGTCGAGCTCGGGTCGATTGCCGAGCAACGAGATCTCGTGCGACTCGCCGGTGTAGTTCGAGCGCGCGATCAAGCACGCGCTCACCCAGCGCCGACACTCGCCGTCGCACTCGCCATCGCGCTCGCCCCACTGCGGCGCGAGGCCCAGCGCACCGGTGAACGTGCGCGTCTCGTCGCCGACGGCGACGGCGACCGATTGCTCGGCCGTGAGCGCGCACGACACGGTGTACTCGAGCACGCTGGCGGCGAGCTCGTCCGCGAGCACCGCAGGATCGATCGCGGCCCCGAGCGCTTCGGAGGTGAGCGCGAGCTCCGGCAGCTCGGCGCCGAGCAACCCGTTGAGCGAGATGCGATTGAGCGCGATGCGGTTCAGCGAGATGCGATTGAGCGAGATACGACGATCGCTGACGCAGGATCCGTCGGGCTCGCTCGCACACGCGGCCAGCACGGCAAGGGTCGTGACCAGGGCGAGCGGGGCGGAAATCCGGGCCATGGCCGTGAAGACTGGCCCCAGCGCCGGCTGATCACTGCCGGTCCGAAAAAAGTTCGGGGATCGATCGGCCCCGTGCCGCCACTCCTTCGGCGAGCTGCCATGGATCCGGCACGAGGTGCGCAACTGTGGTGTCCGTTCGAGGGGCGCATCAATCCGGCGATGGACGAGGCGGAGGCGCGCTCGCGCGACTGGATGGATGCGTTCGGCCTGACCGCCGATGCACGCATGCGGCGTCGGCTCGGGGCCGCGCGCCCGGCCGAGCTCGCCGCACGCGCGTATCCGACGGCCGCGCGCGACGAGCTCGCGCTCGTCACCGACTGGAATGCGTGGTTGTTCGTGCACGACGACGTCTGTGATGCGACCGAGCTCGGTCGTGCGCCGCTGTTGTTGCAGGCGTTGCACGCCGAGCTCGCGCGCGCCGTTCGTGCGCTGCCGATCGGCGTCGACGCGCCACCGCTCGTCGCCGCGTTCGCCGATCTCGTGGTGCGTCTGCGCGCCCGTGCGCGCTCGCGATGGCACACGCGGCTCGTCGCGGTGGTCGACGACTATCTCGCGGCGTGCCGTCGTGAAGCCGCGCAGCGGGCGAGCGGCCGCGTGCCGCGGTTGTCGGAGTACATCGATCTGCGTCGCGATACCGGGACCGTGCGCATGGCCGAGGTGGTGCTCGAGCCGTGTGAGCGCATCGTGCTGCCCGAGTCGGTGCGCGAGCACCCGCACGTGCGCGCGCTGCTCGACGCGTGCACCGACGTGCTGGGCTGGGCCAACGACGTCATCTCGGTCCGCGCCGAACGATCGCAGGGCGAGGTGCACAACCTCGTCACGGTGCTCGAGCACCAGCGTGCGCCGCACGACGGCGCGCACGCGATGACGCTCGCGATGCGCATGCACGACGCCCGCGTTGCGACGTTCGTGCGGCTCGCAGCCGCATTGCCGCGCTTCGGCGGCGCGCTCGATGGGGAGCTCGGCCGCTACGTCGACGCGATGCGCTGGTGGATGCATGGGCACCTACAGTGGGCGACCGGCTCCGCCCGCTACGCCGAATTCGGCGCGGCGCGGGATCGATCCGCCGCGTCGTGACACTCCTGTACATGACCCACCGTCTGTCCCCGGGCGCGTGCGCGCTCGTAGTCCTGTCGACGTCCGCCTGTTACAGCACCGAGGATGGGTTCATCCGCCGCTTCGCGAAGCTCGGCTGCGTCAACGCGCGCGAGTGCGAGCCCCAGGCGTTCGACGAAGCGTTCGACAGCATGTCGGACTGCCGCGACGAGGCGGAGGATCGCGCCCACTCCACCTTCGATCCGCTGCTCGATCGCGGCTGCGAGTACATCGCGGAGAACGGCCGCGACTGCATCCACGCGCTCTACCGCCACCGCAAGGAGTGCAGCCTCGACGAGGTCGACCTGACCGATTGCGACGCCGTCTTCGTCTGCCCCGGCGGACGCGAGCTCGACGAACCATCGATGTCCGACGTGCTGCAGTCCATGCCCGACTGATCAGGTGTCGCCTTCGCGCACCGGCGCATCGTCGATCGTCATCGGGCCGCCAGCCATGCGCGCACTTCTTCGAGGCGCTCCGCTTCGGCGGAGCCGCTTGCTGCGTAGGTCGTCGCGGCGGCTTGGGCGAGCTCGGTCGCGCGACGCGTCGAGCCGCCGGTCTCACGCAGTGCGCGGGCGAGGCCGAACTGTGCCGACGCGACGGTCGTCGCCGCGCCGGAGCCGTCGGCGAGCGCCGCTTCGGCCAGCGGCAGCGCCCGCTCGAACGATGCCAGACCCGCGGCGGCGTGATCCTCCGCGAGCTCGTTGCCGCCGTTTGCGATCAGCGCGAGCGGCAAACCGACGTGTCCCGGGTGTTGCTCGAAGATCGCGATCGCTGCCTGCAGCAGCGCGCGCGCCTCCGCGTGCTCGCCCAGCTTCGTGCGCGCCTGCGCGAGGTAGGTCATCGAGAACCCGCGCTCGGGATGATCGGCGGGCAGAGTCTTTTCGCGGATCTGCAGCGCGCGCGCATGGAAGTCGCGCGCCTTGGCGTAGTCGCGACGCGCATCGGCCACGAAGCCCAGGCCGGTCACGGGATACGCGTTGGAAATCGCGTCGGCTCCGAGCTGCCGCTCTCCGAGCGCGAGCGCGCGCGCGTAGTGTCGCTCCGCGGCCGCGAGATCACCGAGCGCGACCTCGGCGTTCGCGAGGTTGTTCAGCGCCGGCGACACTTCTTCGGCGTCGACGCCGACGGTCGTCTCCAACACCTCGACGGCGCGTTGCAGATGCCCGCGGGCGGCCTCGTTGTCGCCCATTCCGCTTTCCGCATTCGCGAGCACGTTGAGCAGTCGCGCCACCTCGCGATGCCGCTCGCCGTAGCGCGCCTCGGTGAGCGCGAGCGCCCGCGTCGCGAGCTCGCGCGAGCGCGAATAGTGGGAGCGCTGGTACTCGAGATTCGCGAGATTCCCGAGCGCCAGCGTGAGGTGCAGATAGCTGCCGCCGACGCGGCCTTCGTAGATCGCGATGGCGCGCCGCAGCTCCACCTCGGCCTCGTCGAGCCGACCGAGTCGCGACAGCACGTCCGCGACCCGCACCAGCGCGACCCCGACCTCCACGTGATCGCTTCCGAACGCGCGCTCACGCAGCGCGAGCGCTTCGCGGTAGCGCGCCAACGCTTCGTCGAGCTGCCCGCGATGCACCGCGATCCAGCCGAACCCGATGATCACGTTCGCCATGCGCGGGTGGTCCTCGCCGAGCAGCTCCGCGAGCGTCTCGCCCGCGCGCTGCCACGATGTGCGCGCGGCCTCGAGATCACCGGCGCGTAGCTGCGCCTCGGCGAGACCGTTCAGTATCCGCCCGATTTCGACGTGGTCACTGCCCAGCGCGTCCTCCGTCAACGCCTGCGCGCGCGCGAACTCCCGCTCGGCCGCATGGAAGTCGCCGCGGCGCGTGAGCGAGAACGCGGTGTTCGACGCACGCCGACCGAACAGCTCGGCGTTCGCGTCCGCGTCGCGCGTCATCAGTGCGCCCGCAATTCGATCCCAGCGATCGGCGGTGGCGAACTGCTCGAGCTGGTATCCCAGCAACCATGTCGCTCCGAGCGCGAGCTCGGCCGCCACGCGATCGTTGCCGGCCGAGAGCGCGGCATGGAAGCCGCGCTCGTAGGCCTGCTCGGCGAGGATGTAGTCGGAGGTCTCGACCGCCGCGTTCGCGAGCCGCAGCTGCGCGAGCGCGATCAGATCACGTGGCCCCTCGACGTCGACGCGCGCGGCGACGGCGATCGCACGCGCCAACGACTCCTTGGCGCGCCCCGCCGAGAGCAACGCCTTCACGCTGGCGAGCTCGGTGCGCGCGGCCTTCGTCGCGTCGGAGTCCGCCGCGTTCGCGCGCGCGGGATCCATGCAGTCCTCGAAGCGCGGCAAGCTCCCGATCGACGCGACCGCGGACTGCACGATGTCGCGGTCGGCCGCGGCGAACAGCGTGACCAAGGTGTCGAGCGCGGCGCGGCCCTCGTCGAGACAGGCGGAGGTGCGCGCGTGGTTGCGGGCATCGCCGCCGGGCTCGTGCTGCGCGTTGCAGCTCGCGCGCGCGA
>DASZPU010000851.1:0-8772 GCA_035550195.1 Nannocystaceae bacterium
AGCGACGAGAAGTAGGTCTCGACCAGCGGCTCGATCTCGTCGGTGCGCCCGGCCGCTTCGAGCACGCGCGCTTGGGCGAGCACTGCGGCCGACGAGCTGGGCTGCAGCTCGCGCGCTTGCTTCGCGAGTCGTTCGGCGAGCTCGACGTTGTGATCGCCACGCAGCGCGATGTCGACGCCTTCGAGCACGAGATCGTGGCGACGCTCGCGACCGAGATCGGGCTGCAGCAGCAAGCGATCGAGACAGCGCAGCGCGGTCGCGGGGTCGTGCGCAGCCGTGGCCCGGAACGCCACTTCGAGCTGCGTGCGATCGAGCGCCGCGACGTTGTGCTCCTCGAGCAGCTCGAGCCCGGAGCGGATGTTCTCGAACGCGGCCTTGCGCAGCTCGCCCTCGGTCTCGCCCGCCTGCGGCTCGGCGCCGTCGGCCAGCGCCGCCGCAGCGTCGCTGAAGAGCATGCCGGCTTCGATGAACTTCTGGCCGCGCGTGCGTGGGTCGGTGAGCTGGCGCGCGAGCGAGGCAGCCGCGCGCGCGGCCTCGACGAGCGCGCCGCGTTCCTGGCACAGCCCGATGAGCGGCTCGAGCACGTTGGGGTTGCTGGGGTCGAGCTCGGCTGCGCGACGGTAGCGTGCGAGCGCTTCGTCGGCTTGCTTGAGCGCGAGCGCGCTCTCGGCCACGAACG
This sequence comes from Nannocystaceae bacterium, assembly GCA_035550195.1. Lineage (GTDB taxonomy): Bacteria > Myxococcota_A > Polyangia > Nannocystales > Nannocystaceae > Xiheibacterium. The sequence goes on from DASZPU010000851.1 coordinate 680, forward strand.
CGATCACGTCGCTCAGCAAGCGCAGCTGCTTCGGCGTGCGCTCGAAGCCCTCGGCCAGCTTCTCTTCGAGCTGGTCCGCGGCCGCCAACGCATCGCGATGGCGACCCGCGAGCACGCGGTTGCGCACCAGCGCAGCGCGGATCTCGAGGTTGTCCGGGGCATGACGCGCCGCGAGCGTGAGCCGGCGATGCGCGTCGGCGTGCCGACCGCTCTGCTCGAGCACCTGCGCGAGCGCGAGTAGACCGGTGGCGAGCTGCGCAGGATCACCGCCGAGCCCCAACGTGTCGACGGCTTGCTCGAGCAGCTGCTCGGCCTCGTCGTGGCGACCGGCCTCCGCGAGCATCTCGCCGAGCCCGAGCTTCGCGCGCGCGTAGTCGGGATCCTCCGCGAGCGCGGCGTCGAAGCGCTGCCGTGCGGCTGCGACGTCACCGGTGCTGCGATAGGTGATGCGACCCATCTCGGTGAGCAGCTGCGCGCGGATCGTCGGGCCCTTCATCTCCGCGAGCTGGCGATCCATGAACTCCATCGCGCCCGCGATGTCGCGATCGTCGATGCGCAGGCGCACCAGACCTTCGAGCGCCGACGCGAGGCGGCGCGGCGCCTCGGGGTCGTCGACCGCGGCCTTCGCCTCGGCGAGCACGCGCGAGTAGAGCCGCACCGCACGCGCGCTGTCCTTGAGCCGCGTGCGCAGCAGATCCGCGGCCTCGAGCAGACCGTCGGGGTCGGGCAACGCCGCGAGCGACTCGACCAGCAGCGGCTCGTCGTGCACCGCACGCGCGAGCTTGCCCTGCGCACGCAAGAGCGCCGCATTGCCGGGCCGCCGTTCGAGCGCACCGGCGATCACCGCGAGCGCGCCCTTCGGATCGTGGCCCTCTTGATCCATCACCTCCGCGAGCGCCGCGGCGAGCTTCACGTGGCGGGCTTCGTCGCCGCCCGCGATGCGCTCGAGATGATCGCGCAAGAGCGTGATGCCGTCGTCGTGACGACCTTGCTTGCGATACAGCCGCGACAGCCCCAGCACGACGTCGTCGTTGTCGGGTGCGACGCGTACCAGCTCTTCGAGCGTCGCGGTGGCGGACTCGGCGTCACCGGTGCCTTCTTGCAGCACGCGCGCCTTCGCGACCAAGAGCGCGATGCGCTGCTCGGATTCGTCGCTGCCGACCGTCGCGAGGCGCTTCTCGATGATCGGCAGCGCGGGATCGAAGCGGCCGGTGGCGAGGTAGAGATCCTGCAGCTTTGCGAGCGCGTGCTCGTCGTCGCGGATGTCGACGATCTCGACCCACGCACCGATCGCGCGGTCGAGCAGGCCGAGCTTGGTCTCGTAGATGTCGGCGATCTGCGCGAGACACTCGAGTCGGTACTCTTCCTCGGGCACGTTGTCGGCCGCGGTGCGCAGCGCTTCGATCGCCTGCTGCCACTGCCGCGTGGCGACCAAGAGGTGCACGAGCGCGTCGTGGACCTCGCGACGATCGGGGAACTCGCGCGCGAGGAGCTCGAGGCGATCGATGGCCTCGCGCGGGCGCGCGAGCTTGGTCTCGAGCACGCCGGTCAGCCGCAGCGAGCGCTCGATGCGTTCCTCCGCGGTGAGCTCGTTCGCCAGCGCGTCGAGCAGGTCGGAGTAGACGTCGGCCCACTCCGCGTGTTTCTCGGTGGTCTCGTAGACCTGCAGCAGCGCTGCCATCGCGCCGATGTTCTGGGGCGCGACCGCGAGCACGGCACGGTAGCGCTCTTCGGCGTGCGGCCAGTCCTCGCGCTCCACGTGCAGCTCCGCGATGCGGAGGTTGTTCGCGACGACGTGCTCGGGCATCGCCGACTCGGACAAGAGCAGCTCGTAGGCCTGCAACAAGCGATCGATGACGCCGTGGCGAGCGGCGAGCGCCTCGAGCCGTTCGAGCGCGGGCTCGAAGCGCGGCATCCACAGCAGCGCGCGCTCGAGCGCTTGGAATGCACGCTCGACGTTGCGCGCACCCTCTTCCCACAGTCGTGCGAGCGCGAGCGCGACCTCGACCTTCGCGGGCTTCGTGTCGGCCGGCACTTCGGTGTACGCGAGCGCGACCTCTTCCCACGCGCTCGCGACGCGCGGACGCGGCGGAAGGATCGCGCGGGTGAGCTTGGGCAGCGCGGGCAGGCCTTGATCGGCGGCGCGTCGAGGCGGAGGCGGAGGCGTGGGTGCAGGCGGCGACGCCGACGTGCGCGTGTGATCGTCGCGCATGACCGAGGCCGCGTGCGCGGCGACGGTGGGATCCGCGGTGGGCAGCTCGGGCTCGTCGAGCTCTTCGATGTCGTCGAACTCGATCTCGCCGATCTCCAAGACCTCGGTGGGATTGCGCCGCGGTGCCGAAGGAGGGAGCGGCGCAGTACTGCCGGGCGGCGGCGGTGGCTTGGTCGACACGCTCTCCGCGTCGTCGACCAGCAGCTCCTGCGTCGTCTGGGGACCGACGCGTACCGGCTCCCCGCCGAGGGGCCGAGCTGGCGCGGCGAGCTCGATGCGCGGCGCGTGCGGTGAAGGCAGCGACTCGATCAGTCGCACCTCGAGACCCGCACCGATCCACGAGGCCTGATCGGCGAGCTCGGGTGCGGGCAACGTCGGCAAGAGCATCGGATCGCGCGGCACCGGGGGCGCGTGATAGGAGCCGGTGTGCTCGGCGAGCCGCCAGATCGCGGCGTGCTCGTCGTCGATGTCGCCGTCGAGCGGCGGCAGGGTGGGGCGAGTGCGCCACGCCTGCAGGCGCGCACGCAGTGCGTACTCGGGTCGACCGAGCGAGCCTTCGTAGAGCTGCGCGATGCGCTTGAGCAGCACCGCTTGATCGCTGGGCTGCGGTGCGACCTCGAGCGCCGACGCCGGCACGAGCAGGTAGAGCTGCCAGAGCTCGCCTTCGTCGGAGAGCCGCTCGAGCTCGGCCAGCGCTTGATCGTCGTCGGGATCGAGTCGCAGCACGCGCATCCACTCGGCGATCGCACCCGCGCGATCGGCCAGCCGCAGCTCACGGAGCTCGGCGCGCTCGGCCAGCATGTCGACGGTGCGCGCACGATCGCGGCTGCGTCCGACCAGGCGCTGCAACACCTGCAGCAGCACCAGCGCACCGACCGGCGGCATGTCGCCGTCGCGCCGTTCGTCGACCACTTCACCGAGCCGACGCAGCTCGAGCAGCACCGACTCGCCGCCGGGCTCGTCGAGCGCGTGCGCGAGCGTGCGCATCGCGGACAGCGGATCACCGAGGCGCTCGTCGAACACCGCGGCCGCGGCTTCGAGCGCCTTGATGCTCTCTTCGCCGGAGCTCACCAGGTTCGCGCGCTCGAGGTGCAGCTCGCACAGCTGCGGCCACAAGCGATGGCGCTCGGACAGCGCGAGGATCTGATCGAACGCATCGTTGGCGAGCGCGGGATCGGTGGTGCGGAGGTCGCCCCACGCCTGGCGCAGCCACTCGAACGCCTTCTCGGGATCGTGCAGCTCTTCTTCGTAGATGCGCGAGATGGCTCGGCACGCGTCGTAGCGCCCGAGGTCGGTGGCCGCACGCGCGAGCCGACCGCCCCACAGCTCGATCACCGCCTGCCACAGGTTGTGCCGCTGCGCGGTGTGCTCGAGCTCCTCCGCGAGCTCTTCGTCGAGCGGAGTGGCTCGATGCGCGCGCTGCAGGTAGCCGACCGCCTTCTCGGGATCGTTCAGCTGCTCGAGCGCGATCTTCGAGGCCTCGCGCAGACGAGCGACGAGCGCAACGGTGGCCTCGCGGCGCTCGAGCAACGTGATCTCGCGATCGAACGCGGCCAGCAGCTCGGCGCGGAACTTGTGTGCCTCGGCGATCTGGCGCAGTCGCTTGCCCACGAGGTCGAGCGACACGTCGCCTTCGAGGGCCGCGAAGTAGCCGCGCCGCGCCCAGTCGAACGCGAGCTGCGGATCGCCGAACTTCTTCTCCGCGATCTCGGCGGCCTGCAGCGTGAGCTCGACCTGCGCGAGCGAGTTGCCGGTGTCGGCGAGGTAGCCGAAGCGCTCCTCGAAGACGGTGAGCAGCTCGCGCCACAGCCCCTTGGCCTCGGCGAGCTTGCCGATCTTCGCGATGATGCCGCTGTTGAAGTGATCGACTGCGAGCGCGCGGCGCAGCATCTCGATCGCGCGCGGGGCATCGCCCAACTGCGTCTCCGCGATCTCGGCCATGTGCTCGAGCGTGGCGGTCTGCATGCCGACCTCGCCGGCCAGCTCGAGCCGCTTCTGCAGCGTGCCGATCGCGGCCTCGTGATCGCCGACGTCCTGCTGCAGCTTCGCCATCGTGGCGAGGCCTTCGAGGTCGGTGGAGAACTCGGTGACGAAGCGTCCGTAGGCCGCGAGCGCAGCTTGCTTGTCGCCGAGGTGCACGAGCCACGCCTGGCTGATCGTGCCGTAGAGCTTGCGCCGCTCGTCGGCCGACTCGGCGGCGAGCAGCATGAGCTCGGCCTGGCGCACGAGCTTGCGGTGCAGACCAGCGCGCTCGTACAGCTCGAGCAGGCTCGAGGCGACCTCGCGGCGACCGAGCGCCAGATCTTCGCCGAGGCCTTCGAGCAGCTCGGAGGCCGCGAGCGGATCGTCGAGCTGGTCGCCGAGGATCTCGGCGCGCTCCCACGCGATCCGGAACGCGTCCTCTTCGGTCTCGGCGAGCTCTTGCAGCTTGCCGAGCGCGGCGACGAGCGGCTGCCATGCGTCTTCGCGGCGATAGATGCGAACGAGGGCCTCGAGCGCGTTGCGATGATCGGGACGGCTCCGCAGCACGCGCTCGAACGAGGTGCGCGCGAGCATCGGATCGTCGAGCGACGCTTCGGCGAGCTGACCGAGCCGCAAGAGGTAGTCGATCTGGCGGGGTAGGGGCGTCTTCGCCGAGCCGGCGGCCTTCGACAACAGCGTGCCGAGCTCTTCGTAGCGACCGCTGCGCTCGTACGCGTGCACGAGCTTGTCGATGATCTCGAGGTTGCCGGGGCGCAGCTCGAGGATCTCGGCCCACAGCGACGCGGCCTTGTCCTCGTCCTGGATCTCGACCTCGGCGATGCGCGCCATCCGACGCAGCAGCTTCACCTTCGCGTCGGGCTGCGCGGCGGTTCGCAGCTCGCGCTCGAGCACCGTGACGAGATCGGCGTGGCGACCTTGTTCTTCGAGCAGCTGCTCGAGCCGATAGAGCGCCTCGCGATCGTCCTGCTGGATGTCGAGGATCTGCAGGCAGGCCCAGTGCGCCTGATCGAGATCACCGAGCTCGTGGTGCCAGATCTCCGCCATGCGCCGCAGGATCGCGATGCGCTCGCTGCCGCTGCGCGAGCGATCGTGCTGATCGCGGAGCATCTCGATCACCTGCGCGAACTCGCCGGCGCGGTCGTACAACGCCGTGAGCGCGCGCGTGGCCTGGATGTCGTTGGGCGACAGCTGCAGGATCTCGGCGTAGAGCTCGATCGCACGCTCGGGGTTCACCTGGCGATCGCGATAGACCTGCGTGAGCCGCTTGAGGATGTCGAGGCGCTTCGCGGGATCGACGGTGCGCTCGAGCTCCGCTTCCTGGACGCGCACCATGTTGTCCCACATGCGCGCGCGCTTCTCGATGCGCGCGATGTGCTTCGCCGGACGCGTGTCCTCGGGATACGCGACCTGCAAGCGACCCCAGGCATCGAGCGCGCCGTCGATGTCGCCGAGGCGACGCTCGCAGATGTCGGCGAGCTCGACGAACTCCTCCGCGAACGCGGGGTTGTCGTAGGGGCTGCCTTGCTCGACGCCGCCGGCCTGCTCGATCTGGTAGAGGATGAGGTCGCGCAGGTGCGGCCAGTTGTGCTTGCGCCGCCAGTGCTCCTTGTAGCCCTCGAACGCCGCGGCGTTGAACGGCTCGCGCTCGAGCACCTTGTAGAAGTAGACGGCCGCACGCTCCTCGTCGCCGAGCTCGTCGCGGCACACCACCGCGGCGCGCAAGAGCGTCTCGGTGGGGACGTCGTCGGGCATGCGCTCGATCTGCGCGTCGAGCAGTGCGACGAGCGACCAGTGATCGCCCGACTCCGCGTAGATCTGCTCGAGCCGACGCCACGCCTCGTCGTCGGGCCGCTGGTAGCGGCTGGCCTCTTCGTAGAGCTGACGCGCTTCTTCGCGGCGATACAACCGACGATCGAGCAAGTCGGCGCGACGCAGCTGCAGCGGCACCGCGTCCGCACCCGAGAAGTGGAACAGCCACTCGCGGTAGAGCTCGTCGAGCGCGAGCCAGTCCTCGGCGTCGATGAGCGTGTTCTCCAGCGCGGCCGAGGCCTGCTGGTGATCGGGCGCGAGCATCAACGAGCGACGCAGCAGCTTGAGCGCGCGCTGCTTGTCGCCGCGGCGACGCGCGAGCTCGGCGGCCTTGTAGAAGATGTCGGCCGCCTTCGCGACGCCGTCGTCGGTGGCCTTGCCCGACGCCAGGTACAGCACACCGAACGCGCGCAGCGCTTCGATGTCGTCGGGCACCACCTTCAGCGCCGCTTGGAGGTGACGCGCCGCCGATGCGACGTTGTCGAACTGCTCCGACTCGATGCTCGCGATGCGCCGGTGCAGCTCGGCGATGCGACCGCGCTCGCCGGTCTCTTCGATGCGCGCGAGCTCTTCGGCGAGTCGCGCTGCGGCCTGACTCCACGCACCGGCTTGCAGGTAGAGCTTGATGAGCCGCTCGGCCGCGTGCTTCTGGTTCGGATCGAGCGCGACGACCTTCTCGTAGTGGCGCACCGACTCGCCGATCGCGAGGAAGTGCTGCTCGAGCAGCTCGGCGAGCTCGTAGTGCAGCGGCGCAGCATCGGGACCATCGGCCGCGGATGCGAGTCGCCAACGCAGCAGCTCGACGAGCTCCTTGTGCGCGCCCATCGTCTCGTAGAGCTTGCGCAGTCGTTCTTGTGCGCGCAGATTGTCGGGCTTGAGCTGCAGCGCGCGTGCGAGCGCGTGCGCTGCTTCTTCGCGATCCTTGACGCGTTCGAGCCACAGCTCGTAGGCCTGCACGCACAGCTCGGCGGCCTTGTTGCGTTGATCGGGCGAGCCGCGCTCCACCGCGGATGCGTGCAGCAACAACAACGTCGCGAGCGATCGCCAATCCTCTGCGTCGCGGTACTGGCGCCGCAGGCGATTGAACGCACGATCGTCGTGCGGCGCGGCGCGAAACTCGGTCAGCTCCGTCGGCTCACGGCTGTGCTTGCCCGGCAGCGGACAGGGCAACGTCGCGGGAACGGCGTCGTGGCCACCGGACGTGTTGGGGCTTTCGAGCGTCTGCACGGGGCGCGATCGAGGTCGGGACGACAGACGCACGGTAACACAGCCGTCCCATGAAAAGCGCCGCAGACGCGGCCCGCTGCACGGACATCGAGTACCCTTCGCCGCTCTCACCGTGCCGAGCCGCCGCAGCCTCCACCCTCGTGACCGACAGCCCGACGCGGCCCTTCGCCGAGGCGGCAGCGGTCGGTCGATACGCGGGAACCACGAGCCGACGGTGCGCCGATTGCCCAGTGGCGCGCGCATCGTCGTGCAGACCACGCCTCGATCGGGTCCCGGAGCGGCCACCGTGGCGATCCAGCTCTGGGTGCTCGCGGGCACCGCGGACGAACGCAAGGGCGAGCACGGCTGTGCACACCTGCTCGAGCACATGCTGTTCAAGCCGCTCGAGATCGACGGACGCAAGGTCGACATCGCGTCGCAGATCGAGGCGCTCGGCGGGGACGTGAACGCGTTCACCAGCCACGACGAGACCGTCTTCCACGCGACGGTGCCGGTGCGTTCGTTCAGGCCTGCGCTGGCCGCGTTGGTACGACCGATCGCGTGGGCCCGCCCGCGCGCGCCCGACCTCGCGCAAGAGGCCGAGGTCGTGCTCGAGGAGATCAAGCAGTACGACGACGACCCGGCCGCGCGCTCGATGCAGGACATGATCGCGGCGCTCTTCGGCGGGCACGACTACGGGCGGCCGGTGCTCGGCACGGCGCCGGAGATCGCGGCCCACCGCGCGCGCACGCTGCAGCGATTCCTCGCGCGCAACTACGGCGGCGATCGACTCGCGCTCGTCGTCGCGGGGCCGCTGCCGCCGGCCAAGGTCGTGAGCGCGGCCCGCGAGGTGCTGCGGGAGTTCGACGCGCGCCCGGGCCCG
>DASZPU010000852.1:0-2959 GCA_035550195.1 Nannocystaceae bacterium
CGCGATCACTTCGCCGACGCGATCGAGCTGCGCGACGTCGAGGCCACCCGTGCCGGCGGCACGGCGCAGGTAGCCGGCGCCGTCGTTGGGATGGCCCGCGCGCGCGAGCACGTCGCCGAGCCGGAACAGGCCCTCGGGCGAGCTGCCCAAGCCCACCGACGCGGCGCACGACGTGATCGCATCGTCCCAGCGCTCGGCCTTCGCGAGCGCCGCGCCCAGCTCGCGTTGCGCCCATGCATACGTCGGACGGATCGACAGCGCCTTGCGCAGATCGGCGAGGCCGCCCTCGAGATCGCCGCGGCTGCACTTCGCGGCACCTCCGAGCGCGAGCGAGCTCGGCAGCGATGGATCGATCTCCGCGAGTCGGGCACAGACTTCGAGGCACTCGTCGAAGCGCGCGTAGTTGTAGGCGAGGTCGGCCGTGTTCGCGAGCAGGTGCACGTCCTTCGGTCGATCGGCGCGGAGCTTCGCGAGCCCGGCGAGCGCCTCGTCGATGCGACCCGCGCGTGCGAGCAGGCGCGCGTGCTCGAGCGCGAACGCGGACGACGTGGGGCGCAGCTCGACCGAGCGGGCGAACGCCGCGATGCCGGCGTCGAGATCGTCGGCGCGGCCGAGCACCTTGCCGCGCACGTACCAGTTGTAGGCGTTGTCGGGCGCGCGCTCGAGCGCGACGTCGTTGAGGATCGCGGCGAGCGACGCATCGCCGTCGTCGCTCGCGAGCTCCGCGAGGTTCTCGTTGCTGCGCACGTGCGACCAGTCGCGACGCAGCGCGTTCTCGAAGGCTTCGCGGGCCGCGCGATAGTTGCCGAGCGCGAGGTGACAGTCCCCGATCGCGCACCAGTTGCTGGCGTCGCCGGGATCGCGATCGCGGGCGCGCTCGAACGCCGCGAGCGCGTCGCCGTACTTGCCCTCGGCATCGCGCACGCGACCGACGAACTGCTGCGGCCACTCGTCGTCGGGCCATAGCCGCACGATCGCCGCGAGCACGTCCGCGAGCGCTTTCGCGGTGTCACCGGTCGGCGCGCGGCGATGGGCATCCTGCGCGCGCACGAACTTCAGCACCCACGCGAGCTCGTAGGCCTCGTGCAGCGCGATGGCCTCGGCCACGAGCCGCTCGGCATCCTCTTCGCGCTTCTGATCGTGGGCCTCCCATGCGCGATCGGTGGCGCTGATGTACGCGCACTCCGTCGCACCGATGCGATCGAGCGCCTCGACGAGATCGGTGCGCGCAGCCGGCACGGCGACGAGCGCTCCGTGGTTGGAGAACTCGCGCAGCTTGGGCAGCTCGGCGTAGCGGGTCTCGCGGATCTCGTGGGTCATCGGATCCTGGACCTCGAGCAGCTGCCGACGATCGTCGTAGCCGATCGCGACCGCGACGTGCCGCGTGGTCGAGTAGTCCTCTTCGAGGATCACCGGGATGCCGGCATCGAGGATCGCGCGCAGCCGATCGAGATCGGCCTCGATGCGCCGGGTATGGAAGCCCGCGGCATCCATGTACTGCCGCATGCGATGCACCGGCGTGCCGCCGTCGGGGTGCTTGATCTCGCGGGCGACGTCGACCTGCTCGGCCGCCATGCCGAAGAAGCGCAGGCACAGCTCGACCGACGCGGGGCCACAGTGGTTGCGCAGCTGCGTCACCGACGGGAACGCCTGCAGTCGCGTGCGGCGCGTGTTCCCGGCGGTGATGCTGTCGAGCACGCCGGCCGCGATGCGGGCCGCGAAATCGCCGGCTCCGGTCGCAGCGATCTTCGTCCAGGCCGCGCGCGCGCCCTCGAGATCGTCGGCGCGGTAGAGCGCGGACGCATGCTCGAGCGCGAGCGATCGCGAGGCTTCCGCGTCGGGCGCAGCGGAGAGGATCTGCGCGAGCACGCTCGCGGCGGGCCCCCACTCGGCCTTCGCGGCGTGCAGCTGCCACGCGAGTCGCCGCGCTGCGATGTCACCGGCCGGACGCTCGCCCAGCGCGGCGATGTGCTCGGCCGCGGCCTCGAACTCGCCGAGCACCGTGAACAGCCGCGCGAGCCCGAAGTGGCCGAGCCGTTGCGCCTGTGCGCGCTCGTCGGTCGTGATCGCGAGCACGCGCTCGAACGCCGCACGTGCGGCGGGTCGATCGTCGAACGTGATCGCGAGCTCGCCGCGCGTCCACCACGTGCGCGCGGGCTGGGCACCGATCGCTTCGGCGGCATCGAGCTGTGCAGCGGCGAGCTTGGGCGTGCGCTTGCGGCCGAACAACAGCGCGGCTTCGAGGTGGGCGGCGGCCGCGAGCGCGCGCGCATCGATGCGCAGCGCCTGGCGTGCAGCCGACAACGCGAGATCGATCGCCGCATCGGTCGACCACCAGCCGAGCCGCAGCACGCGTGCGACGTCGACCTGGGCCTCGAGCCGCGCGAGCGTGGTGAGCTCGCGACGACCGCGGACCTGCTGCAGCGTGTCGTACGCGGAGTTGTACTGTTCGCGTCCGACGAGCGCGCGCGCGCGCAGCAGTCCCGATGTGACGGGATCGAGCGCACCACCGTCCTTCGGATCCGCGAGGCGTGCGAGCGCACGGGTGAACTCGAACGCATCGAGCTCGACGACGATGCTCTGAGCGATGGTCGGCAGCGTGGGAGATTGCATGCGGGCTCGTCCAGCGTGGGACGTTATCAAGCGCGGCCGCGGACGTCACTCGTCGGCGGGCGCGTGGGCCTCGTACATGCGCCGCAACGCAGGGCTGCACGCCGGCCGCGGGCGCGCATCGTCGTCCGGTTCGCACAGCTCGACGAGGACGTCGGTCGCGAGCTCGCGACCGACGGCACGGTGCATGCGCAGCGCATCGCGCAAGAGCGCGGTGCCGCGGCCTGCATCGGCGCGCACGATCGTGGCGAGCAGATCGTGCAGCGCCGGCGCGGGCTCGTCCTCGCGGTCCGGATCGTAGACGAGCCACGCGCGCGCGAGCTCGCGACGTGCGCGTCGGATGGTGGGC
>DASZPU010000853.1:0-16702 GCA_035550195.1 Nannocystaceae bacterium
GGCCGCGGATCTCGACGGCGACGACGACATGGAGCTGGTGCTCGGCCAGGCCGCATACCACCACGACGGCACGGAGATCTGGAACGACACCACGATCGTGCCCGGGTATCCCGCGATCGCGAACCTCGACGACGACGACGACCCCGAGGTGCTGATCGACAACTCCGCGGGCATCACGATCCTCGAGCACGACGGCACCGTGAAGTACAAGGACGAGCGGCCCACCGGCGACATGGGACTCGGCGCATGGTTCAGGCCCGCGACCGTGCACGACTTCGACGGCGACGACATCTCCGAGTTCGCGGTGAGCTCGGCCGCGCACTACACCGTGTACGCGCGCGACCTCACCATCCACTGGTCCGCGGACGTGCAGGACGGCAGCGGCTGGGCCGCGGGCACGGCGTTCGACTTCCTCGGCGACGGGCTCGCGGAAGCGATGTACGCCGACGAGGCGCAGCTGTTCGTGTTCGACGACACCGGCACGCCGCTGCTGCAGGTGCCGCGCTCGAGCAAGACGCTCATCGAGTATCCGGTGGTCGCCGACGTCGACAACGACGGCAGCGCGGAGATCGTGGTGGTGTCGAGCCCCGACTGGAACGACGCGATGACCTCGCCGTCGGTGCAGGTGATCCGCGACAGCAGCGATCGGTGGATCCAGGCGCGCCGCATCTGGAATCAGCACGCGTACCACGTGACCAACGTGCGCGAGGACGGCACGATCCCCGCGATCGAGCCCAAGCACTGGCAGCTGCTCAACACCTATCGCACCAACGCGCAGATCGAAGACGGCGAGATCTGCGAGCCGCCGCCCGAGGGTTGATCACACCCAACGCAGCAGCTTGCGCAGGCGATCGCCGGCGAGCTCGCGCTTGGGGCCGAGGCGGATCGTCACCTCGCCGCCGGCGGTCGCGATGCGACGCAGCTCGGTGGTGAGCACGCGCAGGCGATCGAACGTCGCGATGTCGAAGCACGGCCCGCGGTCGTCGTGTTGCCAGCTCGGCGGCACCGGCAGCTCGCCTTCGTGATCGCCGCGATCGACCACCTGACCGTGCTCGAGGATCAACCGGCGCGACGCCGTGCCGTCGACGAACGCGACGCTCGACTCCGCGAGCGCGCACAGCCATCGCGCGCGGCGCAGCGCGTACGCGATCATCATCACGGCCTCGGCGAGGTGCTCGTGCACGTCGGCCGGCGTCCAGATCTGCACCTCGGGCTCGGCTTCGAGCTCGTCGGGTTGCGCGCCCGCAGCGAGCTGCGCGCGCCACAGCGTCGCGCCCACCGTCAACGCGGTGCGCACGTCGAGCGACGCGCTCGGCAGCGTCGCGACGAAGGTCGCGAGCCCTGCGCGTAGCACCGCATCGTCGACCTCGATCGAGCCCGGCACGTTCGCACCCGGCCGCATCGTCAGGCCCGGTCGCCCCGCCGCCACCAACATGCCGCGTCGCCACGCGTCGTCGCCGAGCTCGCCCGACAGCACCGCCGCGAGCGCGGTGAAGCGACGCGCGCTCCACTGCGCACCGAGTGGACCGATGCGATGCGTCGCGCTCGCGAGCGGCGACAGCTCGGCGAGCCCCGGCGTCGCGAACCACGGCGCCCTGCCCTTCTCGAGCAGCGCTTGGTTGAACGGCGGATTGCAGCGCTTGATCTCGTCGGTCTCGAGCAGCGCGGACTCGAGGATGCTCGCCGTCGGCGTCACCTCGAGATCGCGGGCCTGGCTGAGCAACCCGAGCAATCGATCGGGCACCTTGGTCTGCTTGCGGAAGTAGCTGTTGACGCGATCGCGCAGCGAGGTCGCCTTGCCGACGTAGAGCACGTCGCCGCCGACGCGCAGCATGCGATAGATGCCGGGCGCGTCGGGCAGCCCGAGCCGCTTCTCGCGCGGCATCGCGTACTCGCGCTTGCGCGCGCGCGGGGCCGGAGCGGTGAGCCACTGCGCGAGCGCGTCGAAGTCGCGCACGCCCTCCGCATCGAGTCGCTCCGCGAGATGACGCCACACCAGCGCGGTCGCCCACACGTGTCCGCGCGCGCGCAGCAGCTCCTCGACCGCGTGCCCGCACCAGCCCGCGAGCGAGCGCAGCCCCCGACGCGGCAAGCCGGGAAAGAGCCGTCGCGCGATCTCGTGGGTGCAGATCATCCGCAGCGGAAACTCTTCGTCGGGATGCTCGCGCGCATGCAGTGGCCCGAGGAACGACTGCTCGAAGCGCGCGACGTGGACGATCGCGATCGGTCGCGGCAACGGAGCGATCGCGTCGCGGATGCCGTTCCACACCTCCGCGGCCGTCGGTGCGCCCGCGAGATCCTCGAGCTCCACGCCGGTGAGCTCGGTGATGATCGGGGGAATGATCGCGCCCTCGGGCAACGCGAGCAGACTCGCCTTCACGTCGCGCTCGTCGAGCACGCGATCGGCCGCAGTGATCGCCCACCCGATCTCGAGCAGGTGCCCGTGTTGCGGCGAAGCTCCGGTCGCCTGGCAGTCGAGCACGACCACCGGCTCGTCGACGAGGCTCATCAGCTCAGCAGCCGCAGCACCATCGGCGTGAAGAAGGCGATGACGAACAGCGCGATGAAGCAGAGCACGATGACGCCCTTCACCGTGTAGACGATGCCGAGGCTCTTCACCGCCTTCTCGATCTCGCCGTAGTCGCGCGAGCCGCCGGGCAGCCCGGAGAGCACGAGCCCGGCCTGCAGCGTGAGCCCGGAGAACACGCCGGGCAGCACCACCGACGCGACGATGCCGACGCCGCCGTCCGCGACCGCCAGCTTCATCCCGACCAGCACGGCCACGAGCCCGACGAGGCCCGCCCACACCATCACCTTGCCGGCGCGCACCAGCAGCTCGCGCTCTTCGGCGAGCAGCGCCTCGTGCTTGCGCGTGGCTTCGTCGCGGTACGGATCGCTCATGATGCCACCACCAGGAAGACGACGTTGCGCAGCAGGAGCAGTACGCCGATCACCAGATCGATCACGAACACGACGCGCAGGCGTGTGAACGCGAGGTTCAAGTGATCGTGCGCGTCTTCGGGCTCGCCGTTCAGATCGGTGAGGTGATCGGCGGCCGACTGCAGCATCAAGGCCTGGCGGAACAACATCGCCAACATGCCGAGCAGCAGCAACACGACGATGTTGCGCGGATCGAACGCACCGAAGTTGAACACGGCGCTCACGGCACCGAGCCCGAACAACACGAAGGCGAGCCCCGCGAGGCACGCCTGGAAGATCCCGACGATGCGCATCCACTTCGCGAGCGTCGCCGCGCGCTTCTGCAGCGCGTCGGGAATCGGATAGCGGAGCGGCTCGACCTCACCCGTGTCGACCTCTCGCATGGACGACGAACATAGCAGATCGCACCTCGGCGCGGCCGCCGACGCGCGCGCTTCCGTGGTACCGTGCCGCGACCTCGCAACCGGAGAGCGAATCGATGTTTCGCGGCGCGTACACGGCACTCGTCACCCCCTTCCGCGACGGTCACGTCGACGACGAGGCGCTCGTCCGTTTGGTCGAAGCGCAGATCGCCGGTGGGATCCATGGGCTCGTGCCGTGCGGCACCACCGGCGAGTCGCCGTGCTTGTCCTATGCCGAGCACATCCACGTCATCGAGGTGGTGATGCGCGCGACTGCGGGTCGGGTGCCCGTGCTCGCAGGTGCAGGCGCGAACAGCACGCAAGAAGCGATCGAGCTCTCGCGCGCGTGCAAGGAGCTCGGCGTCACCGGCACGCTGCAGATCACGCCCTACTACAACAAGCCCACGCAGGAAGGAATGATCGCGCACTTCACCGCGATCGCCGACGCCGTGGGCCTGCCGATGGTGCTCTACAACGTGCCCGGTCGCACCGGCGTCGATCTGTTGCCCGAGACGCTCGCGAAGCTCGCGAAGCATCCGCTGGTGGTCGGCATCAAGGAAGCCACCGCCGACATGATCCGTGCGTCGCGGGTGCGCGAGCTGTGCGGCCCCGACTTCGATCTGCTGTCCGGTGACGACTTCACGATCCTGCCGTTCATGTCGATCGGTGGCGACGGTGTGATCTCGGTCGGCACCAACGTCGTGCCCGCGTTGTTCGTGCAGCTCGTCGAGCACGCACGCGCAGGTCGCTGGGACGAGGCCCGCAAGCTGCACTACAAGTCGCTGCCGCTGTCGCGGGCGCTGTTCTCCACCACCAGCCCGATCCCGGTGAAGCACGCGATGGCGATGCTCGGGCGCATGGGCATCGAGATGCGGCCGCCGCTCGTGCCGCTCGGCAGCGATCGTGCCGAGCTCGCCGCGCTGCGTCGCGAGCTCGAGGCATTGGGCCTCGGCAAGGAGCTGCAGACATGAGCGAGCGCGTCGTCTCCCTGGTCATCGTCGGTGCGCGTGGGCGCATGGGTCAGGCCATCTTGCGTGCGATGAGCGAGACCGACGATCTCGAGCTCGTCGGCGCCGTCGATCACTCGTCGAGCATGGGCCTCGGCCAAGACGTCGGCCTGCTCAGTGGCTTGCCCGAGATCGGCGTCGATCTGTCCGACTCGCTGCGTCCGCCGCGGGGCAGCGTCGTGGTCGACTTCTCGCTGCCCGAAGCGACCGACATGAACATCGCGCGCTGCCTCGACTTCGGCGTGCCGCTCGTGCTCGGCACCACCGGCATCAGCGGCGAGACCCGCGAGCTGCTCAAGCGAGCGGGGCGCGACATCCCGATCGTGAGCGCCGCGAACTTCTCGGTCGGCATCACGCTCTTGTTGCAGCTCGCATCGACGGCTGCGCGCGCGCTCGGTCCCGACTTCGAGAGCGAGATCTTCGAGCTGCACCATCGCCACAAGCGCGACGCGCCGTCGGGCACCGCGCTGCGCCTCGGCAAGGCGATCGCGCAGGCCACCGATCGCGACTTCGAGAAGCACGCGGTGCGCTCGCGCGACACCACCGAGACCCAACGCGCGCCCGAAGAGATCGGCATCGCCGCGCTGCGCGGTGGCGACAGCGTCGGCGAGCACACGGTGATGTTCCTCGGTGCGGGCGAGCGCCTCGAGCTCACCCACCGCGCGACCGATCGCGGCATCTTCGCCCGCGGTGCGCTGCGGGCCGCGAAGTGGCTGCACGGCCGCGCACCGGGGCTGTACGACATGGCCGACGTGCTCGGCCTGCGTTGATCACTTCAGTGCAGCGAGGGCCTTCGCGACGCGCGGCATCGCTTCGCGGATCTCGCCTTCGCTCACTGCACCGACGCTGAGGCGGAACCATCCGCTGTCGTGCGGCACGCCGAACGCCTGGAACGGCACGACCGCGAAGTCGGCGGCTTCGAGCAGGTACGCGCGCACCTGCTCGTTGGTCTTCAGCACCGTGCCTTGCGGCGTGGTCTTGCCGAACGGATCGACGCGCACGGTCAGATAGATCGCGCCCATCGGCGGCAGCGCCTCGACCGGCAGGCCGTCCTTCCGCATCGACTCGAAGCCCTCGTGCAGCGCGTGCAGGCGCGCGTTCACGCCGGCACGGAACTTGGGCAAGTAGGCGGCGATCGACGCGGGATCGTCGAGCAGCTTCACGGTCGCCACCTGCTCGGCACGCGGTGCCCATGCACCGACGTGGCCGAGCAACGCGGACATGCGCTCGATGACGTCGGCCGGGCCGGCGGACCAACCGACGCGCAGACCCGTGGCCGCGAACGCCTTGCTGATGCCGTCGACGAAGATCGTGTACGGCGCGACCTCGGGCACGAGCTTGGGCGGCGTGACGTGCTCGACGCCCTCGATGCAGAGCATCCAGTAGATGTGGTCGTACATCAGGTAGAGCGGACGCTCGCCGGTCTTCTTGCGCGCGTCGTTCTGCTCGACGATCGCTTCGCAGATGCCGCGCAGCGCCTCGGCCGAGATCGCGGTGCCGGTGGGATTGAGCGGCGAGTTGATGCACAGGAGGCGCGCATCGGCGAGCTCGCGCACGAGCGCATCGCGGGTGGGCAGGAACAACGACTCGGGTCCGCACTGCACGAGCACCTCGCGCGCGCCGACCATGTGG
Organism: Nannocystaceae bacterium; assembly: GCA_035550195.1. Classification (GTDB taxonomy): domain Bacteria; phylum Myxococcota_A; class Polyangia; order Nannocystales; family Nannocystaceae; genus Xiheibacterium. Next base: position 5,981 of record DASZPU010000853.1, read on the forward strand.
CAGTAGTGGTTGTTGTTCCAGCTCGGCACCGGGTAGACGACCTTGTCGCCGGGATCGACGACGGCGCGGTACGTGCCGTAGATGAGCGGGCGCGCGCCGCCGGCGATGAGGATCGACGACGCGGGATACTCGAGCCCGAGCTCGCGCTTGTAGAAGCGCGACACCGCTTCGCGCAGCTCCTGCACGCCGGATGCGGGCGGATAGTTGGTCTCGCCGGCCACGAGCGCCGCGAGCACGCCCTCGCGCAGCGCATCGGGGATCGGGAACTCGCTCGGCGCGAAGTCGCCGACGGTGAGGTTGCAGATCCGTTTGCCGTTCGCCATGCGCACGCGGATGTCGGCTGCGATCTTGAGGATCTCGGAGCCGATCAGTCCCGATGCCATGGTGGCGATGCGACGTTGCTCCGGCGCTGGGGGCGGGGTGGACTGGACCATCTTCGCTGGCGAGCATGCCACGGTTTCGTGGCATGCTCGCCGGCGCATGAGCAGCGCGCGGCTCCCTCACCTCACGGCCAAGCTGCAGGGGTTCGGCACCTCGATCTTCGCGGAGATGACGGCGCTCGCGGTACGTCACGATGCCGTCAACCTCGGCCAGGGCTTTCCCGACTTCGACGGACCTGCGTTCCTCAAAGCGGCCGCGATCACCGCCATCGAGCAGGGCAAGAACCAGTACTCGCGTAGCTTCGGGATTCCGGATCTCAACGTCGCGATCGCCGAGCATCGCAAGCGCTTCTACGGGCTCGACTTCGATCCCGACGCGGAGATCACCGTGATGCACGGCGCGACCGAGTGCATCGCGGCCACGTTGCTCGCGCTGCTCGACGTCGGCGACGAGGTCGTGCTGTTCGAGCCGTTCTACGACAGCTATCCCCCGATGATCGCGCTCGCCGGTGCCACCGCGAAGGTGGTCACGCTGCGCGCACCGAGCTTCGGCTACGACGCGGCCGAGCTCGAAGCGGCGATCGGTCCCCGCACGAAGGCGATCGTGCTGAACTCGCCGCACAACCCCAGCGGCAAGGTGTTCGCGAAGGCCGAGCTCGCACACATCGCGAAGCTGTGCGTGCAGCACGATCTCATCGCGATCACCGACGAGGTGTACGAGCACCTCGTGTTCGACGGCGAGCACGTGCCGCTCGTGTCGCTGCCGGGCATGCGCGATCGCACCGTGATGATCTCGTCCACCGGCAAGACGTTCTCGTTCACCGGTTGGAAGGTCGGCTACACCTGCGCGAGCGCGGCGCTCACGAAGGCCGTCCGCAGCACGCATCAGTTTCTCACCTTCTGCAGCGGTGCGCCCTACCAGCTCGCGATGGCGCAGGGCCTGCGCGCCGGCGACGACTACTTCACCGGCTTCGTCCGCGACTATCGCAGCCGTCGCGATCGCTTGTGCGAAGGGCTCGCGAGCGTCGGCTTCGAGGTGCTCGTGCCCGCGGGCACGTACTTCGTGTGCACCGACATCCGGCCGCTCGGCTTCGACGACGACATGGCGCTGTGCCGCTTGTTGCCCGAGAAGGTCGGCGTCGCGGCGATCCCCAACTCGGCGTTTTACGCGAACAAGCACGAGGGCAAGCACCTCGTGCGCTGGGCGTTCTGCAAGACCGACGCGGTGCTCGACGCCGGCGTCGCGAAGCTGCGCGCGAACATGGGGAAGCTCAAATGAGAGTGGCAGGCATCCAGCTCGACACGGTGTGGGAGAATCCCGAGCAGAGCTTCGCGCGCGCGCGTCCGTGGATCGCGGCGGCCGCGAACGCCGGTGCGCGGCTCGTGGTGCTGCCCGAGATGTACGCGTGCGGCTTCTCGATGGCGACCGATCGCATCGCCGAGCCCGTCGATGGTCCGAGCACCGCATTTTTGCGCGAGCAAGCGCGCGCGCACGGCGTGTGGGTGTGCGGCAGCGTGCCGGAGCTACCAGCGTCGCCGCTCGGCGCGGGGCCGGCCGGTGCGACACGTCCGTTCAACACGCTGGTGCTCTGTGCACCCGACGGCGCGACGCATCGCTACCGCAAGATCCATCCGTTCACGTTCGCGGGCGAGCACGAGCACTACCAGGCCGGCCGCGAGTTCGTCACCGTCACGATCGAAGGCGTGCGCTGCACGCTCTTCGTCTGCTACGACCTGCGCTTCGCCGACGAGTTCTGGCAGAACGCGAACGCCACCGACTGCTACGTCGTGGTCGCGAACTGGCCCTCGCGTCGCCGTCATCACTGGCAGACGCTGCTGGCCGCGCGCGCGATCGAGAACCAGGCGTACGTCGTCGGAGTGAACCGCGTCGGCCAAGGCGGCGGCGAGCTCGACTACAGCGGTGACAGCCGCGTCGTCGATCCCTGGGGCGAGCCCATCGCGCTCGCGGCTTCGATCGAGACGATGATCCTCGCCGAGGTGGATCCCGCGGTCGTCGCAGACGCGCGCGCGCGCTTTCCGTTCCTGCGCGACCGTCGGTGACTCACACGCCGAAGTGGCCAGGGTCGTCGACGCCGAGCGCCTCGGCGCCGCTGCGCCACGCATGATCGAACGCGGCGATCCACTCGGGCGTCGTCGTCTTGTGGGGCGTGAACCCGTGCTGCACGATGTTGGCGATCATGCGCGTGGTGTCGTGGTGCACCACCGCGCCGTCGCCGAACGGATACAAGAGCAGGTTCGCGACGATCGCACCGGTCGACTCGTCGATCACGTCGATGTACTCGAGCGCCTTCATCGGATAGTTCTCTTCGTCGAGCTTGCTGCCGAAGAAGTCGTCGAGCGGAATCCCCGAGGAGTCGATGTCGCTCTCGACCAGCGCTTGCAGCTGCTCGCGCTGCGCGGCCGAGAGCGCGGAGGCATCGCCTTTGAAGGGCTTGCGGTAGTTCGCGAGACGGAGGCGGACGGGTGCGGTGCTCATGCGTCGCACGGGTGGAGACGAGCGCCCGTTCCGATGTGACGCACGCTCAGCGCGCGCGCACGATCGCGGGTACTCCGCCGCGCGGGCGCAGCGTCGCGAAATCGTCCTCGACGATCTCGCGCTCCGGATCGATCTCGAAGCGGTGACGACGCAGCAGCGTGGCCAGCACGATCGGCCCCTCCATCATCGCGAAGTGCATGCCGATGCAGAAGCGCGGCCCGGCCGAGAACGGCAGGTACGAGCCCTTGGGACGCAGCGCTTCGAGCTCGGGCAGGAAGCGATCGGGCGAGAAGCGATCGGGATCCGGCCACACGTCCGCGCGACGGTGCTGCGCATACGCGCTGACGAACACCAACGTGCGTGGCGGCAACTGCGTGCCGCACAGCTCGACCGCTTCGATCGTGCGCCGCGGGAACATCACGAGCGGCGGATACAGCCGCAGCGCCTCCTTGAACACGCGGGTGGTGAGCGCCAGCTTCTCCGGCTCGAAGTGCGTGATCGGACCGTCGCCGAACGCGTCGGCCTCGGCGACGACACGCTCGAGCACCTGCGGATGACGCGACAGCAGGTAGAAGCACCACGCCAAGCTGGTCGCGGTCGTCTCGTGGCCGGCGACGAAGAGCGTGATCACCTCGTCGCGCACCTGCTTGTCGCTCATCGTGCCGTCGACATCGGCATCGCGCGCGTTGAGCAGGCGCGAGAGCAGATCCGATCGCGGTGTGCGATCGCGACGGCGCTCGGCGATGAGCTCGTGGATGCGCCCGTCGACGACTGCCATCGCATCGCGGAGCTCGCGGCTGCGCGAGCCGGGCAGCAGGAACGGCGACTCGAACGTCTCACCGATGCGCTGCACCGCGCGCTGCACTCGTCCGCGCGTGCGCGCCGCGAGCTTGCGCGTCATGTCGAGCACGAGGATGTGGGGAATGATCGCGGGCGCTGCGAGCACACCGTTGACCCACCCGAGCCCCGTGGTGAGCGCGGCGCCCAGCTCGTCGGCCTCGTCGAAGGTGTCGATGCCGAAGAGCGCGTTGCCGACCACCGTCATCGCGATGCGCGTGGTCTCGTGCGCGAGGTCGATCGCTTGGCCCGGCCGCATCGCCGCGGCGGATCGCTCGGCGGTGACGCGCATCGCTTCGGCGTACTGCGCGAGCGCGACGGGCGTGAAGATCGGCGCCATGAGCTTGCGTTGCCGTCGCCACAGCTCGCCTTCCGACGTGAACAGCCCTTCGCCGGCGAGGTCGTGCAACAGCACGCGCAGGCCCGGCGATTTCTCGAAGCTCTTCGCCTGCGTGACCAACACGCGGTGGCACGCGTCGGGCGTCGCAGGCAACACGAGCGGCAGGTGCAGCACGCGACCGCGCACGAGCGGCGCGCTCGACTGCGCGACCTCGCGTTGCATCGCGAGCCGCTCCGCAGTGGTGCGACCGAAGCTGCCGAGCCAGCTCGTGTTCGCGACGCGCGGGAGATCGTCGATGCGTCCCATGGCTACACCAGCAGATCCGGGCCGATCGCCGCGACGTCGGGACAGCCGCACAGCGCCATCGCGACGTCGAGCTCGTGGAGCAGTCGATCGAGCACCGCTTCCACGCCGCGGCTGCCTCCGAGCGCGAGCCCCCACAGCGTGGGGCGGCCGAGCAGCACCGCGTCGGCCCCGCGTGCGCGCGCCTTGACGATGTCGGTGCCCCGACGAATGCCGCCGTCGACGAGCACCGGCAGTCGATCCCCGACGACCTCGGCGATCGCCGGCAACGCATCGATGCTCGCGATCGTGCCGTCGAGCTGACGCCCGCCGTGGTTGCTCACCACGATGCCGGAGATGCCGGCATCCATCGCGCGGCCGGCATCGTCGGCGCGCACGATGCCCTTCAAGAAGATCGGCAGCTTCGTGCAGCCGCGCAGCCACACGAGATCGTCCCAGTCGAGCGACGGATCGATCATCTGCGCGAAGTAGCGGTGCAGATCATCGGCGGCGATCGCCACGTCGGCGCGCAGATTGGGCGCGCGGAAGCCCGGGGGCAACGGCACACCCGCGACGTCGCGCTCGCGCAGACCGATCACCGGTGCGTCGACCGTGAGCACGAGCGCGCGACAGCCCGCCGCTTCGACGCGCGCGACCAGCTCGGCTGCGAGCGCACGATCGCGGTGCACGTAGAGCTGGAACCACACCGAGCCCGGCGCGGCCGCGCAGACCTCTTCGACCGGCGTGCTCGACAGCGTCGACAGGATCATCACGGTGCCGAAGCGCGCGGCGGCGCGGGCCATGCCGAGCTCGGCCTCGCGGTGCACGAGCACGTGCATCGCGGTGGGTGCGATGATCAGCGGTGCGCGCAGGCGATGGCCGAGCAGGCCGATTTCCGTGCTGCGTCGCGACACGTCGACGAGCACGCGTGGCAAAAGTGCGATGCGATCGAAGGCCGAACGGGCACCCGACAGACAGAGCTCGTCGCATGCGCCGCCCGCGATGTAGTCGAACACGTCGCGCGGCAGACAGCCACGCGCGCGTTCCTCCAGCTCGAGCAGGTTGTGCACGTCGACCATGACGACAGCCGCGATGTTGCCGCCGACGCCGCGCGCTCGCAATGCACCCATCATGCTGGCTTGATCGAAACGGTCCTGCTACCGTCGCGGATGGTTGGCGTGGGGGCTCACATGGCTGGTTGCGCTCGCGGTGGTCGGGCCACCGAAGCTGCCGCCGTTGCCGGGCAAGGATGCACCTCCGGCCGAGCCGACGACGCCTGCGAGCAAGCCCGCGACGCCGAGCAAGCCCGCTGCGACCACGAAGCCGGCGACGCCGAGCAAGCCGAGCTCGAAGCTGCCGAGCACACCGACGGTCGCGCCCGCAGCGGAGCCGCCGTCGACGACACCACCACCGACGAGCGGTGATCCGAGCGTCGCGCCACCGCCCACCGCGGCGCCGGGCGAGTGGTCGATCCCCGAGAAGACCGAGCCACCGCAGCCCGAGCCCACCGCACCGCCGCCGAAGCCGATGCGTGATGGCCCCGGCGCAGCGCCGCGCATGGACGGCAAAGCGCCCGAGGGATTGCCGTCGGCGGACGATGGCGATGCACCGAAGAAGATGCCGCCGCCGCTGCGTCCTCCGTTTCGCGGCATCGGCTTGTTCGTCGGTGCGGGCGTGACGTTCGCGGTCGCGCTCTCCGAGCAGATCGCGGGTCACGTGCTGGTGAAGCGCCGCTGCATCGATCCGGTCGCGCGCGAGTCGATGATGGTCGACGACACGCAGGCCGCCGAAGAGCTGGGCAACGCGGTGGTGCGCTGTCTGCCGGGTGTGGTGCCGGCGATCGCGTTGCGGGTGAACTCGGATCTCGCGTTGCTCGCGACGATCGGCATGGCCACCGCGGGCGCGATGATCCGTGCGGAGCGCACGTCCTACGATCACGCGTTCGCGAATCGCAAGCAGAAGAACATCCCGGCGCTGCGCGGCGCGGGCGTCGGCCTCATCGCCGGCGGCGTGATCACATGGTTCACGCTGGGCCCCGCCGCGTGGGCGCTGCTCAGCAAGTGCGGCACCGCGAAGTGTGCGACGCGCTCGCGCGCGATGGCCTTCGTCACGCGCGACATCGGAGCGGTGATGGCCGCATCCGGTGCCGCGATGCTCGGCTTCGCCGAGAGCTATCGCCGCCACCACGAACGCTTCAGTCGCGAGCGCGCGATCATGTACGCACCGATCTTCGGCCGCGGCATGGCGGGCCTGGGCGTGTCGGGCAAGTTTTGATTGCGCTCATGCTCCGTGATGGCGCGGCCGAGGCGCGATCGAGGGGCTGACGGGGCTGTTTAACGGTCGGATCCCTTCCTACTCGTGCTCGTCCTGCGAGTTGCGACACGGGCGAGCGCGCATCGGGGCTGGGACTCCGCGCGAGCAGGCGACCTTCCGCCCTACGCGCCCCGTCAGCGTATGGCTTGCAACGTGTCGGCACAGCGGAGGCCGCCGCGACCGGGCGCGAGTTTTGAGTGCGCTCCGGAGTCACCGCAATGAATTCGCCGAAGAAGTGGACGCCATCGGCGGCCAGTTCTTCGAGCGAACCCCCGCACGGCGGGGGCGGCCGCTCTTGCGGCCGGGGGTAGGGACCGCTCGGACCGAAGGGGCGCAGGCCCTTACAGAGTACTGCCGCGGAGCTTCCACCAGTGGAAGGCGTTCATCACCAGCGCGTGATCGATCGTGCCGTCGCGCAGCAGATCGTCGATGCGATCGATCGGCACGAGCTCCACTGCAGTCTGCTCCGCGGCGTCGTTGTGCACCTCGGTGACTTTGGTGCAGCCGGTCGCGAGGTACGAGTGGATGCGGTTGCCGAAGAGCGCGGGGTTCGGTGAGACCGCACCGAGCTCGCGCACTTCGCCTGCGCGGTAGCCGGTCTCTTCGAGCAGCTCGCGCGCTGCGGCGACGCCGGGCTGCTCGTCGCCGTCGACGAGGCCACCGGGGATCTCGAGCGTCTCGCGGCCGAGTCCGTGGCGGAACTGCCGGATCATCACGACCTCGCCGGCGGTCGTGATCGGGATGATGTTGGCCCAGTCGACGGAGTCGATGCGGAAGAACGTGTGCGTCTGACCGGTGTCCTCGCGCTCCGCGTCGAGCTCGGTGACGTCGAAGACGCGGTAGCTCGCCAACCTTCGATGGGCCCGCACGCGCCAGCTCGAGATCGTTGCCATGGCGACGAGGGTACCGCTGAAATGGAGTAATCTCTTCGCCCTCGACCATGACGCGTTCTCACCTCGCCCTCGCCCTCCTCTTCGTCGCGTGCCGTCGCGAGCAACCGCAAGGCATCCCGCCGCAGGCACCCATCGATCAGACCACGCCGGAGAGCGCGGCGAGCAGCGACGAGGACGAGCCCGTCGACGACGACGGCGACGACGCGTCGAAGAAGCCCGCGCCGAAGACCGCCGGCCCGGTCGTGCACGAGCCGCTCGCCGGCGAAGCGCACCTCGGCAAGATGCGCCAGCTCAGCTTCGGAGGCGAGAACGCCGAGGCGTATCTGAGCGGCGACGAGCAGTTCCTGACGTTCCAGTCGACGCGCGACGGAGCGAAGTGCGACCAGATCTACACGATGAAGACCGACGGCAGCGAGCTGCACATGGTGAGCAGCGGCAAGGGCCGCACCACGTGCTCGTACTTCCTGCCCGGCGATCAGCGGATCCTCTATGCCTCGACGCACGCGGCCGCCGACGATTGCCTGCCGCCGCCCGATCGCTCGCACGGCTACGTGTGGAAGCTGTACGACGAGTTCGACATCTACACCGCGGCGAAGGACGGCAGCGACATCAAACCGCTCGTGGTCGGCAAGGGCTACGACGCCGAGGCCACCGTCTCGCCGCTCGGCGACAAGATCGTCTTCACCTCGACACGCGACGGCGATCCCGAGCTGTACGTGATGGGCATCGACGGCAAGAAACCGAAGCGGCTCACCAAGACCAAGGGCTACGACGGCGGCGCGTTCTTCTCGCCCGACGGCAAGTCGATCGTCTATCGCGCGAACCATCCCGAGGGCAAGGACGAGCTCGCGAAGTACGACGAGATCATCAAGCAAGGCCTCGTGCGCCCCACCCGGCTCGAGCTGTTCGTGATGGATACCAACGGCAAGAACCAGAAGCAGATCACCAAGAACGGCAAGGCCAACTTCGCGCCGTTCTTCCACCCCGACGGCCAGCGCATCATCTTCGCCTCCAACGCGCACGACGAGAAGGGTCGCGACTTCGATCTCTACCTCGTGAAGAAGGACGGCAGCGGGCTCGAGCAGGTCACCAAGAACCCGTCGTTCGACGGCTTCCCGATGTTCACCAAGGACGGCAAGCAGCTCGTGTTCGCGTCGAACCGCCACGGCAAGAGCGAAGGCGACACGAACATCTTCGTCGCCGAGTGGAAGGACTGATGCCGCGTCACGACTTCGCGCCGCTGCAAGGCGAGCTGGTCGAGCTCGTCATCGATGCGCCGGCGCTGCGCGGCAACCTGCTCGGTGATGCGAGCGCGCGCCGAGTCGCGGTGTACCTGCCGCCCGGCTATCGCAAGAGCGACGCCGACTATCCCGTGCTCGTCGATCTCGCGGGCTTCACCGGCAGCGGCCTGCGCCGGCTCGCGTGGCAGCCGTTCGGCGAGAGCGTGCCGCAGCGGCTCGATCGTCTGCTCGCGCAGGGCCGCATCGGCCCGATGATCGCGGTGTTCCCCGACTGCTTCACCTCGCTCGGCGGCAACCAGTACGTCGACTCGCCGGTCATGGGGAACTGGTCGCAGTTCCTCGTCGCCGATCTGCTGCCGCGCATCGAGCAGGACTTCCGCGTGCGCCGTGGTCGTCGCCATCGCGCGGTGATGGGCAAGAGCAGCGGCGGCTACGGTGCGCTCGTGCAGGGCATGAAGAACGCGCAGAGCTGGTGGGCGGTCGCGTGCCACAGCGGCGACATCGGCTTCGAGTGGTGTTACCTGCGCGACATGCCGAGCACGCTGGATGCGATCGCGCGCGCCGGCAACGACATCGGTCGCTTCGTCGCATCGCTGCACGACGCCCACAAGATCCGCGGCGCCGACATGCACGCGCTCATGATCCTCGCGATGGCGGCGAGCTACGATCCGCAGCCCGAGCTCCCGCTCGGCATCCGATTGCCGGTCGATCCGCACACCTGCGAGGTCGATCCCGAGGCGTGGAGCCGCTGGCTCGCCCACGATCCACTGCGCATGATCGACGAGCCCGAGCACCGCGAAGGCCTGCGCTCGCTCGGTCTGCTCTATCTCGACTGCGGTCGCCGCGATCAGTACTTCCTGCACTACGGCGCGCGCGCATTCAGCAAGCGGCTGGCGAGCAACGGCATCGCGCACACCTACGAGGAGTTCGACGACGACCACAGCGGCGTCGACTACCGCCTCGACGAGTCGCTGCCGCGCATCTGGACCGCGCTGCGCCAATCGTGACCGCATTCGCGCTACCATTGCGGCGGCGATGAGCCTCGACCTCCAGCCCGGCACGCAGTACGGCGAGTTCGAGATCCTCGAGGTGCTCGGCAGCGGCGGCTTCGGCAGGGTCTACAAGGTGAAGGACCCGCGCTTCGCCGAGCCGGTGGCGCTCAAGCTGTCGATCGATCCGGTGCGCTCGCTCGACACCGCCCAACGCACGCTGCGCGAGGTCGCGGTGCTGCGCACGCTCTCCAATCCGCACGTGGTGCGCGTGCACGATTGCGGGCTGCGTCGCGACGGCCACGTCTACGTGCTGATGGAGCTCTTGCACGGCAAGGCGCTCGACGAGTTCCACGACTTCGACACGCGCATGGACGCCGCGTGGGCGGTGCACATCATCTACCAGACCTGCCTCGGGCTCTGCGAAGCGCACGACAACGGCATCGTGCACCGCGACCTCAAGCCCGCGAACATCTTCGTCGATCCCGACGGTCACGTGCGCGTGCTCGACTTCGGGCTCGCGCGCTCGTTCGATCAGCGCGAGAAGATCGGCACCAACGCGACGGTCGGGCGCATCCTCGTGGGCACGCCCCACTACGCGCAGCCCGAGCAGATCGACACGCAGTCGCTCACGCCCGCCGCCGACGTCTACAGCATGGCGATGCTCTTGTACGAGCTGGTGAGCGCGAAGGTGCCGTTCGTGCGCGAGAAGTCGGTGAGCGAGGTCCGCGAGGACTGGATCAGCAATCCGCTCATGTGGATGCGCGCGCACGCGTCCGCACCGGTGGTGCCGCTGCGCGAGTACATGGCGGCGTCCGAGCTGTCCGACGCCCTCGCGGCGGTGATCGAGAGCGGCCTCGCGAAGAAGCCCGGGGATCGTCCGAAGGACGCGCGCTCCTTCGCCGAAGCGCTGCGCTCGGCATGGCCGCGCTGAGCCGCGTGCGAGTGAT
>DASZPU010000854.1:0-9351 GCA_035550195.1 Nannocystaceae bacterium
CCCCGAGACGCGCTACGTGCTCGAAGACGAAGCGGTGCGCAAGAGCGTGCAGCACGTCGTGTTCGCGTGCGCGGGTGTGCTCGATGCGGAGCACGGCCTCGCGAAGCTCGAGCGCTGGGGCTACGCCGGCAAGATCCGCGCGGTGTCGGGACGCGTCGCCGGCAGTGGCCTCTTGCGCGCGCACCTGCCCGAGATCCTCGGCGGTCGCTATCCGCTCTTCGACGCGCTCGACTACGACGCGCTACCCGAGACCGTCGCGTCGCTCTTCACCGGAGAATAGTTCACCGGCGAATGAACGCGAGCTCGGCCTGCAGCGCACGCACGAGCTCGGCCTGTCCTTCGGCGTGGTAGCTCGAGCGCACGAGCGGGCCGCTCTCGACGTGACGGATGCCGGCCGCGAGCGCTTCGTCCTTCAGCATCCGGAACTCGTCGGGATGCACGTAGCGCACGATGGGCAGGTGCTCCTTGCTCGGCTGCAGATACTGCCCGAGCGTGAGCACCGTGACGCCGAGCTCGGCGAGCTGGCCGATCACCTCGCGCACCTCGTCGAGCGATTCGCCGAGCCCGAGCATGATGCCGGTCTTGGTGAGCGCGCCTTGCTGGTGCGCGTGGCGCAAGACCGCGAAGCTGCGATCGTAGCGCGCCTGCACGCGCACCTCTCGCGAGAGCCGCGGCACGGTCTCGAGGTTGTGCGCCAGCACGTCGGGTCGCGCCGCGAGCACGGTGTCGACGTCGCGGAGGTTGCCCTTGAAGTCGCCCACCAGCGTCTCGATGCTCATCCACGGCGCCGCGTCGTGGCAGGCCTCGAGCGTGGCTGCCCAGATGCGCGCGCCGCCGTCGACGAGGTCGTCGCGATCGACGCTGGTGATCACGGTGTGGTTGAGCTTCAACGCCGCGAGCATCTGCGCGACGCGACGCGGCTCGTCCTCGTCCACCGGCGACGGTCGCCCCGTCTTCACGTCGCAGAAGCGACACGAGCGCGTGCAGATGTCGCCGAGGATCATGATCGTCAGCGCGCGATGGTTCCAGCACTCGCCGATGTTGGGGCAGCCCGCGCTCTGACACACGGTGTGCAGCCCGAGTTCGGTGACCATGCGGTGCAGGTCGCGATAGCCGTCGCCGCCCGGCATCTTCACGCGCAACCACTCCGGGTGGCGCTTGCGCGCCGGCCCCTCGGCCTCGTGGGGCCGCGAAGACGCGTCGGCGATCGGCAACCGCACCGTCATGGCGAGCTGGTCATAGCATCAGAAGGTCTGGTTGGCGCGCGGGTCGGTGCCGGCCTGCAGATCTGCGAGCAGATCGAGCAGCTTCTGGTTTCCCGGCGGCGGCATGCGCACGTCGAGCGTCACCAACAGATCACCGGCGGGCTTGCCCCCGCCTTGGCGCACACCGTGGCTGCGCAGTCGCAACGTCTGTCCGTTCTGCGAGCCCGCGGGCAGCTTCACGCTCACTTGACCCCACGGCGTGCGCACGTCGATCGGCCCGCCGCGATACGCCTCGAACGCGGTGACCGGCACCGACATGCGCAGGTCGTTGCCGTCGCGCGCGAGTCGCATGTGCGTGCGCACCTTCACCGTGAGCAACAGATCGCCGGCTGGATTGCCGCCGCCACCTTGCCCGCGCAGGCGCAGCTTGCCGCCGTCGGCGATGCCCTGCGGCACCTTCACGTCGAGCGTGCGGCCCTCGCCGTTCTCGCCTTCGATGCGCACCGGCACCGTCACGCCGTGCAACGCGTCGAGCAGCGACACCGTGATCTCGCCGGCGATGTCGGCACCCTTGCCGCGCGCTCGTCCGCGCACGCTGCCGTCGGTGCGCACGCGCCCACCGCCGAAGAGCCGGCTGAGGAAATCGTCGAACTGCGTCTGCCGCGGATCGCCGATGTCCTCGTCGTCGAATGTGTCGGTGTCGGTGTCGACGTCGTTGAAGCTCTGGTAGCGACGCGCCTCGGCCGCGCGCGCTTGCGCTTCCTTGTAGGCGCGCGCGCGATCGGGATCGAAGCCCTGCGTGAGGCTGATCTCGCCGAACTCGTCGTAGAGCGCGCGCTTCTTCGCGTCCGACAGCACGTCGTACGCGGTGTTGGCGTCCTTGAAGCGCTCCTCGGCTTGCTTGTTCCCGGGGTTGCGATCGGGGTGATACTGCTTCGTGAGCGCGCGATAGGCCTTCTTGAGCTCGTCCGCGCTCGCAGTCTTGGGCACGCCGAGGCTGGCGTAGAGGTCTTTCACAGTTGCGTCTGCCGATCGTAAGCCCCAGACGGGGGGCCGCAAGGCAGTAGAGGATACGCGAATCGAGTCCTTCGGTGCCGGCGGCGCCCGGTTGCGACAGCGCCTTCGGTCGCAGTCGCTGCTCGCCTTCGGCGAATTACACTGCACGGCCCCGCGGGCCGTGGCATCTAGACGGGCCATGAGCGCGCCGCAGAGCCGCGAGCATCCGTGGGCGGAGATCCTGCCGCGGGTCGCGAAGCCCGCCCGCTATCTCGGCGGCGAGGAGCAGCAGATCGTCAAGCCGGTCGAGGGCCTCACGTGCCGCTTCGTGCTCGCGTTCCCCGACGTCTACGAGATCGGCATGAGCCATCTCGGCACGCGCATCATCTACGAGCTCGTGAATCGCGACCCCGAGCTGGCGTGCGAGCGCGCGTTCACGCCGTGGGTCGATCTCGAGGCCGAGCTGCGCAAGGCCGCGCTGCCGCTGGTGTCGCTCGAGACCTGGACTCCGCTGCATCGCTTCGACGTCGTCGGCATCAGTCTGCAGCACGAGCTTTCGTACACCAACGCGCTGTGCAACCTCGATCTCGGCGGCATCCCGCTGCGCGCCTGCGATCGCGGGGATGCGGATCCGATCGTGATCGCGGGCGGGCCCACGGCCACGCACCCCGAGCCCATCGCGCCGTTCATGGACGCGCTGCTCGTCGGCGAGGCCGAAGAGGTGCTGCCGCAGCTCTTGCGCACCGTCGGTCGCATGCGTCGCGAGGGGCGAGCGCGCGCCGAGATCCTCGTCGCGCTCGCGCAGCTGCCCGGGGTGTACGTGCCGTGCTTCTACACGCACGCGCGCGAGGCCAAGACCGGGATGCTGTACGTCTCGGGTCGCACGCCCGAAGGCATCGCCGCCGGTGCGCCCGAGCGTGTGACGCGTGCGTGGGTGCGTCGACTCGACGACTATCCGTTCCCGACGCGCTTCCCGATCCCGCGCGCCGAAGCGATCTTCGATCGCGCTGCCGTCGAGATCACGCGCGGCTGCACCGAGGGCTGTCGCTTCTGCCAGGCCGGCATCATCTACCGGCCGGTGCGCGAGCGCTCGCCGGAAGCGATCGCGAAGGCGGTGCTCGACGGGGTCGACAACGCCGGCTACTCCGACACGAGCCTCACCGCGCTGTCGACCGCGGACGTCTCGTGCATCGATCCGCTGATCAAGGCGCTCGCGCCCGAGCTGGCCGCGCGCAAGGTGAAGCTCGGCGTCGCGAGCCTGCGCGCGTACGGGGTGTCGGGCGACTTGCTCGACGAGTTCAAGCGGCTCGGGCTCTCGGGGCTCACGTTCGCGCCCGAGGCGGGCACGCAGCGCATGCGCGACGTGATCAACAAGAACGTCAGCGACGAGGACATCCTCGCGTCGGCGCGGCGCATCTTCTCGCGCGGCTACGATCGCATGAAGATGTACTTCATCATCGGGCTGCCCACCGAGACCGACGACGACGTCGTCGGCATCGTGCAGACCGGTGCGCGCGTGCGTCAGGTTGCGCGCGAGCTGGGCTTGCCGCGCATGCCGACGGTCACCGTCTCGGTCAGCCAGCACGTGCCCAAGCCGCACACGCCGTTCCAGTGGGCAGCGATGGACGGCATCGCGGAGCTGCGCGAGAAGGTCGCGATGCTGCGCGTGCAGACCAAGCGCGAGCGCTTGATGCTGAAGACGCACGACGTCGAGGAGAGCTGGCTCGAGTGCCTGTTCTCGCGCGGCGATCGCAAGATGGCCGACGTGCTCGAGCACGCGTATCGCAACGGTGCGCGCTTCGACGGCTGGCAGGACACCTTCGATCTCGGGCGCTGGCTCGACGCGCTCGCGGCCTGCGGCGTCGAGCCCGACACGTACACGCGCACGATTCCCGTCGATGCGAAGCTGCCCTGGGATCACCTCGACATCGGGCTCGAGCCGGGCTTCCTCGCCGACGAGTGGCGCAAGGCGACGAAGGGCCGCGCGAGCCCGCCGTGCGGCAAGCCGTTCGGTGACAAGGTGCATCATCGCGAGCTCGCGAGCGCCGAGGCCGATGCGCGGCGCTTGGTCTGCTACGACTGCGGCATCGCCTGCGACATGACGCAGATGCGGGGCGAGCGACTGGTGTCGCTGCGCGCGTTGGCCGATCGCAAGCCGGCTGCGCCCATCGAGGAGCGCGCGACCTTCGATGCGAGCCTCGATGCGGTGCCCGAGGTGCCGCTCGGACGCCTGCGTAGCCACTTGCCACCGTCCAAGCTCGCGGACGACAGCGTGTACAAGGCCGCGGCCGAGTCGCCGTTTTCGCGGGTGCGCGTGTTCTTCGGCAAGGCCGGGCCGCTGCGCTTCATCGGGCACCTCGATCTGCTGCGCAACCTGCCGCGCATGTTCCGACGCGCGGGCCTCGAGGTCGCGTACTCGCGCGGCTTCAATCCGGTGCCGCGGTTGTCGATGGCGCCTGCGCTCGCGCTCGGCATCGCGGCCGACGACGACGCGTTCGACGTCGAGCTCATCTTGCCGGAGTCGGTGCGCGACATGGCCGGCGAGCTGGGCGACGACGAGCGCGCGCAGATCGGTGCGCGCGTGCTGGCAGCGTTGCGCGCGGTGGCACCGCTGGGGCTCACCGTGTTCGACGCGCGCGTGCTGCCGCTCGGCACCACGAAGGTCGGCGCTGCGGTGGCGGGGGCGGACTTCACGGTCGCGTTGCCGCGCGACAGCGTCGAGACGTCGGTGACGCGGATGGCCGGTGCGATGGCGCAGGCGCACCTGCCCATCGTGCGACGCAAGCACGAGAAGCGCGGGCGCGATCAGGAGATCGACGTGCGCGCGCACATCGTCACCGCGGAGATCGATCGCGACGCCGCGATGCTGCGCTTCCGTCTGCGCATGGATCCCACCGGCACTGCGCGCCCCCGCGAGGTCGTGCAAGCGCTGGTCGGCCTCGAGCTCGGCGAGCACCAGATGTCGCGCGCCCAGCTGCTCGCCCGCGACGGCGACCGCTGGGTCCCGCTGCGCGATCAGGTGTGAGCCACTCCAGAAAGCCCCGACGACGGAGCCCGCCAAAGGCGAGCGACCGAGTCGAGGGCCCGCCGAGTGCCGTAGGGACGCAGTCCCTGTTTACTGCAGCTCGCAGGTCTTCGGATCCAGCGCGGCGTCGGATGAAACCGACAGGCTGTCGACCGGCAGGCTCGCTTCGTGCTCGATGAGCGGGGTGCTGCGTGCGTGGGTGCGCGCGGCCGAGATCGCGGCGAGCACATCCTTCACGCGATCCGCTTCCGGGCGCGCGTTGCAGGCCGCGAAGAACTCCGCGACGCGCTGCGGGTGCAAGCTCGTGCCGTCGGCTTCCTTCAGGTTCGCGAGCAGCTGCGCCGCCGCCGTGCCTTCGGCGGGCTTCGCCTGCTCGAGCTTCGCGATGAAGCCGTCGCGGATCTGCTTGGGCAAGTCGGGCGACAGCTCGAGCCCGGGTGTCGCGAACTGCTTCTCGTTGCCCGGACAGGCCGCGCAGCCGCGATCGCTCACGGCTGCGACGCACAGCCCGTCCCACTCTTCCTTGCAGCAGAAGTCGTCCTGCGCGCACACGCAGGCCTCGACGGTCTCGCCGCTGCAGCCCGAGCCCGCGTGCTCGGTGCAGCAATCGCCGATCGTCTCGGCGAACTTCGCCTTCACCGCTGCGGTGCCGTCGGGCTCGCGCACGACGAGATCGTCGAGGGCAGGGGTGTGCTCGAGGAGATCGCAGCGCGCATCGGAGAACACCGGCCGCGTGAAGTCCACCGCGAGCACGTCGAGCGCGAGCTCGCGATCGATCACGCCGATCTCGACCAGTCGATCGACGAACTGCTGCTCGGCGCGTGCACGCTGCACGAACGCGAGCTTGAAGTGCGTGTCGACCACCGGCTTGCCGTCGGGCCCGACGAGCGCGTTGCCGCCGATCTTGATGCGCTGCTTCGCGGTGGCGATCGCCGCATCGTAGGCCGCCGGCGAGACGTTGATCTGCAGCGGGAACGCGCCCGCGTCGAAGGTGTCGTCGACCAGCGCCTCGGCCGGCACGAAGCGCACCGGGTCGCCTTCGCCGTCGGCGGCGGTGCCGATGTTGAACTCGTTGCTGCAGAACAGCGGCTGCAGCACGCGATCGAGCTCGCCCGCCTTCAGCAGATCCTTGATCCAGATCTCGGTCCAGTCGCGGTTGCCCGCGAGCACGGTCTGCTCGAGATCCGGGCCGGTCTGACGGCTGCCGAGATCGGTGAGGCGCGCGATGAGCTCGCTCGCGCCCGGCGTCGTGGCGTCACCTTCCCAGTGCACCCACGGCGTGTCGAGCTCCTTCATGATCATGCCGCCGTCGACGTGGCACGCGGCGCACTTCGATTGCGAATCCTCGGCGACCAGATCCTTCGACGTGCCGTGGAAGGTCCACACGCCGCCTTGCAGCGTGTAAAACGCGAACATGCCGAGCGTCTGATCGAACGCCATCAGCTCGACGTCGTCGGGCGGCTTCGTCGCGTTGCCCGGGATGTTCGCGAGCGACATCGCGAGCCCGTGATCGGAACGGCCACCGCAGTCGCGCGTGATGATCGCGCGGAAGATGTCGGGACGACCGAGCACCTGCGAGGTCTCGGAGATCACCGCGGTCGCGTTGCCCTTCGTGTCGCTGCACGCGGCGTCGTCGTGCTGCGCGAGCGCGGCCGCGACCTCGGTGAACGTGTCGGGGCACTCGCCTTCGGCCCGCAGCACGAACTGTGCGACCGGATCGCGGAGCTCGCTGGTGTCGACCACCGATCGCGAGAAGCCCTGGCGTCCGTCGAACACCTCGGTGCACGCGCCTTGGTTGCCGAGCTCGTCGGCCTTGCCCCCTGCGCCGGGGCGGCGATCCTCGCCCGCGTCGTCGACCGGCGCGCACGCGGCCAGGCCGGCCACGAGCCACGAGACACCGAGGAGACGGGGGCGAGAGCGTGCGGGCACCGGCGTGTAGGTGACCCGTATACAGGGTAGGTTCACCCCAACCCGCCGAAGCCCCGTAAACCCGGCAACGGGTACGATTGCGCGATTTCGCGCCTTACCCGATCGGGTCGGCGAAGACGGGCGGCTTGCCCCGCATCATCGCGGTCACGCCGACCTTCGCCGCGGGGGCCGCGAGGCTCTCGGCCGCGCGCTGCTCCTCGATCGCGGAGCCCTCGGCGAGCGTGCGTCCGTTCGCATCGACGATCGTGCGGCGCAGGAGATCGCGCAGCGCGATCGACAGCGCGACACCCTGCGCGTTGGTGCCGGGCACGTCGGTCGCGACGACCAGCGTCGCGGCATCTTCGCGCAGCGCGGGTCGCTTCGATCGATCCGCCGCGAGCTCGCGCGCGAACGCCATGCTGCGCTGCGGGAGCTGGGCGACCGGCACGACCTCCGACACGAGCCCCCAACGCGCGGCCTCTTCGATCGCGACGTTCGCACCGGTGAGCAGCGCACGATCGATCTCGGGCTGGGCCGACGCAGCGCTGAAGCGATGGGCCATGTGGCAGCCACCGAGCCCCGGGATCACGCCGACGGTCGTCTCGGGGAACGCGAGCTTCGTGCCCGCGGCTCCGATGCGCGCGTCGACGGCGAGCGCGAGCTCGAGCCCGCCACCGAGCACGCGTCCGACGAGCGCGGCCACGGTGGGCTTCGCTCCGCCACGCAACGACGCCAGCGCGGCCTTCCAGCGGCGAATCAACGCGAGCGCACCGGCTTCGTCGCCGAGCACGGGCACGAACGCCTGCAGATCCGCACCGTGGCCGAACTCGCGGCTGCGTTGCCCATCGGGTGCGATCACGATCGCGTGCACGTCGGGATTCGCCGCGAGCTCGGCGTGCGCGTCCGCGAGCTCCGCGAGGAACGTGTCCGACAGCGTCGTGCGACGCATCGAGATCAAGCCCACGCCCTCGTGCACCGAGGTGCCGACGTAGATGCGCTTCCAGCCGGGCTGGTCGGCCGCGAGCTGGCCGACCAGCGCCGTGATGCCCTCGTCGCCGATCGTCTTCGCGAAGCCCTGCACGAACGCGCGCGCGCGGTCGAAGCCGATGCGCTCGATGAGCGCGGGCACGCCTTCGCGGAACGCCAACGCGTTCTCGCACAGGAAGTTGATCGCATCGAGCCCCGCGATGTCGCGCGCGCGCATGTCGGCGACGAGCGTGATCAGCATGCCGAGCATGCGCTGCTCGACCTCGGCGAGCCGCTCCGGCGGGCAGCTCTGGCCCTTCTCGTACGGCCACTTCTTGTGGGGATCCGCGACGTACGGGCCCCAGGCATCGGGCACGCGGAAGAGCGCGCCGGGATGCTCCGCGGCGCACAGCTCCATGCAGTGCGCGGACAGATAGTTCGCACCGGGGATCATGTTGTGCACGTAAAACGGCGAGGTGCCGAGCAGCTTCTTGCACGCATCGTCGATCTGCGCGGGCGTGAGCCCGAGGTCCGCATGGATGCGCACGGCCTCGAGCATCATGCCGCAGAAGATGCGATCGGCCGCGAACGCAGGCGCGTCGGCGACCTCGACCGTGCTCATGCCGAGCGCGGACAACAGCTTGCGCAGCACCTTCAGCTCGGCGACACCCGTGGTCGCGCCGCGCGTGGGCACTTCCCACAGCTTGTTGGTGAGGTGGGGGAAGAACGGATGCATCACGGCGGTGCGCGCCTTGCCGGGCAGCTCGCCGAAGAGCTGCGTCGACGGGAAGCCACTCGTCGCCGATGCGATCCAGGCTTCGGGATCACGTGCATGCACCTCGCGATAGAAGCGATGCTTGAGCTCGAGTCGCTCGGGGATCGCTTCGAACACGAAGCCGATGCGCAGCTCGGCGGGGAGATCCGCGACGCCACCTTGCACGATCGTGATGCCGTTCAAGATCGCGTCGACCTCCGCGGCCTCGAAGCGATCTCCGAAGCCTTCACGCAGACGGTTCTTCACCTCGGCGACCGCGGGCGAAGGATCGAGCGCGACGACCGGGATGCCGTGCTTCACGAGCAGGCGTGCGAGCTGTCCGAGCTTGCCCAAGCCGACGTTTCCACATGCACCTGCGACGACGAGCGCACGGATCGGCGCCGCCTCGTCGGGCTGGAAGACGGGACGCAGGGCGGGATCGGAGAGGGTCGGCATGGCCGGCAGCAGAGGGCTGCAGCGTGTCGCGACGGACGGGC
>DASZPU010000855.1:0-1709 GCA_035550195.1 Nannocystaceae bacterium
TCGCTGCGACGACGACGGGCGCAAGTGGTTCGAGCGCTTCGCAGGAGGTGGCTATGGTGGCATCGGCGGCGCGTTGCGCTGGCGCGTACCCGCGATCTTCACGCGGTTGCGCGTGCAGCCCACCGCGGCGCGGAGCGTGCCGCTCACGGTGTGGACGACGCTGCAGAGCGGTGTCGAGCTGCGCTTCGTCGACGCCGTTTCGCTGTGGGGCGGCGTCGGCATCGTCGACTACCACAATCGTTGGGATCACGCGCTCGGGGGCATGTACGAGGTCGGTATCGCGGTCACGTTCCCGCGGCGCTGATATCATCGTGTCGTGCACCGCCTCTCGCTTCGATCGATCATCGCCATGCTCGCGTGCGCGGCCGCGTGTGCCCGGATCTCCACCGAGGAGACGCCGCCACCGCCGCAGGAGCAGACGCAGCACGACGCGATGTTCGGGCAGAACCACGAGGCCAAGGTCGTCGAAGGCCCGGCGCCGAAGATCTCCGACGAAGCGAAGGCCTATCTCGCGGACTGTCACCACACCTTCGAGAAGGAGCGCGAGGAGATGGGCGACAAGGTCTCCGAGTGCCTGTGGCGCGACTTCGATCAGAACTGTTCGCCGGATCCGTCGGGGTGTTGGGACAAGGGGCAGGCGTGTCGCGACGCGTGCGGCAAGCCGTGCGAGAGCTGCGACGACAAGTGCGGTGGTGGTTGTGACGGCTGCATGAGCAAGTGCGGCGCCGACGATGACGAGTGCAAGGCCCAGTGCGCCGAGGCCCGCGTCGAGTGCCGCGACAAGTGTCTCGCGGCCCGCGACAAGTGTGCGAACGAGGACTGCTCGAAGGCCGAGGAGAAGTGCAACACCGATCACCTCGCGCTGCGGGAGCAGAAGTGCCCGCGCTGCGAGGAGATCAACGCGTGCATGAACGCGGCGATCGAGAAGAGCAAGGAGCCCACCGAGGCGTGCGCGAAGAAGTTCAAGCGTGAGCCCGCGGAGTGTCTGGAGTGGTGCTTCGAGTGGTAGCCGCCGCGTTGCTGGTGGCCTGCCGCCCCGCGACGACGACGCAACGCGACGACCCCGAGGTCGAGATGATCGACGTGCCCGCGGGCACGTTCACGATGGGGCGCGCGCGCAGCCTGCATCGCGACGAGACACCGGCCCACGCGGTGACGCTGTCGGCGTTCGCGATCGACGCGACGCTCGTCACCGTCGCCGACTTCCGTCGCTTCGTCGACGCCACCGGCTATCGCACGAGCGCCGAGCGGCTCGGCTTCGGCATGACCGCGGTCGAAGGCATGCGCGACTGGGAGTGGGCGAAGATCGAAGGCGCATCGTGGCGCGCACCGTGGGGCACGAAGCGCAGCGATGCGCAGCGCGACGACGAGCCGGTCGTGATGGTGAGCTGGAACGATGCGCACGCCTACTGTGCCCACGTCGGCAAGCGATTGCCGAGCGAAGCGGAGTGGGAGTACGCGATGCGTGCCGGCGCGACGACGCGCTTCCCGTGGGGCGACGATCCACATCGCGACAACGGTGAGCTCGGGCTCAACTTCTGGCAGGGCCGCGGCCACGAGCACGACGAGCGCGAGGACGGCTTCCTGTATCTCTCGCCGGTGCGCGCGTTCCCGCCGAACGCGTGGGGCATCTACGATCCGGTCGGCAACGCGTGGCAGTGGGTCGACGATTGGTACGCCGCCGACACCTACGCGAAGGACGAAGCCGG
>DASZPU010000856.1:0-3379 GCA_035550195.1 Nannocystaceae bacterium
CGGCTTCGGCGACATCGATCTCGTGCAGGGCGATGGTTGGAAGGGGCGTCCCGAGCACGGGCCGTATGACGCGATCATCGTCGCCGCGGCGCCGCCCACCGTGCCGCAGGCGCTGATCGATCAGCTCGCCGACGGCGGCACGCTGGTGATCCCCACCGGCGTCGACTGGGCGCAGCTGCTGCGCGTGATCAAGAAGAACGGCGACAAGCTCGACGATCAGAAGGTCGCGCCGGTCGCGTTCGTGCCGTTGGTGCACGGAGACTGAGCGAACGCGAGGCTCCGCCGAAAATCAACCCGCAGGCGGCGTGATCGGGCAGGGCTCGATCGCGATCTCGAAGGTCGCCTCCGTCGGATCGCACTCGAGCTCGCCTGCGACCGCACGCACACGCACCGCCTCGTACTGCAGCGGATCGACCTCGATCGGGATCGCGTCACCGACTTCACCGGCTGCGATCGCGCCGAGCACCGGCACGTCCATCAGCGGATGCTCGACGCCACCGGCGACGCCGACGATCTGCAGCGTCGCTCCGCCCATGAGCGGGCCCGCGCCGCCGTTGCCGAGCTGGATCCACACGATGCGCGAGCCCATCGCACAACCGTCGCACGGCGTGCCGAACAGCTCGAGGTCGGGCTGGGCGAGCCCATCGTTGGGCAACAGATCGCCGGCGCGGAAGCTGTTGTGCGTCTGCCAGCTCGGCTGCGGTGCCGCGGGCACGGTGCCGTCGTCGGAGATGTGACTGATGTGATACGCGTGCTGATTCCACAGCGCACGCGCAGGTCGCCACGAGTCGTTCGCGTCGCCGATCACCGTCACGCCGACGTGGTTGGTCTGGTAGTGCTCGTGGGCGACGATGATCTCCGCATGGCCGTCGCCGTCGACGTCGGCCACCGACGGATACTCGAGCCGCGTGCCGCTCGAGTGGCCGTCGTACTCGAGCTTCACGCCGCCGTCGTTGCCCGCGAACACCCACAGCCGAGTTTCGTCGGCGTAGACGATCTCGGAGATCCCGTCGCCTTCGAAGTCGAACACCGACGAGCCGGTCACGCCCGAGCTGATGTCCTGGGTACCGTTGGTCCACAGCATCGTGCCGTCGCCGTCGAACACCGAGTATGCGTTGAGCGACGCGACGCCGACTTCGGGATGACCATCGCCGTCGAAGTCGGCCACCGTCGGCGGTCCGCCGTTGCCGCTCGGCAGTGCCGTCGTCCATACCACGGTGCCGTCGTTGCCGTTCTGCAGGCGCACGTGACCGCTGCGCACCACGGTGATCTCGGCATCGCCGTCGCCGTCGAAGTCGGCGATCGCAGGGAACCCGTCGCCTTCGGCGTTCGACCAGATCTCGGAACCGTCCATGCGATAGAGCGCGTTGCCCACCACGACTTCCTGCGTGCCGTCGCCGTCGACGTCGGCGGGGAACGACAGCGCACCGTCGCCGATGTTCGTGCCCACGCCGAAGGTGCCGGTGCCGATCACCGTGCCGTCGGCGGCGAGGATCGTGCGACCCGCGACGATCTCCACCGTGCCGTCGCCGTCCATGTCGCCGAACGCGGGGCAGGTGTCGCGCGGTGCGTTGCCACCGAGACCCGCGGTCATCCACTTCATCGTGCCGTCGTGCTCGAACGCGACCACGCGGTAGTAGTCGTCGACACCGACGATCTCGATCTCGCCGTCGCCGTCGATGTCGGCGACCGCGATGCCGTCGCCGCGGCTGAAGCCGGTGGCTTCGGCGTCGAGCACCACGTCACCGGTCGCGCCATCGAGCCCGCGCATCCACACGCCCGATCCGTAGGTCAGCGCGAGCACGTCGGGCACGTCGTCGGTGTCGATGTCGCCGTCGAGATCGTCGTCGTCGAGCTGCGTGACGATCGGCATCGTCGCGCTCTCCTTCGATCCCGCGGCTTGTGTCCACTCGGTGCGCTCCCACTCGACTACCGGCATGAACGTGCCGATCTGCGGCTCGGACTTGCAGCTGGCGTCGATCGGGATCTGGAACGCTTCGGGCGGATCGTCGTCGCACTCGAGCTCCCCGCCCGCACCGTCGTCGGCTTGGCCGAGGTCGAAGAACGAGTCCGCGCCCGAGCTCTCGAGCGCATCGTCGTCGTCGTTCACTGCGGTGCCCGATCCCTCGAGCGTATCGATGCCGCCGCTATCACTCGCGGGCTGCGACGCATGCTCGGCGCCCTCGCAGGCTCCGAGCACGGCCGCGAGCCCGAGCGCAGTCGCCCGTGCCATGCCGCCTCCATCCGCGCGCGGCCACGGCAACGCCCCCCGGCGTTGCGCGTGACGTCGCGTGCGTCTCTGGAAGCTGAGACACCACGTGTACGCAGCTTTCCGACGAAGCCGCGAATCCCGAGCCCGACTGACCAAAACTAACTGCAGGTGACGTTCGCGACGACCTGCCCGCCCGAGTGCACGGGCAGCAGGTTCACGTCGTCGTACCACACGCTCACGTTCACGCCGAACTCGGGGTACGTGCCGATGTTCGTGCTGTAGCCCGGACACGCGAAGCCCGGGCCGTCGAGCGTGGCGACGATCTGGAACGAGGTCGCGATGCTGAGCGAGTCGCCCGTCTGCAGCTTGCACAGGATGTCGGCGTCGGCCTGATCGCAGCTCTGCGCACCGGCATACGTGCAGGTGCCGAAGCAATAGAGCTGATTGATCGTCGAGAAGTCGTGCACGCAGTTGGTGCACGCCACGTGGGCGTAGCCGGTCGCACCATCGCAGCGCTCCTGTGGCGCTTGCACGACGCTGTCGCCGCAGTAGGGGCCGAGCGCGGCGCAGCCGGGATTGCAGCCGCCGTAGCTGCCGTCGTTCACGCCGTCGTCGCACGCTTCGACGCCGGCTTGCACGAACGTGTCGCCGCAGCTCGCCGCGATGCAGCCCGCGACGCAGGCATCGGTGTCGCTGGCGTTCGCGTCGTCGCACGCTTCGACGCCTTGGTGCACGAAGCCGTCGCCGCAGCTCGCGGACACACAGCCCGCGACGCACGCGTCGCTGTCGTCGTCGTTCGCGTCGTCGCACGCTTCGCCGTCGTCGACGTTGCCGTCGCCACAAAACGGTGCGGGCGGACCACTGCTCGATGCGTCCGCGTCGGCGGAGCTCTCGGGCTGCGGTCCGGATCCGCTCGAGCCGTCGCTCGACGCGTCGCCCGGCGTGCTCGACGGCGAGTCGTTGCTGCCGGTGTCGCCGGTGCCGGTCGCGTCGTCGCTGCTGGTCATCGCGGTGGTGCTGACGCTCGTGCCGAAGCTCGAGCCCAGCCCCGAGCTCTGCTGCACGTCGCCGATGCCACCGCCGGCGCACCCGACGAGCGCGCACGCGGACACGGCCGAAGCAACCCAACGCACCACGACACCAGGATTCCACACCTGCGGGATGCGG
>DASZPU010000857.1:0-5159 GCA_035550195.1 Nannocystaceae bacterium
TCGGAGACCAGCTGCATCGCGTGGATCTCGGCGCCGAGCGTGAAGCGAGCACCGCCCGCGACCACGGGCGTGTCGAGATCCAGCGCGTGCCCCTCGGCCTGTAGGCGTTCGAGCTCGCGCAGCGCTGCGACCGACGCGAACGTCTTGATCGCCGACGCGGGATACGTGTACTCGGCATCGACGCGGTAGCCGTGCTCGGTGGTCTTTCCCCCCGGTTCGACGATCGTCACCAGCACTTGCAACCGATAGCGCGCGGGATCGGCGAGCAACGTGGCATTCGCGGGATCCTTCGCCAGCAGATCCGCGAGCCAGCGATCCTCGACCGGCGGCGCGACGGCTTCGACCTTCGGCGCGGGCTTGGCGACGACGGCCGGCGCTGCCGCGGGTGCGCGCTCGGGCTCCTGCGTCGGCGCCCGCGAGCAGGCACCCACCAGCAGCAACAGCGCCGCGCCCCGCATCGTCACCGCGCGATCACGGGCGGCGTCTTCGAGTGGACCGGCTCGCGATCGAGGATCGACAGCCCACGCGTGCCGGTCTTGGTGCGCTGCAGCAGCAGATCGGGCAGCCGCTTCACCCGATTGTGCCGCAACCATCCGGCGAACAGCGGCGCCGGTTGGACGTTGTAGTGGTAGTGCTCGCCCGGCGCAAAGCCGAACGATCGCCAGCCCAGCGTGCGCACCACCACCGCGTCGTCGGCGACGTCGAACGCGAGCAGGTTGCGGCGGAACTGCGGGGTGTAGTCGACGTACTGCTCGAGGTTGGAGAGATAGATGACGCCGAGGCGCAAGCCCGCCTCGTGCAACACCTCCGCGACGCCCGCGAGCGTGTGCGCGCCGGCATAGTCGCCGCGCAACGCGATCACGCGCCCGCTCTGCGCGAGCGCACGCACGTGCTGGTACTGCGTCGCATCGTCGATGAACGTCGCGATGCCGTGCTCCTGCGTCCGCTGCATCACCGCCGCGAGTCGCTTCGCGACCAGCCGCCGTGCGACCTTGTAGACGCGGCGAATCCGTTCCCAGCGCGGGTCGTCGCCCCAGCGCGCCTGCAACACCGTCAGCGCATCCGCCATGCCCTCCTCCGACCACAGCGCGAGAAACTGCTCCGGCGTCTCGGCGTGCTCGAGAAACGCGATGTACGAGCGGTGCAGATCGATGATGGCTTGATCGAAGTCGACCACGACCACCAGCTCGCTCTTCGCCCAGCCCGCCAGCAGGTAGTTCTGATCGGTACCGACGCCGAGATACGCACCACCACGATCGGCGAGCGCGTGGTGCCACAGATGCAGCGAGCGCTCGTTGCCGGTCCAGTAGTGCGACTTGCGGATGAGCTCGTGCGGCGGGTCGCGCGTGATCACATCGAAGCGCG
Source organism: Nannocystaceae bacterium (assembly GCA_035550195.1). Lineage (GTDB taxonomy): Bacteria > Myxococcota_A > Polyangia > Nannocystales > Nannocystaceae > Xiheibacterium. Next base: position 1,366 of record DASZPU010000857.1, read on the forward strand.
AGCGCAACGTCTCCGACAACGGTGCGAGCTCGGCCTCCGCCACGACGGGCGGAGTCGCCGGAGGCTGCAGGAGCAACGCGAGGACGATCGGTAGCAGGCTCACGGCGACGTTCGACGCTGCAGCGCGGAGCGATCATTCCCCGCGCCGCAGCGCTCGACAAGCCGCGTCGTAGAACACTGCGCTACGCCGCGCGGATCGCTTCCAGCTCGATCTGGATCTCGACCTTGTCGCCCACCAGCACGCCGCCCGCCTCCAGTGCGACGTTCCACTCGAGCCCGAACTCCTTGCGGCTGATCGAGGTGTGCGCCGAGAAGCCGATGCGATCGCCGCCCCACGGATCCTTGGTACGCCCGGCGTACTCGACCGCGAGCGCGACCGGCCGCGTGACGCCGCGGATCGTGAGGTCGCCGACCATCTCGAAGTTCTCTTCGTCGATGCGCTTCACACCGTTGCTGCGGAAGGTCAGCTTGGGATGGTGCTCCGCGTCGAGGAAGTCGGCGGAGCGCAGGTGCGCGTCACGCTTGTCGTCCTTCGTCTCGATGGTCGCCGCGTCGATCTCGATGTCCACGCTGGTCTTGGTCGGATCGTTCTCGTCGTAGCCGAACGTGCCGCGCCAGTCGACGAAGCGGCCACGCACCTTGGACACCATGAGGTGCCGCACTGCGAAGCCGACGCTGGAATGAGAGGGGTCGATGTTCCACGTGCTTGCCATGCCGCGCAGTCTGGGTCGCGCCGCAGGCCGCGACTAGTCACGTGGCGGTCGACACAACGTTGCTCGTGCACAACAATCGACCGCGTGGAGCGCGAAACGTTCACGGTCGTGGCCGCGGGCGCACGCCTCGAGGCCGCGTGGATCGGCCCGCACGCGCCCGGACCCACGCTCGTGCTGTTGCACGAAGGCTTGGGCTGCATCCGCATGTGGCGCGACTGGCCCGACGATCTGGTGCGCGCGACCGGGTTGCGCGCACTCGCATTCTCCCGTGCGGGCTACGGGAATTCGGATCCGATCGAACGGCCGCGACCGCTCGACTACATGGAACGCGAAGGCGAGTCGGTGTTGCCGGAGGTGCTCGATGCGGCCGGGATCCACGATGCGATCCTCGTCGGCCACAGCGACGGCGCAACGATCGCGCTCGTCCACGCCGGCACGGCCGCGTCACGCCCACGTGTCCGCGGTGTCGTCGCGCTCGCGCCCCACGTGTTCTGCGAGGACTGCTCGGTCGCGGCGATCCGCGTCGCGAAGGACGCATGGCTGCACGGCGATCTGCGCGAACGGCTGCGCAAGCACCACGGCGACAACGTCGAGCACGCGTTCTGGGGCTGGAACGATGCGTGGCTCGATCCGCGGTTCCGCGCGTGGAATGTCGAGCGCTACTTGCCCGCGATCGAGATCCCGATCGCGCTCGTGCAGGGCGCAGACGACGAGTACGGCACGCTGCGTCAGCTCGATGCGATCGCCGCCGGCGTGCGCGGCCCGGTGACGCGCACGGTGCTGGCCGAGTGTGGCCACAGCCCGCATCGCGATCGACCGACGGAAACCACCGCTGTGGTCGCCGAGCTCGTCGCTAGTCTTCGTCTTCGCTGACTTCGTCGTCGGGTTCTTCTTCGCCCTCGCGATCCTTGAGCGGACGCGGCGGGAGCAGCTCGGGCTCGCTGTCGACCTTCTGCGCCATGAACAGCGAGGCATCGAGCTTGAAGAAGTTGCGCTTGCGGTAGAACGACAGTGCGCGCCGGTTGTTCTCCGCGACCTCGAGCACGAGGTGCGTGCACCCGCGCACGCGCGCGAGGTGCTGCAGCTGCTCGAGCATGAAGCTGCCGATGCCGCGCCCGTGGTACTCGGGATGCGACGCGAGCTCTTCGACGAACAGCGGTCGCATGTCGCGCTTGTCGAAGTAGCGCGGGTTCATCCAGTTGTCGCTGCCGGTCACCTCGTACGCGCACTCGGCGTAGCCGACGATGTCGCCGTCGACCTCGAAGATGAGCTGCTCGATGCCTTCGTCGTCGTACTGCTCCTCGAAGCGCTTCTTGCTGCGCGGGCGCTGGTACTCGACCGTGTCGCGATTCACCTCACGGAACACGAGCTTCAGGAATTCCCAGACGCGGTTCATGTCGCGTCGGTGCATGCGGCGCACACGGATCGCGTTCGCGGGCGCGTCGCCATCGTCGTCCTCGTCCTCGTCCGCTTCTGGTTCAACCGCGATGACGACGGGCTTCGCCCGGGATCTCGCCTTGCGTGCCCGCGCCATGGGGCGCAAAGTGTAGCCGAGCGCTTCGCCGTCCGTAACTTGCACGCCCGGGTCGCCGATCCCACGCGTGCGCCGGTAGAGCGCGGCTCACGATGGATGCGACGACGACGGGCCGACGGCTGAGCGAGCGCGGGATCCTGCTCGTCGTCGGGGCGGTCCAGTTCGTCAACATCCTCGACTTCATGATGATCGCGCCGCTCGGGCCGCGGTTGTCGGTCGCGGTCGGGATGCCGGAATCGCACCTCGCCTACGCCGTCGCCGCGTACACGTTCGCGGCCGCGCTGTCGGGCGTCGTCGGCTCGCTGTTCCTCGATCGTTTCGATCGGCGGCCCGCGCTCGCGGTCGCACTGCTCGGGCTCGCGCTCGGCACCGCGGCCGGCGGCATCGCGACGAGCTTCGAAGAGCTGATGGCCGCGCGCGTGCTCGCCGGGATCTTCGGCGGGCCCGCGACGTCGCTCGCGATCGCGATCGTCTCGGACGTGATCCCGGTGGAGCGCCGTGGGCGAGCGATGGGCGCGGTGATGGGCGCGTTCGCGGCCGCGTCCGTGCTCGGCGTGCCCACCGGCATCGCGCTCGCGGAGATCGGCGGATGGCACCTGCCGTTCTTCGCGGTCGGCGGGATGGGTCTCGCAGTCGTGGTGGCGGTGATCGTGCTGCTGCCGCCGTTGCGCGGTCACCTCGTCGGCGCGACGCGTGAGCACGGCGCGGTGCAGCAGCTGCGCGCGCTCGGTCGCATGCTCGAACGCCCGATCGTGTTGTCGTCGTATGCGATGACGTTCACGGTGAACGCGGGCGCGTTCATCCTGCTGCCGAACATCGCCACGTTCGCGCAGAACAACCTCGGCCTGCCCGAAGCACAGCTCAAGTGGCTGTACCTCGCGGGCGGCATCGTGAGCTTCTTCGTCACGCGCGCGACCGGACGTCAGGTCGATCGCCTCGGCGCCACCAAGGTCGCGACGGTCGGCTCGCTCGGGTTCGCGACGATCACGTGGCTCGGGTTCGCGCGCACCGACTTGTTACCGTTCGAGACCGCGTTGTTGCCCTGCATGTTCGGGCTGTTCATCGCGTTCATGTTCACCAACGGCGTGCGCAACGTCGCGTACTCCACGCTGACCACGCGGGTGCCGGCCCCCGAGGAGCGCGCGCGCTTCATGTCGCTGCAATCGGCGGTGCAGCACCTCGCGGCGGCCTCCGGGGCGTCGATCTCCGCGAAGATCCTCGAGACCACGGCGGACCACCAGCTCGTGGGCATGGCCACGGTCGCGTGGGTCTCGGTGGCGTTCGCGATGGTGCTGCCGCTGCTCGTCCGCAACGTCGAGCGGCAAGTGCAGCCGCACGGGTGACAGTCGGAGGCGCTGTCGGTGTTCAACCGGCGTGCACAGATACGCCCTCGTGGCAACCCTCACGATAGTCGCCTGTAGCGACGAGCCCTGGCCGACGACCGGCACGCGCGACACCGAACGCTTCCAGTCCGCCGTCGTCGACGACGAATACGTCCTGCGTCTGCGCCTGCCGCCCGGTTACGACCGCGACGGCGACGCGCGCTA
>DASZPU010000858.1:0-2418 GCA_035550195.1 Nannocystaceae bacterium
CCAACGCCGAGCGCGGATACTCGCGCGCGTGTTGCTCGAACAACGCGAGCGCCGCGAGCGGATCGCGAGCGAGCTTCCGCTGCGCGCGCTCGAGCAGCTCGACCTCGGCCGGATCGATGCTCGCGGGCGCGGTGCGCTTCGCCTTCGGACGCACGGCCTCGACGACCGGTGCGACCGGCTCCTCGCTCGCGGGCGCGACCGGCTCGACGCGCGGCGGCGTCGCGGGCTGCACCGCGTGCACCGGACGCGGCACGCTCGGCAACACCGCCCGGATCGACTGCTGCAGCGCCGGCTCGATCGTGCGCGGCAGCTCGCGCCCGCGCGGCGCGATCGCCAACGCGAGCACGGCCGCAGCCGCCAACGCGATCGCACCGATCACGAAGCGCGGCCGCGCGATCGATCGCGCAGCGACGGGTGCTGCCACCTCGACGTCGTCCGCGAGCGGATCGCCCTGCTCCGCCTTCGCGGCGATCTCTTCCCACATGCGCGCGCGCTCGATCGCCGAAGGTCCGGCTTCGGTGCGCCACGCTGCGAGGAGATCCGCGTGCTCGGTCATGGCGTCCCTCCCTGTTGCAGCCGCTCCACGCGGCGATGGAACTCTTGCCGCGCGAGTCGCAGCCGCGAGTATGCGGTGTTGAGCTTCACGCCGACGAGCTCGGCGATCTCCGGCATGGTCATGCCTTCGATCTCCGCGAGCACGAACACGATGCGCTTGTCTTCGTCGAGCTGCGCGAGCACGCTCGACACCAGCTCGGCGGCCTGCCGTCGCGCGAGCGTCTCGTCGGGTTGTCGTGGTGGTGGCGGCTCCGGCACGACCCGCAACGCATCGCGGTTGCTCTTGCGGTGCTTGATCGCGACGCGTCGCGCGATGCCGAAGAGCAAGCCGCGCATCGTGCCGCGATCCTCGAGCTCGTTGCGTCGTCGATGCAGCACGAGAAACACATCCTGCGTCGCGTCTTCGACGACGCTGCGCGGCACGCCGAGCCCGAGCAGCACCCGCCACACGAAGTCGTGGTGCTCGGCGTAGATCGCGGCGAGGTCGCCCCAGCTCGACTTTTGCGGGGGCACGCGCGCGGTGGGTGAGGCCGAGCCCACGAGTGGGTAATGCCGCGAGCGCGGCGATCCGTCATCGCACCCTGAATTCGATGCCGAACAGGGCCCTGGCGCCCGTTCTGGCGCGGTAGACCTGACCGAGCTCGGTGAGCTCGAAGCGCGGTCGGCCGAGCGGGATCGCGAGCGTCGTGTCGAGCACGAGCGCGATGCGACGGCGCACCCGCACGCGGACGCCGGGGCCGAGCAACGCGGCCGCCCACAGCACGTCGTCGCTGCCGATCTTGTCCACGTGCGTCGCCTTGCCGTGCACCGCACCGAGCTCGATGCCGGCGCACAACGGCACCTCGACGACATCGCCGAGTCGTACACAACCACGCACCGCACCGGCGGCGAGCTGGACCCGCGCACCGGGACCGCCGGGCGTGAGTGACGTGGCGCGCGGCAACACCCACACCGCGATCGCATCCGCACGCCAACGCGGTCGCGCGACCACGAGACCCGCTGCGACCCCCGGCCCTGCGTTCGGCAGACCACCCGCTTCGATGCCGGTCGTGATGCGCAGCGCGAGCTCCGTCCGCACGCGCTTCTTCGGTACCGGTTTCGTCGCGACGATCCTCGGCTCGATCTTCGCGCGCAACGTAGGCAGGACCGCCGGTGGCGGCACGGGCTCGATCGGCGCAGGCGCGGGCGGATCACCGACCGACCGTTCTTCGTGCGCGCGCGCGAGCGCAGAGCCGACGATGACGACCAGCAACTTCGTGATCGTCTCGCAGTCGTCGGCGATCCAGCTGCGACGCTCGCGACCCGTCGGCGACGCGACTTCGGCCTGCATCGACCACCGGCGATCGTCGGTTGCAGCGATCGTCGCATCGACCGACACGCGCGCATCGTCGGGCGCAGCCTCGGCATCACCCTGCTCGAGCGCAGCCTTCACCGCTTCCGCATCGGGGCAGCCCGCGGGGCCGCGCCAACGCACCTGCACGCCGAGCACCTCGATCTCGACCGCCGCCGGATCGGCGACCGGCGGTGCAGCCAACATCGCCGCGAACCCGAAGCGCGCACTGATCCCGCCCCGCCGCAACGCGCGGGAAAGTAGCACGCACGCAAAGAAGCGCACGCTGCGGAGCGCGCGGGGGCACGGAGCGCGAACCATCGCCAGTGGATCACGACCAGAAGAAATTGCCGAGAACGGTGGACGCCAAAGGCGGCCAGCGCTCTCGAGCAACCGCCACACAGTGGCGGCGGCGACTCTCGTCGCCGGGGATAGCGACCGACTCAGTCGAGCCGCATCGGCTCGACTAAGTTGCGAGCGTAAGGGCGCAGCCCTTGTTCATGTGGGGACGACCAGCACCGGACACGGTGATT
>DASZPU010000859.1:0-6314 GCA_035550195.1 Nannocystaceae bacterium
GATCCCACTGGCCGTCCGCATCGACGACCGTCACCTCGAACGTGTACTGCGTCAGCTCCATCAGATCGCTGACGAGCAACGTCGGTTGATCGACGTCGTCGAGCGTCGCGATCGGACCGGAGAGCTGCGTCCACGTCCAGGTGATCGTGTCGTCGTCCGTGACCGTCGCGGCGATCGACGTCGCCAAGTCGTCGCCCGACACCACGTAGTCGTCGGGTGCGACGACGTCGGGACGATCGAGGGTGAGAAACCACGAGTAGATGCCGTCGGAGTCGTTCACCGCGGAGTACTCGCGGTAGTCCGCCGCGTAGCCGCAGCCCTGATCCGTGAGCCACTCGGTCGCGGGGAAGCCGAGCCCGACCGGATCGATCGCCTGCTGCCAGACGAAGTGCCCGACGTTGTAGACCATGCTGACGCGACCGTCGGGATGGCCGGGCTCGGTCTGACGATCGGCGCAGGCTTGATAGCCCGCGTAGAGATCGGGGTGCTGGTACTGGTGCTCGACCTGCACCATCGAGCACGGGCTGAACGTGCCGGCACCGAGGTTCGCGTTGTTGTCGTCCTCGCCGTGGAAGACCCACAGCGCGGTGTCCTGGAACGTGCACCCGATCGCCGGGATCGACGTGGTGCCGCCCGGCATCGGCACGACCGCGGTGAAGCGTCGCGGATGCGCGCTGATGTACTGCTGCACGCCGCGTCCACCTTGGCTCATGCCGGTGAGATACATGCGACGCGGATCGACGGGATAGTTGTCGACGATGTAGTCGAAGAAGGCGTCGAGCTCGGCGACGTTCCACTCGGTCGTCGAGAAGTTCGGCACGTCGTTGAGCGGCGAGACCATGATGAACGGGCGCGCGACGTCGTCCCACGCACCGACGCGCATGTGTTGCTGCGGGCCCCACGTGAGGTTGTGGCAGAGCCCATCGCCGCCGCATGCACCGGCTGCACAGACGTCCGTGCCACCGGGGCACGACGCGTCGTCGTCGTACTCGCCGATGCCGGGCAAGAACACCAACAGCGGCAACAGCTCGCCGGGATCGAGATCGTCGTAGTTGGTCGGCAGATACTCCCAATAGCCGAGCACCCACGGATCACCCGCGGTCATCGCGATGCCGCGCAAATCACCGGGCGTGATCTGATCGAGGTAAGGCGGATCCGCAGATGCGTCCGTGGCTAGGCCGGTGGAGAGCGCGATGCCAAGGCCGAGAATCGCGCGACGACGCTGCACGCTTGTCACGACGCCATCATGCCACAGCGTTCGCGCTCTGTTGATCGCGGTGTGGCCCGCGACGGTGCTCAAGGGTCGCGCGCGAGTGGGCGAACTTCGATCATGACCGCCCGTCCGGCCAGTCCTCCGCCTCCGCCCCACTGGGCGCAGCGCTCGGTGACGCGCACGGGGCCGATCGCGCTCGTTCCCGCCGAGGTCGCGCATTCGCCGGCGCCTTCCGCGAATCAACCGAACGCGGATGCAACCGCGCCGTCGCCTCAACGTCGCCTACGACTCGGCGAGGTGCTCGTGCGCGCGGGTGTGTGCGACGAGGACGCGATCAAGCGCGGGCTCGCGGTGCAACAGATGGGTGGCGGTCGGCTCGGATCGATCCTCGTCAACCTGCGGCTGTGCACCGAAGCGCAGATCCGCAGCGCGCTCTCCGAGCAGCTCGGCATCGAGGTCGTCGACCTGCGCGGATTCAAGCCCGACAAGGCGCTGCTGTCGCTCTTGCCGCGCGACATGATCCGCAAGTTCGAGGCGATTCCGCTCAAGCGCGAGGGCAACACCCTGCACGTCGCGCTGAAGGACCCCTACAACCTCACCGCGATCGACGACATCCGTTTCCACACCGGGTGCCACCTCGTCGTCAACATCTGCAGCGAGGCGGAGTTCGGCGACTTCCTGAAGGAGCATCTCGAGTCGGCCTCGCTGATGGACGAGATCCTCGAGGGCGGGCGCTTCTTCGACAAGGCGGTGCAGGCGATCGAGCCCGAGCGCGCGCCCGACGACGAGAGCCAGCAGGTCCTACACGACCTGAAGATCGCGGGCGAGCAGGCGCCGATCATCACGCTGTGCAACTTCCTGCTGGTCGAGGCGATCAACCGCCGCGCGAGCGACATCCACGTCGAGCCCTACGAGACCTACTTCCGCGTGCGGCTGCGCGTCGACGGTGCGTTGCAGAACCTCATCACGCCGCCGCAGCGCCTGCACGCCGCCATGATCACGCGGCTCAAGATCATGGGCGAGATGGACATCGCCAAGCGGCGAGTGCCGCAGGACGGCCACATCGCGATCAGCTATCAAGGCGAGGTGTGCCACTTCCGCGTGTCGACGCTGCCGACGGTGTACGGCGAGAAGTGCGTCATCCGACTGCTGAAGAAGGATGCCGGGCTCGCGGACATCGATCGCATCGGCTTCGGCGCGGACGACCTCGAGCACTTCCGTCGCGCGCTGCGGCTGCCCCAGGGCATGATCCTCGTCACCGGGCCGACCGGTAGCGGCAAGACCACCACGCTGCATGCAGGGCTCGCGTTCATCAACGATGCCGAGCTCAACATCGTCACGCTCGAGGATCCGGTCGAGGCCAGCATCCCGGGCATCAACCATGTGCAGATCAACGTCACCGGTGGCGTGACGTTCGCGTCGGGCCTGCGTTCGATTCTCCGTCAGGATCCCGACGTCGTGTTCGTCGGCGAGATGCGCGACGAGGAGGTCTCGCAGATCGCGGTGAAGGCTGCGCTCACCGGTCACCTCGTGCTCTCGACGCTGCACACCAACAGCGCCGCGGAGTCGATGTCGCGGCTGGTCGACCTCGGCATTCCCGCGTACCTGCTCGCCAACGCGTTGGTGATGATCATCGCGCAGCGGCTGGTGCGACGCGTCTGCGAGACGTGTGCACAGCCGTACGAGCCCACTGCAGAGGAGCGCGCACGCTTCGAGCTCGACGATGCCACCTGCCGCACGGCGAAGTTCCGCAAAGGCGCGGGTTGTCCCGCGTGCCACGACTCGGGCTATCGCGGACGCGTCGCGGTCTACGAGGTGCTGCGCGTGACGCCGCCTTTGCGCGAGCTCGTGCGTCGCGGCGCGACCGTCGAAGACCTCATCGCGTGCGCGCGGCAGCACGGCTTCCGGCCGTTGTTCGACGCCGGGCTGCAGCGCGCGATGGCGGGCGAGACCACGCTCGCCGAAGTGGTGAAGCGCCTCGCCGACAGCGCGTGATCAGGGCAGCGGGATCACCCAGCGCTGCACGAGCAGCTCCTGCACGTCGTCGCCTTGGGCCGCGCCGCCGATGGTGATGCCCTCGGGCGTCGCCAGCACATCCCACGCGACGTCGTCGCCGGCACCGCTGCTGTTCCACACCGCGCGGTGCTGCTCGGCGAGCGTATCGTCGAGCCACACGACGAGCACGTCGGTGCCGGTCGCGGGCGCGCTGGTGAAGCCGGTCGCGACCAGGCCTTCGGGCGTGACGTCGAGGCCGTGCAGACGATCCTCGGTGGCGTTGCCCAGCGTCCACACGAGCGGTGCACCGCCGTCCATGTCGAACAGCTCGATACGCGCGTCGGCATCACCACCCGCAGATACGCTCCAACCCGCGACCGCCATGCCGGTGGCGATGGGGCGCACGTCGATCGCGACGCTCTCGTTCTCCATCGGCGCGAACGGTGCGGGCATCTCCGACGCGAGCTCGAGCGGCGCCGCGAAGCCCCGTGGTCCGCCGCCGTCGTCGAAGCTGCCCGCGACGAAGACGGTGTCGTCGGGCGCGAGCGCGAGCGCGTTCACCTCGCTGGCTTCACCGTACCAGACCGGATCGTCGAGCCACGTGGTGGCCTCGAGCGTCTGACCACCGGGGGCGAGCTCGGCGATCCAGCCGCGCGGTGCGGCGCCGAAGATCCGCACGCCGCCGACCACGATGCCACCGTCGCCGCGCACGACCAGCGCACGGATCGCGTCGGGCCCACCGTCGACCTGCGGCTCGCCGATCTGCAGGTCGCCGGTGATCCAGCCGGTGTTGCAGTCGAGCGTGTTGCCGGCCGCGATCGATGCCGCGCCCCAGCCGTTGACGAAGCCACCGAGCGCGCAGTCGTTGCCGGTGCGCGCGAGCGCGAGCACGCGGTTGTTCTCCGCGAGGCTCGCCATGTAGCCCCACTCCGGATCGACGAAGCCGTTGTCGGTGTCGAGCCGGAACCAGTACGCGTCGTCGAATGCGATCGCGTTGCCGATCACCGCGCTCACCTGGACTTGATCGCCGTCGGCCGCGAGTGCGAGCGCAGCATCGTCGATGGAGTCGTCGCCGTAGTCGCGCTCGTGCGTCCAGACGAGCTGCGGCGTGATCACGCACGCGTTGCAGCCGTCGTGGGGATCGCCGTCGTCGGCGTCCTCGCACTCCTCGGGCGACTCGAGCACGCCGTCGCCGCAGCGCGCGGGCGTGGCGTCGTCGGAGCTGCTCTCGCCATCGTCGCTCGACGAGGCGTTGCTCGTCTCCGTGGTGGGCGGGCTGCTCTCGGCTTCGCTGCTGTCGTCGACCGACTCGGTGGTGCTGGTCGCCGACGTCGTGTTCGTCGTGGTCGTGATCGCGGTCGTCGAGGTCGGCGTGGTGTCGCTGCCGCTGCCATCGCTCGAGCTGGTGCAGTCGTTGCGGTCGCAGTCGTCGTAGACACTCGACTCGGAGAAGCAGCCCGCAGCGAGCAGCGCCATCGCCAGCACCGGCCGATGCGTGCACATCACTCTCATCGCAACCGGCACCGTAGCACCGTTCCTTCGCGCCAGCAGCGAGCGTTTGCAAGCCGCGCGCGCGGTCGCCATGCTTTTAAGCCACGCAGCCATGAGCGAGGTGGCGATCACGCGGCGTCGCAGCGACGACGAGCCGAAACCGCACGGACCCGAGTCGGTCATGGTCGGTCGCTACCTCGTCATCGGACGGCTCGGCGAAGGTGGTGGCGGCGAGGTCTTCCGGGCCTACGACCCCGAGCTCGACCGGAAGGTTGCAATCAAACGACTGCGCGGAAGTGGCGAGCACGCGCGCGCGATCGTGCACGAGGCCCGCATTCTCGCGAAGCTCGTGCATCCCAACGTCGTCTCGGTGTTCGACGTCGGCAGCGACGACGGCGGTGCGTATGTCGCGATGGAGCTCGTCGAAGGTGGCGATCTCGCGCATTGGCTGGCGGAGCGGCGGGCGCGGGCCGACGGGCGCGAGATCCTGCGCATGCTCGCAGCGGCGGGGCAGGGGCTCGCGGCCGCGCACGCGCAGGGCATCGTCCATGGCGACGTGAAACCCGCGAACATCTTCGTCGGCAACGACGGGCAGATCAAAGTCGGCGACTTCGGTGTCGCACGGCTCGCGCGGCTCGGCGACGGTGAGCAAGACGCGTGGGCGCGCGGCGTCGGCACGCCGCGCTACATGGCGCCCGAGCAACATCATGGCGGCGCGCCCGATCGCGCGAGCGACGTGTACGGCTTTGCGCTCACCGCATGGGAGTCGCTCTTCGGTGGGTATCCGTTCGACATCGACGGTGATCGCGAAGCGACGCTCGCGGGCACCACCGGCAGCGCGGGCGGTCAGCCGCACACGCCGGGACGCAGTGGCGCGGCGATCATCGCCGAGCTCGCAGCGGCGAAGCGCAGTGGACCGCCGGCAATCCCCAGCGATCGCCGCGGCCTGCCGACGCGCGTGATCGAGTCGCTGCGCCGCGGGCTGCAGCCGCGGCCCGAGGATCGCTTCGCGACGATCGACGCGCTGCTCGTCGAGCTCGCCTTCGATCCGGCGGCGAAGCGACGACGTGGGCTCGCGCTGGCGGCCGCCGTCACCACGACTGCCACCGTTGCGCTCGCGTTCACGGCCATGCGCGGCGACGATCAGCGCTGCACCGGCGGTGCCGCCGAGCTCGCGGGCGTGTGGGACGGCGATCGGCGCGCGGAGATCGAAACCCATGCGACGCAGCTCGGCCCGCTCGCCGACGTGGGCGCGGCCGCCGATCGCCTCGACGCCTACGCGAGCGCCTGGACGGCGATGCACCGCGCCAACTGCGAGGCCACCACGATCCGCGTCGAGCAAACCACGCGCGACATGGAGCTGCGCTCGCGCTGTCTGCATCGCGCGCGCGCCGAGCTGCGCGGCACCGTCGACGTGCTCGCCGACGCCGACCTCGAGATCGCCGTACGCGCCGCCGACCTCGCGCTGCGATTGCCGGCGATCGATCGCTGCAGCGATCCCGGCGCGCTCGAGCACGACGAGCTCGTGCCCGAGGATTCCGCGGTCGCGGCCGAGGTCGAAGCGTTGCGCGAGCAGCTCGCCGGCGCCGCCGCGATCGAGCGCGCGGGCCGATAC
>DASZPU010000860.1:0-2125 GCA_035550195.1 Nannocystaceae bacterium
ATGAACGCGATCATCTGGCACGAGAGCAAGTTCCACGCGAAGGCCAAAGGCCCCGGCGGCGCAGCCGGCTTGATGCAGCTCATGCCGACCACGTCGAAGGGCCTCGCGAAGCGCCTCGGCATTCCGCATCGCCCCTACGACGCGAAGTTCAACGTCGAAGCCGGCGCGTATCTCTTGTCGCGCTTGCTGAAGATCTTCGAGGGCGATCAGGATCTCGCGCTCGCCGGCTACGCGCTCGGCCACGTCGCGGTGAAGCGCCGCATCGAGGCCGGTGAGCCGCTGCCCGAGCGCACGCAGAAGTTCATCGCGCGCGTGCACGCATGGTCGGCTGCGTTCGCGACCGCGCCCGAGCTGCACGACAAGCCCGCGCGCTCGTCACGTGCGACGGCGCCCTGATCACCGCGGGCGGCGACGCGACGCGCGTGGCTCCGGCGCGCTGGTGTGCGTGCCGAGCCGTGCGGTCGCCGCGGTTTGCCGCTGCGCAGCGCCTTCGACGTAGCGCGCGATCGTGTCGAGCTCGTCGTCGCTGAACTCGTCGGCGAGCTCGGTCATCTCGCGCACGAGATCCGTGAACATGCCGGCGTGCTGCGCCAGTCGCTCGCGCTGCAGCTCGATGAGCACACGACGTCCGTCCGCGGGATCCTTGATCCGACGCACGAGCTGCTTGTCGACGAGGCGATCGACGAGCCCGGTGATCGACGCGGGCGCGAGCCCGGAGCGCTCGCCGAGCTCGCCCGCGGTGAGCGGACCGAAGCGATCGACGAGATCGAGCGCCTTCGTGTCCGACGCGCCGAGCCCCTGCAGCTCCGCCATCCTCGTGTGGAACATGACCGCGGCGGTGCTGAGCTGACGGCCCGCCATCAGCGTGCGCGCGACGAGCTGCGCCCGCCGTTCCCCTGCCCCTGTGCGCGCCCGCGCCACGTCGAGATCATACGACTATTTCGGTCGGACGAAAGATTCTCCTGGACAGCGCCGCTCCGCGGATCCAGTATTTCTTTCGGTCGAACGAAATATATGGACGCCATCATCATCGGAGGGGGCATCGCGGGCCCGCTCGCCGCGATCGCGGTGCGCGAGCTCGGCGGCACGGCGACGGTCTACGAAGCCCACGGGCAGAGCACCGGCGCGAACGTCGGGGCGGGGTTGACGCTCGCGGTCAACGGCATCGCGGCGCTCCACTCGATCGGCGTCGCGCAACCGATCGTCGCGCAGGGATTCCCGTCGCGGCACATCGAGCTGTGCAGCGGCAGCGGCAAGGTGCTCGGCGTGGTGCCGATCGGCGGCGAGCTCGACGACGGCACCGTCACGCACACGCTGCGGCGCAGCGACCTCTACCGGACGATCGCCGAGCTCGCGCACGATCGCGGCGTTCGCTTCGTGCACGGCAAGAAGCTACTCGACGCCGACGTCGTTTCGGGTGGCCGCGCACGGGCGATCTTCGCCGACGGCACGCAGGCGCACGGCGATCTGCTCGTCGGTGCAGATGGTGTGCACTCGGCCGTGCGGCGTGCGCTCGATCCGAGCGCACCGCAGCCGAGCTACGCGGGCCTCGTCAACGTCGGCGGCTTCACGCCCGACGATCTCGGCCTGCAGCCCGGGACGTATCGCATGGTCTTCGGCAAGCGTGCGTTCTTCGGCTTTACGGTGAGCCCGATCCGCGAGACGTGGTGGTTCGCCAACTTGCCGCGCAAGCGCCCGCTGTCGCGCGACGAGCTCGCCGCGATCACGCAGTCGCAGTGGCGCGAGCAGATCGTCGCCGCGTTCGCGGACGACGTCGGTCCGATGCGCGAGCTCGTCGAGCGCACCGCAGGCACGATCGTCGCGACCAACCAGCACGAGCTGCCGCGCGTGCCCTGCTGGCACCGCGGTCCGATCGGCTTGCTCGGCGATGCCGCGCACGCAGTGTCACCGTCGTCGGGCCAAGGCGTATCGATGGCCGCCGAAGACGTCGTCGCGCTCGCGAAGTGTCTCGCCGAAGCGCGCGATCCCAGCACCGCGCTCGCGCGCTACACGAGCCTGCGCCGCGATCGGGTCGAGCGCGTGGTCGCGTACGGGGCGGCGATGAACAGCAAGAAGCTCCCCGGCCCGATCGGCCGGGCGTTCCGCGATCTCACGCTCCCGATCT
>DASZPU010000861.1:0-12656 GCA_035550195.1 Nannocystaceae bacterium
GCGCCGATGTGTGCGTGGCCGTCGGCGGTCGGCATCTACGGCCCCGACACGATGTGCAGCGCGTCGCTCGTGCACCCCGAGATCATCGTGACCGCGGGCCACTGTCTGCAATCCGCGGCGATCACCACGATGTTCGTCGGCGACGATGCGTATGCACCCGCGCTCGAGGTCCCGATCTCCTCGTGCACACGCCATCCCAACTACGAGCTCGAGTATCCCGACTACGCCGACTTCATGTTCTGTCGGCTCGCTGGGCCGCTCGAAGGCGTGCCGATCGTTCCGATCCTGATGGGCTGCGAAGCCGACGAGCTCGTACCCGGTGCACCCGCAGTCCTCGCCGGCTACGGTCTCGCCGACGATGCGTTGCCCGAAGGACGCAAGCGCATGGTCACCACGGCCATCGACTACCTCGAGGACACGCGCGTGTTCTTCGTCGGTGGCACCGGCAAGGGCACATGCGACGGCGACTCCGGAGGGCCCGCATACGTGAAGCTCTCCGACGGAACGTGGCGCGTCATCGGCACGACGACCGGCGGAGCAACCTGCGGTGATTGGGGACAGTCGGAGCTGATCCACGAGCTCGTGCCGTGGCTCGAGGAGACGAGCGGCATCGACGTCACGCCGTGCCACGACGCGGACGGCACGTGGGCACCCACCGACGCATGCGGCGCGTTCCCGTTGGATCCGGACGCGCCGACGAATCAAGACTGGGGATCGCTGTGCGCCTTCGGGCCCACCACACCGCCGAGCGCGACGTGTGGCCCCGCGTTCGGCGACATGCCCGATGTCGACGACACCACGTCGACGAGCGACGGCGGCAGCAGCGACGAAGGCTCGGCCGACGACGGCCCGGGGCTCGATCCCGACGTCGATCCGAACCTGCCGTTCGACGACGATCCCGAGCCAGCGCAGCCGTCGCACGGCTGCGCGATCGATCGCAGCACGCCGAGCGCGCTGCTCGTGTTCGCGCTGCTCCTGCGTCGACGACGCGCGCGCTCGACCCGGTGAGCCGCTCGCGTTACGCTCGCGCTCGCGATGGCGCATCCCTGGCACGATTTGCCGAACAATCCCGACGACGCGGCGACGTTCGTCAACGTGGTCATCGAGATCTCGCGCGGCTCGAAGGTGAAGTACGAGCTCGACAAGCCCACCGGGATGCTGCGAGTCGATCGCGTGCTCTACAGCGCGGTGCACTACCCCGCGAACTACGGCTTCCTCCCGCGCTCGTACTGCGGCGACGGTGATCCGCTCGACATCCTCGTGCTCGGCTACGAGCCGGTCGTGCCGCTCGCGATGATGCAGGCGCGCCCGATCGGCGTGATGCACATGGAAGACCAGGGCCAAGACGACGACAAGGTCATCGGCGTGCACATCCACGATCCCGCGTTCGCGGAGATCACCGACGTCTCGCAGGTGCCCAAGCACACCTTCGCGGAGATCCGGCGCTTCTTCGAAGACTACAAGGTGCTCGAGCACAAAGAAGTGAAGGTCGAGCAGGTGTCCGGCCACGAGCGCGCGATCGAAGTCGTGCGCGAGGCGCTCGCGCTCTACCGCTCCGAAGAGAACAAGCTGCGCGGCTGGCGTTGAGCTACGCTCGCGTCGTGTCCTCCGCGACGCTCTTCACCATCGGGCTGCTGGTCGTCTCCAACGTGTTCATGACCTTCGCGTGGTACGGCCACCTGAAGCATCTCGAACGCTCGCCGCTGTGGATCGCCATCGCGGTGAGCTGGGGCATCGCGCTGTTCGAGTACTGCTTCCAGGTGCCGGCGAATCGCACCGGTCATCTCGCGGGCATGCCCACCGCGCAGCTCAAGACGATCCAGGAGGTGATCACGCTGGTCGTGTTCGCCCTGTTCGCGGTGTTCTGGCTCGGTGAGCCGCTGAAGTGGAATCACGCGGTAGGCTTCGTCTTCGTCGCGATCGGGGCGACATTCGTGTTCAAGCCGTGGTGATCACACGCAGCTGCACGAGTCGCCGCTGCCGTCGTAGAAGAACAGGCAGCCGAGGCTGAACGAGTAGCCGTTCTCGACGCAGAGGTCGTTGCAGTCGTAGATCTCCCACGTGCCACCGAAGCAGGTGGCGGCGTGTTGGTCGTCGTTGCAGCGCGTCGAGTTCTCCACGCAGCTCACGTTGCAGAAGCAGACATCGTTGCCCTCGCCCGGGCCGCAGCTGTCGGAGCCGCTGTAGCCGGCATCCACGCACACCTGGTCGCAATCCAACGGTTCCTTCCAGCCGCCGATGCACTGCGAGGTGTTGCTGCCGTCGATGCAATCGTACGCGCCCTCGACGCTGCAGGTTTCGCGCGCGTTGTCGCAGTAGCACGTGGGGCCGTCGGGCGCCTGCGCGAAGCAACCGAGCGACGGCGACGCTTCGCCGCAGCGCCCGGGACAACCGATCGTCGAGAGCTTGCCGTCCTCGTCGCACAGCCGCAGCACGTCGTTGTCGAGGCACATCGAGTCGTCGGGTGTGCAGCTTTCCTTCACACTGTCGTCGTCGCTCGCCGGCGTGCTCGCGCCCTCGCTGCTGCTCTCGCCGCTGCCGCCGCTGCTCGTCGAGCCCTGCGGGCCGCCGCAGACGTGCGCGATGCACAGCTGCTCGCCGCCGCACTCGAGATCGGTGTTGCAAGGCAGACCCATGGTCTCGGCGCCGGTGTAGAGGCAACCGGGAACGAGCAATGCGATGAAGACGAAGCGATTCATGGCGCGAACCTCACGCTGATCGAGAGCCCGGCACCGCGACGCGATGCGGTGGGCGTGATCGCGGCCGCGCGGCGTTTCTTCGCACCGAGCCCGACGAGCACCGCACCGGTGATCACGGCGACACCACCCGCGATCGCTCCCGCGATCGCCATGTCGTTGCCCGCGATCCCGCGTCCGATCTGCGCGCGACGTTCGTCGGGCGTCTGCGTCGGCGAGAAGTCCTCGGCTGCATGCGCGCGCGCCATGCCGGCCCCCATCACCGCGAGCGCCGCGACGCCGACGCCGAGCGCGATCGCACCGCCCGCGATGAGCCCGGTGCCGGGCTTGCGCTTGCGCTCGTCGGTCTGCTGCAGCTGCTTCTGCCGCGCGTCCTCCTCGTCCTGATCCTGCTTGCCCTTCGGACGCGGGTCGTCGGGCCGTGGCACCCACGCGAGATCCTCGACGCTCGGGCGCCACGCCGACGCATCGACGCCTTCGTACTCGCCGCGCAGGCTGCGATCGATCTGCTCGTCGGTGTTGCCGTGCTCGCCGGCGATGCGCGCCTGCTCGGCGGCGATCTGCGCCTGCCGCTGCTCGACCAGCTGCTGCTTCTCAGTCTTGTCCGCAGCGTCGCGTGCGATCGCGTCGAGCCGCGCGACGTAGGCGTCGAGCAACGCGGCTTCGCGATCGAGCGCGGTCGCATCGCCGCGCAAACCGTAGAGCTGGCCGTGACACAGCGCCGACCACAGCGCGAGCGCACCACGGCTCTTCGCATACGGCGACTCGTCGGGGAGCTGGCGCAGCGCATCTCCGAAGGCGAGCAGCGCCGCGTCGTAGTCGTTGGCCTCGAACGCCTTCTTGCCGCGCATGTACGCGCGATAGGCCGCTTCTTCACCCGCGACGAGTCGATCGGGATCGAGACCGCGCGGACCCGCGAGCGGATCGACGGCGGGCTCGGCCGCCGGCGCGGCTTCGGGCACGACGGGCTCGGCCGCGGCCGTGCTCGGCAGCGCCAGCGCGGATGCGAGCACGATCGAGAGCGTGGAACGGGTCACGCGAGCGGTAGTGGGCCTTCGCGAGAATTCGATCCCCCGCAGAGGATCGAAATTCGCCCGGGGCCCACTGCCTTGGGTGTGAAGCGCTGGCTCGCTGCCTCGTTCGTGCTCTTCGGCTGCATTCCCGCGGCGCCCGAGGGCGCGTGCTACCTCGACGAGCACTGCCCCACCGATCTCGCGTGCGTCGACGGCCTGTGCATGACGCCGCCGAGCTCGAGCGACGACGGTCCGACGATCCCCGACGACATCAAGCTCGACGTCGAGGGCGGCGTGCCGGAGATCCCCTCGACGTGCGCGTCGGCGACCGCGATCCGCACGAATGCCGGCTGCGAGTTCTGGGCGGCGGATCTGCCCAACGCGTGGAAGCCGTCGTCACCGTTCGGCTTCGACATCGCTGCGAACCAGCAGTTCGCGGTGGTGGTCGCGAACGTCTCCGAGAGCGAGGCCGCGATGGTGTCGGTGTACTCGGGCGGCAGCGGTTCGGCGATCGCGACCGCCGAGGTCGCGCCCCTGTCGACGCACACGTTCGAGCTGCCGGCGCAGAGCCTCTCGCCGACGCAGAACGGCGCGGGCGTCGGCTATCGCATCGCGAGCGACGTGCCGATCACCGCGTACCAGTTCCAGCCGCTCGACAACCTCGTGCCGGTGTACTCGAACGATGCATCGGCGCTGTTGCCCGCGCACGTGCTCGAGAACGACTACCTCGCGGTCACCTCCGATGTCCTGTCGCTCACGCTCTACTCGTCGGATTCGTTCGAGGAAGGCAACTACGATTCCGGCGCGTACGTCACGGCGATCGCGACCGCGGACGACACGCACGTGGTGTTCTATCCCACGGCGGCGCTCGCCGAGGGTTCGATCGAGGACATCGTGCTCGCACGCGGCGAGACGTTCACGATCCTGTCGAAGATTCCCGATGGCACCGAGCCCGGCGATCCCTACGGCAATCTCTCGGGCACGCGCGTGATCGCGGACAAGCCCATCGCGCTCTTCTCCGGCAACGTCGTCGGCGTCGAGCCGCGCGACAACACCGAATGCTGCGCGGATCATCTCGAGCACCAGATGCTGCCGCTCGTCGCGTGGGGCGCGAGCTACATCTGCGCGCCGCCGCCCTTGCCCGCGAACACGAACGAAGATGCGCCGGCCTCGTATCGCATCACGGCGGCGTTCGATGGCACGCAGCTGTCGTGGGGCGGCGAGCAGCCTGCCGGTGCGCCGTCGGTGCTCGACGCGAACGAGACCGCGGTGTTCACGACCAGCAAGCCGGTGATGGTCGCATCCGATCCCGCGCACCCGATCGCAGTGACGCAGTTCCTGCTCAACGCCGGCCAGAATCCCGGCAACAGCGAGTACGGCGATCCCGGGATGATCGCCCAGCCGGCGCTCTCGCAGCTGCAGACGCGCTACGTCTTCCTCGCGCCCAACGGTTATCGCAGCAACGTCGTCACCGTGGTCGCACCCACCGGCGCCGACGTGCAGCTCGACGGCCAGACGATCTCGCAGTGGCGCCAGCTCCCCGACTTCCAAGGCAGCGGCTGGGGCTTCGCCCACGTCGACATCGAGCCCGGCGCCCACGTGCTCATCGCCGATCAGCCGGCCTCGATCGACGTGTACGGCTACGACAGCTACGTGAGCTACGCGTACGCGGGTGGCAGCGCCGTCGAGATCATCAGCGAAGCGCCGCCGATTCCGTGACTCATCCGCAACCCTGACGCGGGTTCTTGTTCGCGTCGTTGTCCTTGCAGTCGCGATTGTCGAGCACCCAACCGCTCGGGATGTCTTGGATGCACACCTGCTGCGTCTCCGCGGGGTTGCCGTAGAGATCGGCATCGGCGTCGCGATAGACCTTCACGCGGGTGACGTCGTCGATGTAGCCGTTGCAGTCGTCGTCGACGCGATTGCACGCGTCGGGCTGATCGGGATGCACCGAGGGCTGCGCGTCGTCGCAATCGTCGCCACACCACAGGCGTTCGCCGTCGCTGTTGCAGCACAGCGCATCGGGATGGCCGTCGCCGTCGCCGTCGCGGTATCCGAACGTGTGCGGGTCGCAGTCCTCGTCGTGATTGTCGTTGTCGCAGACTTCGATGTTGCCGTTGTAGCGGTTCGCGTCCTGGTCGTCGCAATCGTCGCCACCACAGGCGATCGCTTCGTAGCCGTCGCCATCCTCGTCGAGCGCACAGCTGGACGAGGTTCCGACGAAGACGCGCACCGAGTTGCTGGTCGCGCGGCCCTTCGCGTCGACGATCGTCAGCCGATGGAAGGTGTTGGCGGGCACCGTTCCGGGCACCTTGACCGCGAGCGACTGCGCGTTCCAGCCCTTGGCGCCGATCAGTGCGAAGCGCCGCTTGCCATCGTCACCGTCGAGCGCGAAGAGCAGCTTCGAGTTGGCGCCGAAGCGACCGGTGATCGTGCACTCCTTGTTGCGCAGGCAGATGAGCCGCTGCGCGGTGCGATCGATCTGCAGCGGCAACACTTCGCTGGGGATCGGCAGCGTCCACGGCACCTTCTTGGGCTTCGCGCTCTTGCCGGGCTTGGCAGCGGCGTCGACACCGACGAGGGCGAGGGCCGAGGCGAGCACGAGCGCGAGGCGAGCGACAGCGGCGGTCATCGTGGCGCAGGTACCCCGACGGCGGCGAACGTTCCCGAGCTGCGGTAGGGTGCGCGCATGATCGCGCTCGAGCCCATCGCGACGCTCGACGTTTCCGCCGCCAGCGGGCTCGTGCGGTGTGGCGACGAGCTGTTCGTGGTCGCGGACGACGAGCTCGCGCTCGCGCGCTACGGACTCGACGGGACGCCGCGCGGGTCGCTGCGGCTGTTCGACGGCGAGCTGCCGCGCGCACATGCGCAGCGCAAGCGTGCGAAGCCGGACCTCGAAGCCCTGGTGGATCTCGAGGACGGTCGCGTGCTCGCGTTGGGCTCGGGCTCGACGGATCGACGCGCACGCGGAGCGTCGATCGAAGGCGATGTGGTGCGGGCGGTGGATCTGCGTCCGCTCTACGAGGTGCTCGCGCAGCGCTTCGATCGCTTGAACATCGAAGGCGCGATCGTGCTCGGCGATCGGCTGGTGTTGTTCACGCGCCGCACCGGTGCGAGCGGGCGCAACGCGATGGTGCGACTCGATCTCGCCGCGACGCGCGCGGCGCTGGCGAGTGGATCGCTGGGTGCCGAGCTGCTCGTCGACGTCGTCGACATCGCGCTCGGCGACTGCGAAGACGCGCCCTACGGTACGACCGACGCGACGCGGTGGCGCGACGGCCTGCTGCTCACCGTCGCGGCCGAACAGACCGACGACCCGTACGAAGACGGACGCTGCTGCGGCTGCGCGATCGCGTCGCTCGACGCGAACGGCAAGCTGCGCGCGCTGTGGCCGATCACTCCGACGGTGAAGCTCGAAGGCATCGCGCTCTTCGACGACGCCACCGCGCTCGTCGTCGCCGACGCAGACGACCCGACGATCCCGTCGCCGCTCTACCGCGCTCGACTACCGACGCGCTGAGCTCGCGAACGCGCGAGCGGGAACAGCAGCAACAGCGCGAGCGGGAGACTCCCGCGCGGATCGCTGGTGCAGCCGCAACCATCGGTGGACTCGCCGCTCTGGTTCGCGTCGCCGGTGCTGTCGTCGGTGCCTTCGCCGGCCGTCGTCGTGAACGTGCTGCCGGTCGCGCCCGTGACGCTCGCCGTGCCGTCGGCCGTGCCTTCGCCGCTGGTGTCCGCGCTGTCGCTGCCGCCGCTCGTCGACGGATCGGGATCCTCCATCATGCACGACGCGTCGCAGCCGTCGCCCGACTCGGTGTTGCCGTCGTCGCACTCTTCGTTGCCGCTCACCATGTCGTCGCCGCAGTACGCGTCGACCACTTCGACGACGCACAGCGCGTCGACCGTCCAGCCGCCGAACTCGAGCCCGCCGTCGCTGGTCAACGCGAACTGCAGCTGCACCGAGCCCGAGGCCAGCGCGTCGGCGAGCGGCAGATCCACGAATCGCCACTCGCGATCGACGTGCTGCGTGTTCGCTTGCATCGTCGCGATGTTCGCCCAGATCGGCGTGCCGTTCGCGAGCACGGTCGCGTGATCGAAGGTCGCGTCTTCGACGGTGAGCCAGCGCCGCATGTGCAGTCGCACGTCGGTGTGACCGGTCAGATCGATCACCGGCCCGGTCGCGGTCGTGTTGGCCCACGGCGGATAGCTGCCGTCCTGCGAGAGCACGACGCCGTCGTCGTCCCACTCGTCGCCCGGGTCGATGCCCGCGACCCCGAGTGGACCGAAGCTCCAGAAGCCGCCGTCACCCGCGAACATCCACTGCGAGAGATCGGCGGAGTCGTCGAGGCAATAGATCGGCTCGGCGCCGCCGAAGAAGGTCTGGTACCACGGGTCGGCCGCGTTGCGTGGCAGCCGTGCTTCCGCACCGTTGTCGTACGCGAGCACCACTTGGTACTCGACGACGACACCGGGATCCTGCGTCGGGATCGTCGCGACCCAACCGCCGTCTTCCATCGCCATCGCGACGGTCGTGACGTCGTCGGGCGTGTCGCGCAATCGCCAGCTCAACGTGACCTCGCCGGCACCGACCGGACAATCGGGGAACGTCGGCAGCGACTGCGTCACCACCACCTGGCGGCCCTCGTCGCCCTCGACCAGCGCGAGCTCCGGTGTCGCGAGCTCGGCGACGTCCATCAACCCGTGCGCCGCGAACACTGCGTTGATCTCGCAGAGGTTCGGTGTGCCGTTGGTGAAATCACCATCGTCGTCGTCGGCGACCAACGCCTCGGGATACATCGAGGGGATGTCGATCGCGCGGCGAATCGATTCGAACCAGATGTGATCGGTGTGCGCGCGCCCTTCGGTGTCGCCGAGCTTCGCTTGCAGCGTGGTGCGGAGATCCCAGAGCGTGCCGCCGATGATGCGGCCTTCCATGTGCGACTCGCCGGTGTCCTGCGGCCACATGTACTCGTAGCCATCGGGATCGAGCTCGCGCAGCGGACTGTCGCTGAAGTTGAAGCCGCGCCCCATGCCGGAGTCACCGGTCATCGTCGCCGACAGATAGTCGCTGATGCCCTCCGACAGCGACGACTGCTGCACACCGACGCCCTCGATGATCGCGTAGCGATGCACCGAGTGCCCGGTCTCGTGATAGACGACGTCGGCGATGCGCGCGGTGTTCTCGCAACCATCGCCGGAGCGGAAGAAGTAGAGCTGGTTGCCGTCGGAGACCGCGTTGCAGGTGTTGTCGATGTTGACGTTGGGATAGAGCGTGCCGTCGAGCCAGGTGAAGCCCGGCGCGATGCCACGCACGTACGTCTTCGCGAGCGAAGCGTGCACGAACGCGCTGAGCTGCGCGTCGCCCCACTCGTCGCCGGCCAGCGACCACGTGACGGTGTCGCCGTCGTTCACGTCGAAGCTGGTGGTCGCATCGCTGGCCGCGGAGTTCACGACGTCGACCAACGGACCCACGGCCGCGATCTCGAGCTGCGACGGGCTGCCGGAGAGCGTCACCTGTCCCGAGAGATCGGTGGCCGCCGCGTTGCCGCCTTCGAGCAGCGAGAGCTGCGGCGCGACCGCGTCGTAGCGCGCGACCGGATAGCGCTGCGGCACGTCGAACTGCACGGTGACCGCGTCGCTCATGCGTTGCTCGCGGGCGACCGGCTCGCCGCTGCCGAGCTCGCGATACACCCACCAACGTCCGAGCGGCGCGCGCGAGAACACCTCCTCGCGCACGACCGCGTGGTAATGCCAAGCGCCGTCCCACACCGGCAGCACGATCGTTCCGGGCGACGCCGTCGGCACGTCGACGTCGGGCAACACCGTCGCGGAGATCATCACGAGCCGATCGCCGACGAAGCGCAGCCCGAGCCCACCGCCTTGCACGATCGCGCCGCGATGCTGCTGCTGCAGACCGATCGTGCGGATGCCCGACGAGAGATCGTTGGCGACCACCACGAAGTCGTCGAGATCGCTCCCGGGTGCGATCGCTTGGAGATGCCGCGCGAGGAAGTCGCGCGCGAACGACTCGGCACGCGTCGCCGACACGATCGTGCCGGGCGCATCGACGCGCGCGAGGATCATCCCGCTCGCACAGTTGCGCGCGCGATCCCACGCGAGCCACACCGAGCCCGCTTCGTCGCGCAGCCGATCGTGCGCGCTCGACCCTGGCGCGCGCGCGGACGCGCTGCCCCACACTGCGGTCGGTGGCGGCGTCGCGATGCGACCATCGGCGAGCTCGAGCCCGGGCACACGCGCGTCGCCCCACGCCGGCGCCGCTGCGACGGTGCGTGATGCGAACGAGGACGCGACGAAAGCGAGAACGCCCGCGAGACGAAAATCCACGTTCGCATCTTCTCCCGTATGCGCGTGCGGGTGTTCGACGAACGTGGTGCGCCCGGGCGTCGTCGCCCGCCCCCGCGCGATCGGGGCGCTCGTACCGTCGCGGCGCGCTCGACCGGATCGCGGGCGTTTGCCGCTCGCTCTCGCCCGATCGCACCAAACGGATGCGCAGCGGCCCCGGCCCGCGCCCCGGGAACCTGCGAGTCACCGCACGCAGACTGATCCGGTGATGCGAGCCCACGCACGCGCGAACCGCGGATTGCGCGGCCCGATCTCGTGTCCTAATGGCTGAGATGGCGACCGCGCCCCCACCGGGCACCGACCCGCACGCGACGTTCGGCCGAGCCGATCTCGCGATGCAGCTCGCGTTGCGCTCGGTGATGTCGGGCGTGCTCGGTCGCTCGCACGAGATCCAGCTCGGTCGCTATCGCGTGCGGGAGCGACTCGGCCACGGCGGATGTGGGCTCGTGTTGCTCGCCGAGGATCCCGAGCTCGACCGCGAGGTCGCGATCAAGGTGGTGCTGCCGACGCGCGCCGCCGAGACCTCGCGCGCCAAGTGGCAAGAAGCGCTGCAACGCGAAGCGCGTGCGCTCGCACGACTGCGCCATCCCAACGTCGTCGAAGTGTTCGACGCCGGCACCACCGAGCTCCTCGACGAGGACACCGGCGAGCAGCAAGTCGGCGTGTATCTCGTGATGGAGCGGCTGCGCGGTCGCACGCTGCGACAGTGGCTCGCGAAACAGCCACGGAGCTGGCGCGAGATCGTCGACGTGCACGTGCAAGCGGCGCGCGGGCTCATGGCCGCCCACGGTGCGGGCATCGTGCATCGCGACTTCAAGCCCGACAACGTGCTGCTCACCACCGACGGCCGCGTGGTGCTCATCGACTTCGGGCTCGCCGACGAAGCGCGCGAGCTGGAAGAACCGAGCAGCCTGGATCTCTCCGACTCGCAACACGGCGACATGTCCGTGACGCGCAAGAGCCGGATCGTCGGCACGCCGTTGTACATGGCGCCCGAGCAACACCTCGGTCGCGACGTCGGGCCTGCCGCGGATCAGTACGCGTGGTGCGTGAGCCTGTTCCAGGCGCTGTACGGACGACCGCCGTTCAGCGGCGACAGCATGGACGAGATCGTCGCGCACAAGTTCAGCGGCAAGCTGCCGAAGGCGACCAGCGGTCCACCGCGCGCACTGCATCGCGTGCTCGCGCGCGGGCTGCGGGTCGAGCCGCGCGATCGTCATGCGGATCTCGAAGCGCTCGTGCGTGCGACGTTGCGCGCGACGGCGGGCGCGAAGCGTTTTGTGCCCGCGATCGCAGCCGGCACGATCGCGTGTGCGGCCGCAGCCGCTGCGCTCGTCCTCGGCCGTCCGCAGCATCCCTGCGACGACGCACCGCTGTCGTGGTCCACGACGTGGTCCGAGGATCATCGCACCAACATCGCGACCGGCTTGGCCGCGCTCGCCGATGCGGAAGCCTCCGCGCTCGCGACCCGCGTCGTCGATCACATCGATCGTCACGGCCGGCGCTGGCAATCGGCGTACGACGAGGTGTGCGGTCGCGAAGGCGCGGGCCCGCATGTCGTCGCCCAGCTCGAGTGTCTCGAGCGTGGGCTCGAGCAGGTCGAGCACGTCGGGGCTGCGCTCGGCTCGCTGACCGACGAGAACGTCGCGCAAGCGTCTCCGTTGCTCGATGGTCTGCGTCCGCCCAGCGAGTGTCTGGTCGCCGAGGGCGGCGATCATCGCAGCGCAGCCGACCGCGCCGAGATCGCCGAGCTCTGGCGGCGCATGGATCAGATCAACGTCGAGGTCGACGCGTCGGGGCAGCTCAGCGATCCCGAGTGGGCGAAGTCGGCGCTCGATCGCGCGGACGAGCTCGGCGATGCCGCGCTCGCTTCGACCATCGCGTGGCGACTCGGTCAGGTCGCGCGTGCAGCCGGTCGCCTCGAAGAAGGCGCCGACTACATGCACACCGCGGTGTTCCGCGCGGCCGCGGCCCACGACTACCAGCGTGCGCTGCGGCTGATGCCGCTGCTCATCCTCGCGGTCGGCAGCGATCTGCAGCGACGCGACGAGGCCGAGTCGCTCTTCGAGCACGCGAAGACGATGGCCGCGCAGCTCGACGACGGCCGCGAGCGCGTCACCGATGCCGAAACCTCGCTCGCGTACATCGCGATCGAGACCGGTGACAAGACGCGCGCGTTGGACATCTACCAGCGTGCGCTCGCGACCTACGAGTCGATGCCGGAGATCCCACGCGAGCTACCGCGCGTACGGCTCGCGCTCGCGGGCGCGGCGATCGAGAACGGCGACTACGACAAGGCCACCGCGATGCTGGCCCACGCGCGCGAGGATCTCGATCAGCTCTCGCTGCCCACCGATCTCAATTACGCCACCATCGACTATCTCGAAGGTGGCATCGCGGAGAAGCGCGGCGACTACGAAGGCGCGCTGCGGGGGTTCGGCACCGCGGTGAAGCGGCTGCGCGTGCGATTGCACGGGCATCCGTTCGTCGGCGTCGGGTTGTGCGGGCTCGCGTCGGTGCAGCTCGACGCCGGCTTGATCGAGGAGGCCGCCGCGTCGATCGAAGAGGCGCGCACGCTCGCGTT
>DASZPU010000862.1:0-6953 GCA_035550195.1 Nannocystaceae bacterium
TGAAGAAGGGCTCGATCACCGTGTTGCTGGGCCCATCGGGCACGGGCAAGTCGGTGCTGCTGCGCATCCTCGTCGGGCTCATGCGCCCCGATGACGGGCGCGTGTTCATCGGGCCGCACGACATCGCTGCGCTCGACGAACGTCGCTCGCGGGATCGCAAGCTGCTGTTCGAGGTGCGCCGCAAGTTCGGCATGCTCTTCCAAGACGGCGCGCTCTTCGACGACATCAACGTCGGCGACAACGTGGCGTTCCCGATGCGCATGCACACCAAGATGAGCGAGTCGGAGATCCGCGCGAAGGTGCAAGACAAGCTCGCGCGCGTCGGTTTGCCCAACGCGGCGCAGAAGTTTCCGTCGGAGCTGTCGGGTGGCATGCGCAAGCGCGTCGCGTTCGCGCGAGCCATCGCGCTCGAGCCCGAGATCGTGCTGTGCGACGAGCCCAGCTCGGGCCTCGATCCGGTGATGTCGGCGACGCTCGACGAGCTCATCATGGAGATGCATCGCACGCTCGGGCTCTGCTTCATCGTCATCACGCACGACACTGCCGAGGCGCTGACCATCGCAGACACGATCGGGATGCTCGCCGGCGGCAAGCTGGTGCACTACGGGCCCAAGTCGGATCTCGAGCACGAGTGTCATCCCGCGCTGCGTCAGTTCTTCGATCGCGCCACCCAGGGGCCGATCCAGGTGGTCTGAATTCCATGAATCGCACGCACATCGGACTCGGCATCTTCGTCGTCGGCACCATCGGCCTCTTGATCTGGCTGGCGCAGTCGATCGGCGCGCTCGGTGGTGGCGGCGGCAATCAATACGAGCTGCGGCTGCGGCACGCCGCGGGGCTCGTCGAGAACAACGCGGTGAAGATCGCGGGCGTCAGCGTCGGGCGCATCGAGAAGGTCGGAGTCGATCACGACATCGCGGTGCTCACCTTGCGGGTCGACCGCGAGATCGTGCTGCACGACGACGCGCGCGCGATCGTCCGCGCGAAGAGCTTGCTCGGCGAGAAGTACCTGCAGCTCGAGCCCGGCACGCGCGAGGGTCCGGTCATCGAAGACGGCGGCGAGATCACCAACGTCGACGTGCCGTTCGAGATCGACGAGGTGCTCAACGCGCTCGAGCCGATCCTCGGCGGCGACGACTCCATCGCGGCCGCGCTCGCGCCGTTGGCCGGTCAGCTCAACGATCTGCTGCGCGACGCGTCGGGCAAGGACGGCAAGCCGCCCATCATCACGCGCGCGCAGATCGACCAGATCGTCGGCGACCTGACCGAGACCAGCGCGTCGGTGAAGCGCATGACCACCGAGAACGAGAAGATCGTCGGTGAGGTGCTGAAGAACGGCAACGATCTGCTCGCGGATCCGAAGCTCAAGCGCATCATCGCGAGCACGGAGAAGATCACCAGCGATCTCGAGCAGCGCCTGCCCAGCCTGCTCGATCGCGCCGACAAGGCGCTCGCCGAGGTCGAGAAGCTGGCCAGCATCGTCGACGAGGATCGCCGCAAGAAGATCGGCACCATCATCGACGACACCGCGGTGGTCACCGCCGACATGCGGCAGATCACCAACGACCTCAAGGCGCTCACGAAGTTCGTGGGTCCGCTCTTGAAAGACCTCACCACGATCGCGCGCCGCGGCGCTTCGCTCGACGGTCCGTTCCTGCGCCAGTTCCTGCAGAAGGAAGGCGTGAAGGTCTACTTCGGCAGCAAGAAGGAAGCCGCGAAGGCGCTGTCGGGCGCAGACGGCGAGTGACGTCGTGCCGCACGAGCTAGCCGTCGCGCTCTGGATCTGCGCCGGGTTCATCGCGCTCAGCTGGGTGCTGTCGCTCGTGACGCGCGAGTACTCGTGGACCGATCGACTGTGGTCGATCACGCCCGTGGTCTACGTCGGCTGGTTCATGCTGCAGACCGATCCGCTGTCGCCGCGGCTCATTACGATGGCGATCCTCGTCGCGCTGTGGGGCGGGCGGCTCACCTTCAACTTCGCGCGCAAGGGCGGCTATGCGAAGGGCGGCGAGGACTACCGCTGGGCGGTGCTGCGGCAGAAGATGTCGCCGGCGGTCTACCAGCTCTTCAACCTCGGCTTCATCGCGGGCTACCAGCACTTCCTCTTGCTGCTGATCTCGTTGCCGGCGTTGGTCGCGATGAAGCACGCGAGCACGCCGATGCACGCGCTCGACTACGCGGCCGCGATCGGTTTCCTGCTGTTGTTGCTCGGCGAGACGATCGCGGACGAGCAGCAGTGGCGCTTCCACGTCGCGAAGTACGACCGCATCGCGAAGGGCGGGGCCGCCACGCCGCGCTTCCTGACCACGGGGCTCTTCCGCTACAGCCGCCACCCCAACTTCTTCTGCGAGCAAGCGCAGTGGTGGATGCTCTACCTGTTCGGCGTCGCGGCGAGCGGGCAGTGGATCAACCCGAGCCTCGTCGGCCCCGTGCTGCTCACGCTGCTCTTCCTCGGCTCGACGTCGTTCACCGAGAGCATCACGCTCGCGAAGTACCCCGAGTACGCGCTCTACCAGCACACCACCTCGCGGCAGTGGCCGTGGTTCCCGAAGCGCGGCTGATCACAGGCCCAGCACGCCGGGGCTGCGTGCGATCGCGAACGGCGTGCCGACGGGCGGCAACGTCACGCGGCGCAGCGCGCCGTCGTGCCACGCGAGCAGACACAGCGCGGGGTCATCGAGCGCGCGCGGGGTGGTGATCGCGAGCTCGTCCGCCGCGATCAGCTCGATCGTCACACCGTCGAGCGCGACGCGATCGCCGATCTGCAGCGCCGCTCGCTCGGCGCGGAACAAACGCTCCCACTCGCTGGCGAAGAACGGACCGTCGAGCGCGCGCAGCGTGAACGAGTGCGGCCCGGTGCGCACCGCGACGTGGGCCGACGGTGCGATCGACAGCGTGAACCATCCGTGGACCCGCGGCGCGAGCGAGCTGCCGAGCATGTGCGGCGGATACAAGAGCGCCACCAGGTCGGGCGCGTACAGCACGACGACATCGGCTTGTGCCGCGTGCTCGCGTGGTACCTCGGCGTCGACGACGATGCGTTCGGTGGCGCGACCGATCACGTGCAGGTTCACGAGCCCCATCACCAGCAGCAGCGGCGCGAGCACGAGGTGCGCGAGCACGATCCATCCGCGTGCGAGCCGACCCGCGAGCGATGCGGGCAGGTGCACGACCAGCACCGCGAGCACCACCGCGCCGCCGATGCCGGGTACGAGCAGCAGACGGCTGCCCGGCAGGCCGGCGAGCGCGGGCAGGAGCGCACCGAGCGAGCCGAGCGCGAGCCAGCGCAGCTCGCACGCGAGCCGCGGATCGAGCCGTGGCCACACCCGCCACACGAGCGCGATCACGATCGCGGTCGCGATGACGCCGACCACGACATAGATCGGATGCAGCACCGGCATCGCGCCCCAGAGATCCGCGGGCATGCCCGCGACGAGATCCGCGAGCAACGTCGGCGCGCGCACGAGCGCGGCCTCGCCGAAGCGCAGCGGCTCGCCGATCGGATCGAGATACTGCTGGTGTCCGCGCGCGCCGAAGCCGAGCGCGCGGTAGAGCACGAGATACGCGAGCACCAACGCGACGACCGGTGCGAGCGCGTGCACGCGACGAGGTCGCCGTCCCCACAGCTCGTAGGCGAGCACGAACGCGAGCACCTGCAGCGCCGACTCACCGCCGGCGAGCCCGATCGCGAAGCCGAGCAACGCGAGCGGAAGGCCCCAGCGCGCGTGGCGTTCGCGATGCGCGAGCCAGGCCAAGAGGCCGAGCATCGCGGGTGCGCTCGCGACCACGGCATGGCGATTCGCGAGCCAACCGAGCCCCTGCCAGTGCGCATCGTCGAGCACGAAGATCGCGAGCGCGACGAGCCCCACGCGCGACGGCAAGCGTCGGTAGAGCCGCGCGACCGCCCACGTCAGCAGCATGAACCATAGCACCGAGCACAGATGTGCGGCCCACACGTGCGCGCCGAAGAGCGTGTGCTCGGCGGCGAACAGGATCCCTGCGAGTGGACGACACAGCTCGACCTTCGCGGCGGTGTCCATCCACCACGGCATCGCGCCGTGTTGGATCGCGGCCGCGGGTCCACCGTGCGCGGCGGTGAGTCGATACAGCTCCGACGCGGCGCCGCCTTCCGCGAGGCGATCGAGGTACAGCCAGTCGTCGAGGAACCACCCCGAGCCGAGCGCGGGCAGCCCGAGCACGAACGTGGCCGCGAGCGCGATTCGTTCGCGGCGCATCACGGCGCTTCGGGATAGAACTGCCGCGTCCAACGACGGTACGCGCCGATCGGTCCGTCACCTTCGGCGAGCAGCGGACGCGCGACGAGGACCTTGTGCGCCCAGATCTTCGCGTCGGCTTCGATCTGTCGCAGCACTTCGGTGAGGAAGAACGCCGCGACGGTCGCGACCAGCATCGGCTCGCCCATGTCGCGCACGAGCGGCCACACGCGCAGCACCGAGGTCTCGAGATCGATCGGCGTCGCCGCGGAGATCAGCAACGTCTCCGCGAGGCCGCGGAAGTGCGTGGTCGCGAAGCCGAGCCCATAGCTGGTGGTGTCGAGCGTGCCTTCGGCACCACCGAGTCGCAGCGGATAGCGGATCGTGCTGTGCACGTGGAAGAGCGGGCCCGCGGCCTCGGGCACCATACGCGGTGCTTCCTCGAGCTCGTGCACCGCGACGAAGTGCGTCGAGTCGACGGTGTTCTCCATCATGTCCTGCACGTGACCGTGGATCGTGAAGGTGCGCGGGTCCTGCGGGATCCATGCGCGGTCGCTCGCGCTCGCCGCGAGTGAAATCTCGGGCAGGTCGAAGTCGGGCGGACCGCCGACGGGGTCGTGCCAGACGAACACCATGCCCGCGCGCTCGCGGGTCTCGTGCGGCGGCACGCGTGCGCCGTCGGGGATCTTGCGTGCGAACGGGATCTCGACGCACGTGCCGCGGCCGTCGAAGCACCAGCCGTGGTAGGGGCAGCGCAGCTTGTTGCCGCGCACCGATCCGCCGTGGCCGAGGTGCGCACCGAGGTGCGGGCAGTGGGCCGCGAGCACCCGCGCGACCCCGTCCTCGCCGCGGAACGCCACGTAGTCGCGACCGAGCGCGCGTATCGGTAGCACTGCGCCGACGGGGAGCTCGTGCGCGTCCGCGATCGCGAACCACCCGCGCGGATACGACGGCACGCAGAAGCGTTCGGACTGCACGAGCGAGGCGGAGCGCATGCGAGCCAGGTACCCCAGCGCATGCCAGCGTTCCCGTCCTGAAATTCGGGCGGACTCGCGCGCCCTGCTAGCGTAGTCGCGACGTGGCCGCTCCCGCCGGTACCACCCCATGGACGGCGGGGCTCGCCGGGCTCGTGCGCGCGCTGCCGGGGCTCTTGCCCACGGTGCTCGTGCTCGCGTTGCTCGCGTGCGTGTTGGTGCCGCTGCCGACGGTGCTCGTCGATCTGCTGCTGTCGCTGTCGCTGTCCGCGGCGGTGCTGTTGCTCGTCGCGGCGCTGCTGGTGCGGCGCACGACCGACTTCCTCGCGTTCCCGACGCTGCTCCTGCTGCTCACGCTGTATCGACTCGCGCTCAACGTCTCGACCACGCGGTTGATCCTCAGCCAAGCGGATGCCGGCCGCGTGATCGATGCGTTCGCATCGGTGGTCGTGCGCGGCGATCTGCTGGTCGGCGGAGTGATGTTCGCGATCATCACGGTCGTGCAGTACGTCGTGATCGCCCGCGGTGCCGAGCGCGTCGCGGAGGTCGGGGCACGCTTCGCGCTCGACGGTCTGCCCGGCCATCAAGCGGCGATCGACGCCGATCTGCGTGCCAAGGTGATCTCCGCGCGCGAGGCTGCGCAACGCCGCGCGCTCCTCGGCGAACGCTCGAGCTTCTACGGTGCGATGGACGGCGCCATGCGTTTCGTCCGCGGCGATGCGATCGTCGGGCTCGCGATCACCGGTGTGAACCTGATCGGCGGCATCGCGATCGGTCGCTGGCGTCACGGCCTCGATCTCGGCGAGTCGCTCGCGACCTACGGACGCCTCACGATCGGCGACGGCTTGCTCGCGCAGATCCCCGCGCTGCTCGTGAGCCTCGCGGCCGGCATCCTGGTCGCACGCGTCGATCGCCAAGCCGTGGCTCCGCGCGCGTTCGCGGGCTGGCTCGATCCACCGATGCTGATCGTCCCCGCCGCGTTCCTGTTGCTGATGGCGATCGTGCCGGGCATGCCGCGGCTCGCGTTCGTCGTCACCGCGATCGGGCTGGGCATGGCCGCCGTGCTGCTCACCGCGCGCCGCGAGCAGCAGCGCCCGAGCGCACCGAAGGCCGACGGCGAGCGCCTGTGGGTGCGCACCGGGCCGCTCGATGCCGAGGCCGGACGTGCGCTCGAGCGTGCGCTCGGAGAGGTGCGCATGCGCTGCGCG
Organism: Nannocystaceae bacterium; assembly: GCA_035550195.1. Classification (GTDB taxonomy): domain Bacteria; phylum Myxococcota_A; class Polyangia; order Nannocystales; family Nannocystaceae; genus Xiheibacterium. The sequence goes on from DASZPU010000862.1 coordinate 6,397, forward strand.
AACGGCCTGCGCGTCGACGTGCCCGAGCTCGAGCTCGTGGTCGATCCGCAGGCGCCCGTCGATCGCTTCGAGGTCGCGCTCGGCGATCGTCGACTCTTGCGCACCAGCTTGCCGATCGGCCGCGAGCGCGACGACGCGGCCGTGCTCGCGACCTTCCGCGCGATCATGGATCACGCCGAGCTGCTCGTGGATCTCGAGCGACTCGATCGCCGCATCGACGAGGTCCGCGAGCAACGCCCGGCGTTGGTCGAGCGCGCGCTCGCGAGGGTGGACGTGGTCGAGCTGCTCGCGGTCGTGCGCGCACTGTTGCGTGAGCGCATCGCGTGCCCGCCGATGGCCGAGCTGTTCGCGGCGGTCGTCGAGCATCCGCTGCCCGCCGACGATCATCATCGGCTCGCGGAGATCGTGCGCGAGCGGCTCGCACCCACGTGGTTGCCGCCGATGCTCGACGCGCTGCATCGCCTCGGCGCGCCGCACTTCGTGCGCCTCGACGCCGAGCTCGAGCACCAGCTGCTCGATCGTATCGTCGTCGGTGCGTGGGGCCCGAAGCTGGGCCT
>DASZPU010000863.1:0-5992 GCA_035550195.1 Nannocystaceae bacterium
CGTCATCAAGATGGTGAAGGTCTACGTCTGCATCAAGCGCAAGCTGCAGGTCGGCGACAAGATGGCCGGTCGCCACGGCAACAAGGGCGTCATCTCGCGCATCCTGCCCACCGAGGATCTGCCGTACCTCGAGGACGGCACTCCGGTGGATCTCGTGCTCAACCCGCTGGGCGTGCCGTCGCGCATGAACGTCGGGCAGATCCTCGAGACCCACCTCGGGTGGGCCGCGCGCGAGCTCGGCAACCAGATCGACCGCTACATGGCGTCGAACTTCACGGCGGACGTGCTGCGCAAGCAGATCAAGAAGATCTACGAGAACCCCGACGCCGACCGCTTCGTGGACTCGTTGTCCGACGACGACGCAGTGCGCTTCGCCGACAAGCTCCGACGTGGCGTGCACATGGCCACGCCGGTGTTCGACGGCGCGATCGAGACCGAGGTGAAGACCACGCTCGAGAAGGCCGGCTTGCCGCGCGGCGGCCAGGCGATCCTGTTCGACGGTCGCACCGGTGACGCGTTCAACGAGAACGTCACGGTCGGCATCATGTACATGCTGAAGCTGCACCACTTGGTGGACGACAAGATCCACGCGCGCAGCATCGGTCCCTACTCGCTGGTCACCCAGCAGCCGCTCGGTGGCAAGGCGCAGTTCGGCGGTCAGCGACTCGGCGAGATGGAAGTGTGGGCGCTCGAGGCCTACGGCGCTGCGTATGCGCTGCAGGAGCTGCTCACGGTCAAGAGCGACGACGTCGTCGGCCGCATGCGGATGTACGAGTCGATCGTGAAGGGCCAGCCCACGATGCAGCCCGGCGTGCCGGAGAGCTTCAACGTGCTCCTCAAGGAGCTGCAGGCGCTCTGCCTCAACGTCGAGATGCTCGAGGTCGACATGAACACCGGCTTCGTGCCCGGCACGGTCCGCGAAGCGGTGCCGGCGGCCGAGTAGCTCCGACCGCTCCGTTTGCTCGAAGGCGCCGCGATTCCGAGAGGGATCGCGGCGCTGTCGATTTCTCGATGGGTTGTTCGCGCCGGTGCGTTCCGCGAGGGATGTCGGATGCTCAGCTGCGAATCGGGTTGGTGGTGTTGTTGGCGGGCTCGGGTTGCAGCGACGTCGTCGCGACGACCAGCGGAGGTTCGAGCGAAGCTGAGGGGAGCTCGAGTGGAGCAGGGGAGACGAGCGGGAGCACGCACGCGAGCACTGCGGTCGAGAGCAGCGGCGTGGATCCGAGCGACGGGTCGAGCTCGAGCGACGAGAGCTCGAGCGACGCGAGTAGCAGCTCCACTGCGACGACGATGACCCACGACAGCTCGAGCGACAGCAGCTCGAGCGAGGACAGCTCGAGCAGCTCCGAGTCGGGCCTGCTGCCGAGCTGTGGGAACTTCATGATCGATCCCGGCGAGGCCTGCGACATCGAGGATCTCGCCGGGCTCGACTGCACCGACTTCGGCTTCGAGGGCGGAAGCCTCGCGTGTCTACCCGACTGCAGCGACTTCGATGCGAGCGCGTGCGGGATGTTCGGCGGTGATTGCTGCAACCAGCACAACGGGCCGGGCTGCGACGATCTCGAGTGCACGAATGCGGTCTGCGACGAGCTCGGGTCGTGCTGCGAGAGCTGGGGCCTTCTGTGTACCGGGCTCGCGAACGGCTACTGCGGCACGTGCGGCGGCGGCCTCGAGGAGTGCTGCAGCGCGCACGACTCGCAGGGTTGCAGCGACGTCGATTGCGTCGTCTCGGTGTGCCTCATGGACTCGGAGTGTTGCTTCGGCCCGTGGGACGAGAGCTGTGCGGCCACGGCCATGGAGGTCTGCGACGTGTGCTCGTCGTGCGGCGACGGCAGCATCGATCCCGACGAGCAGTGCGACAGCGATCAGCTCGGCGCGCACGGCTGCGAAACCCAGGGCTTCGTCGCGGGCACGCTCGCGTGTGCGGCCGACTGCACGTTCGACACCTCGGCCTGCATCCCCAGCGGCGACGGTGATTGCTGCAGCGCGAACGGGATGCCGGGCTGCGACGACGATACCTGCACCACCGACGTCTGCTACGAGGACGAGACCTGCTGCACGAGCGGGTGGCACGACGGCTGCGTCGCGCTCGCGGACTCGATCTGCGACACGTGTGGTGGCGCCGCGCCGATGTTCGGGTGCGTGGAGCAGAACCTCGGATCGGTGGTCGGCCCCGCGGTCGCGAGCGGCAACACGTCGCTCTCCGACGATGACGTGATCGAGTCGTGCGGTACCGGCGGTGGACCCGATCACGTGATGCTGTGGACCGCGCCGGCCGACGGCGAGTACGCGGTCGACACGATCGGCTCGGGCTTCGACACCGTGGTGTCGGTGCGCTACTCGTGCGGGGACGAGGGGCTCTGCGACGACGACGGTGCTGGCGGTGGCGCGTCCGAAGTGAGCGGCTACGTGCCGGGTGGCTTCCCGTTGGTGATCTCCGTGAGCGGCGCGAACGGTGCGACCGGGGACTGGGTCATCAACATCACTGCAGTGTGACCGCGGGGCGCTTGCGTGCGCGTGCGCAGTTGCTCGAAGATCACCGCATGCAGCGGATCCTCATCGCTCTGTTCGTCGCGCTCGCGGCGTGCACCTCGGCGGTCGAGCCGACGAAGCCCAGCACACCGACGCCCGCGCCGACGCCCACGCCGACGAAGCCCGCGCCGGTCGGCGATGCGACGCAGCAGTGGGCGTGCAAGACCGACGGCGAGTGCACGCAGACGTGCGCGCTCGGAGCCGTGAGCGCCGCATGGATCGCGGCGCACCCGGACGCCGACTCGTGCGACGACGGTTGCGGCTGGAAGTACGGGAAGCAAGCGTGCAGAGACGGCGAGTGCGTCACGCTCGACGACAAGGGGGGCATCGACGCGAGCTGCACGAAGCGCCCCTACGAGCCCGCCGCCCAGTGATCGGTTGGACGCGCAGCGATTCGCGCTACGCTTCGAAGGCGCATGCGAAGGTGGTGGATCGCGTCGAGCTTGCTGTCGGGGTGCACGGCGCTCAATCCTCTGTTCGGCGAGGGCGCGCAGGCGTCGGGCCAGCAGGGCAGCAGCGAAGGCGACGGCTCGGGCAGGACCACCGACGACAGCGGCAGTGCATCGGGCACGAGCGTCGGATCGAGCGCGGGCTCGTCGAAGGGCAGTGAAGTCGGTAGCGAGACCGGGCTCTTCACCAGCGGCGCCAGCTCGGAGAGCGGTCACTCGTGCGCGCTGCCCGAAGTCGTCGACGTCGCGATCGACGTGACGCCGCCACCCGCCGCGGACCCCACCTGCGGCTCGGTGTACATGTCGCTGCAAGGACCGCTCACCGTCGGCTCCGGCACGATCGACGTCGCGGATTGCACGTGCATGTGCCCCAACGAGATCGGGCCCGCTGCGACGATCGCCATCGACGGCATCGAGATCCCGCCGCTGCCGCAGTGCGGCTACGTGATGGCGTGGCAGGTCGCCAGCGACGCAGGGTGCGAGTGGGCCGGCGTGGCGGTGTTCAGCAGCAGCGCACCGGACTGGATCATCAGCCGCACACCCTTCGTGCCGCCGAGCGTGTTCGGTGGGCTCGACGTCGCGCTCAATCGCAAGGACGCGTGCGAGTCGTCGACGTGTGACGGCGCCGGTGTCTACGAGCTCGAGTTCACCGGAGCGAGCGGTGACAGCCAGATCACGATGGACGAAGCCCCGAAGCGCATCGAGCTGCCCTTCAACGCCGCGCTTCCGTACCTCGTCGACGACGTGAGCAGCGTGCTCGACGAAGAATGCGTCTCGCACCTCGTCTGGACCGCCGAGCTCGACACCTGACGCGCGCGCGTAGCCCGACTGGACGGGCGCTCTGCGACGTGTGCGCCTCGGCACTGGCGCCGGCGCACGCGGCCTGCGACGCTCTTCGCATGCGGCGAGTGCAGTGGATCGTCATCGCGCTGGCTTCGGGTTGTGGCGCCGACGGATCGTCGGGCAGTGAAGACGCGGGTGAGACCGGCACGAGCGCGCCGTCGGACTCGAGCGGCAACGCGACGACGGTGATGACGAGTGCGCCCGGCGAAGCGAGCTCGCCCGGCACGAGCTCCGCCGACGAGACCGGAGCACCGACGGGCCCCACGTTCGCAGAAGACGTCGCGCCGATCCTCGCGACGCATTGTTGGAGCTGCCACGTCGAAGGTGGCTTCGGTCCGATCGCGTTCGTCGACTACGAGGATGCGCGCGCGCTCGGTCCGGGCATCGTCGCCGTCACCAACGCGCGACAGATGCCGCCGTGGCCGCCCGACGGCACGGGTGCGTGTCAGGAGCTGGTCGACACGCGCTGGCTCACCGACGACGAGCTCGCCACGCTCTCCGCGTGGGTCGATGCCGGATCACCGCCCGGCGATCTCACGCAGGTGCCGTCGCCCCCGAGTCCTCCGGTGCTCGAAGACGTGTCCGCGACGGTGCAGGTGCCGACCTACACACCGGTGCCCGATCCACCCGAGCATCCCAACGACGACTATCGCTGCTTCGTCGTCGATCCCGGTCTGCCGGCGGGTGGAACGATCACCGCGTTCGAAGTGCATCCCGGTGTGATCGAGCAAGCCCATCACATCGTGCTCTTCTCGCTCGACAGCGACGACGCGGTCGCGCAGGCGCTCGCGAACGATGCCAGCGATGCTGCGCCGGGCTACCAGTGCTTCGGTGGTGCGGGCGTGGGCGAGAGCCGCATCCTCGGCGCGTGGACGCCGGGCGTGCCGGTCGTGCGCTATCCCGCCGGCACCGGCATGCAGCTCTCGCCCGGCCGTCCGATGGTCGTGCAGATGCACTACAACATCGCCGGCGGCGCGCGGCCGGACGACACCAGCATCGATCTGCAGCTCGACGACGGCGTCACGCCGCTGCAGACGGTGATCGTGGTCGACTCCGATCTCGCGATTCCACCCGACGTCACCGACCACGTCGAAGAGAGCTTCACGACGCTCGAAGGCTCCGCCGATGCGGATCTCGTGGCCGTCTTCCCGCACATGCACCAAATCGGGCGCACGCTGCAGGTGGAGATCAACGGCAGCACGTGTGCGGTGGACGTGCCGCGCTACGACTTCCACTGGCAGGAGCTCTACAGCTACGTGAATCCGATCCGCGTGCATCCCGGCGACGAGGTGCACCTGCGTTGCACGTACGACTCGCTCGGTCGCGACACCACCACCACGTGGGGCGAAGGCAGCGGCGACGAGATGTGCGCGGCGGTCTTCTTCGCGCGCCCCGTGCAGTGATCAGAACCTGAAGCGCAGGCCGCCGGTCCAGCCGTGCCGCGACGGCATGACGGCCGCCGTGAACCCGCGATCCGCCATCGCGTCGAGGAAGCGACGACGGCGACGTGCGCCCGCGGTGATCATCGGGATGCCGCCGCCGAGCGAAGCACCACCGATGAGCAACATCGGCAGATGCACGTACGTGCACGACGGACACACGCCGAGGAACACCACGCCGGTGATGAAGAGCGGCGCACCGATCGTGGTGAGCACGACGCCGCCCGCGATGAGCCCGGTGCCGGTCTTGGTCGGCACGGCCTTGGGCATGCGCGCGCGCAACGAGACGACGCCGCTCTTGGGCAGCACGAGCACGGAGCCGGTCTCGGCTTGGATCAGCGTGAAGGTATCGCTCTGCACCGCGCCGACGCGCCCGCGCATCTTGCTGCCGCCCTTGAGCACCAGCTCGACGTCGAATCCGTCGACGCCTTCCCACGCCGCGTCGACGATCGCTTGATCGTCGCGCTTCACCGTCGGTGCGGGCGGAGGCTCGGGCGGTGCTTCGGTGGTCTCCGCCGGCGGCGACTCGCCGAGGGGATCGCCGGCTGCTGCGGTGTCGGTGGGCGCGGCCTCGGTGGGCGCCGCGGGCTCGGTGGGCGCGGGCTCGACCAGCTCCGTGGTCTCCGACAGCGGCTTGCTCGACTTCTTCGGTCGCTGCACTGCAGGTGCTGCGATCGCGTCGCTCACGAGCGCGAACGGCAGACACGCCGCGATCACCCACGACGCACG
>DASZPU010000864.1:0-7914 GCA_035550195.1 Nannocystaceae bacterium
TCACCCGAGCACCGTGCCGGTGGGGTAGCGATCACGCCGGCTGCGCGAGCCACTGCGTCGCGTAGCTGCGCGTCACCTCGTAGGCCTCGCCGCCGCGCTCGAGCGCGAAGGGGCCGAGCGCGGGCACGTCGGGCGTGACCATCACGTGCGACGCGACGCCGGTGATCGAAGTGGGCGCGGCTTCGCGGCGCCACCGTCGGCGTGACGGGATGTAGTGCAGCAGCACGCGCTCGTCGGATCGCAGCGCGCAGCGACCGATGCGATCGGAGACGCCGCCGTCGACCAACAAGCGCCCGTCCTGCCACAGCGGACGGAACATGAGCGGCACGGTGCACGAGGCTTGGATCGCGGGCACGAGCCCGCCTTGCTCGACGGCGAGCGGACGACGACGCAACACGTCGTGCACGATCGCAGCGAACGGCACGCGACACTCTTCGATGTTCGCGACGCCGCGGGTACCGAGCACGCGCGCGAGCTCCCCGGCGAACTTGCGCCCGCGCAAGAGGCCGCCGAGCGGCAAGCCCGGATCCCAGAAGTCGCTGCGCTTCAGCGCGAGCAGCTCGCGCGCGAGCGTCTCGGCATCGACGCCACCGGCCCACAATCCCCCGGCGAGCGCGCCCGCGGAGACGCCGACGATGCGCGTCGGCACGAGGCCTTCGCGCTCGAGCGCGGCGAGCAAGCCGGTGTGCGAGAAGAAGCCGAAGAAGCCCGCCGACAGCGCGAGCGTGAACGGTTGCTCGGCGAGCCAATCGCGACGCAGCACGCCGCGAGCATAGCGAATCCCGAGCGCACTCACGTGCGTGGTCCCACGTGCGCAGTGGCGAGCACGCGCAACATCGCGGCAGCGATCGCCGCGCGGGGCGCCTGCGCCGATGCCAGCACTTCCGCTGCGACCGCGAGCGCCGCGAGCTGCACGTCGAGCACGCTGGCATCGTCGCGCTCCGCACGAGCGATCCAGCGGTGACGACCGCCGAGCTCGATCTGCCACACCGGTGACGCAGGCTCGGCGATGCGCGCGAGCTTCCAGGTGAGCCAACCCGTCGAGGTCTTCGCCGCGTGACCGACCGCGTGCTTCACCAGCGCACCGAGCCACGCGCGCCGCAGCGAAGGCAATCGCGCCGCGGTCGCGGCGTTCGCGGAGAGCACCGACGAACGCGGTGCGCTCGCGAAGAGTGCACGCAGGCCGAGCCGATCGTCGCCTGCGCTCGCGACCGCTTCGCAGTGACCGACGAAGCGCTCGAGCGCGCGCCGACGTTGTCCACCCGGTGGCGCGAGCGCGGCTTGCCGACGCGCCGCGAGCACGAGCGCGCGCGCATGCTTCAGCAGCATCACTTCGATCGCGGGTCGACCGGCACGCACGCCGGCATCGGACAGCCACAGTCGACCGCCGAGCTGCGCGAGCGGTGACGGCAGCTCGAGCTCGCCGATCCGCAGGCCGCGTGCCCACAGATCGACGCCGTTGCGATCGCCGTCGGGCAACAGGTGCAGCGCGCCGGCGGCGAGCGCATCGGTGATCGGGTGGCGCAGCACCGGCTCGACCGACACGCGCGCAGCCGCGCTGCGCGTCGCGGTCGCGACCGCGCGACGACGCGGAGCTTGGATCGCAGCCAGCGGCAGCTGCACGACTTCGTGCAGCAGCGCCGCGATGCCGGGCGGCGCCTCGACGACGGGACCCGCGAGCTCGCGCGTCGCGGTGCCGGTGGGCACGACCGCGTGCATGCGATCGTCGGCGAGCACGAGCGCGAGCGACACGATGCGCGAAGGCTGCACGGCATCGGGATCGAAGGTCGAGCACAGCGGTACGTCGCGCAGCCCGAGCTCGTCGCCACCCACGGCGCGCGCTACCAGCAGGTGTGCGAGCAGGGCATCGCGCGCGTCGGGGTCGGTGCTCGTGCGCGCGAGCTGACGAGCGACCTCTCCGCGATCGAGCATGAGCGCGCGTTGACGCTCCGCAGGCGCGACGTGGGCACGGATCTGCGGCACCGTGGGCAGCTCCCACAACGCGCCGGTGCCGAGGATGCGCACGAGCAGCTCGTGGCCGCGCGCGCTGGGCAGCCACGTCTCGTGATCGGCATCGCTGGTCTCGAGCACGTACCAACGACGCGCGTGCTCGCCGATCACGATGCCGCCGACATCGCGCGCGCGTACCAGTGCGGCGCCGAGCGTGCGCGCCGCGTTGTCGCGCGTGGTCGCGACCACCAGCCCGAGCAGCGGGTGCTCGCGCCAGACGAGTCGCGCGCTGCCGTCTTGCTCGGCGTGGTAGCGCAGCTGCAATGCGCGCGCGTCGAGCCGATCGATCGCACCACGCAGGAGCGGCATGCGCTCGCCCGCACCGGCATCCACGAGCGACGCGACGGCATGCGCGAGCAATGCGTCACGCTGCGTCACACCTTGCGCGGCGATCCAGCGCGCGAGCGCCTGCTGACGATCGGATGCGGCCACGATCGCCGCGGCCTCGGTCGAGACCGGCAGCTTCGCGACCAGCGTGACGCCCGGCAGCGCCGCATCGAGCTCCGTGCGTGCGACCATGCGTTCGCGCGCGATCAGCATCACGGCCCCGCGCGCAGCGACCGGATGCTTGTGCACGAACGCGAGCACCTCGATCGCGAGCGCCTCGCCACCGTCGGTGTAGTGCGGCACGGTGAGCGGCAGCGGTGCGAGGCAGCCCTGGGCGAGCGCGGTGAGATTCGCGGGATCACCCTGCCCCACGCCGACGATCGCCTGCGCCGGCACGAGCCCGAGCTCGGGACGCTGGCGCTGCAGCACTTCGAGCTCGCTGGGCGAGAGCACGAGCACGTGCGCGCGCGCGGCCAGCGGGAGCGCATCGCGTTGCTCGGGGCGCACCCAGGGGATCTCGCGCGCGCCTTCGCCGAGCGCCTCCACTGCGATCTCCGCGCCCACCGCGGAGCTCACCATCGCGATCGTCTCGGGCCACTTCACCGTCTGCAGCGGCTTGCCTTCACCGCGCGCGATCGCATCGCGCAGCCACGCGATCAACAGGTCCAGCGCTTCGTCGCGCACGACGTTGGTCTCGTCGACGGTGAGTCGCAGTCGCGGACACTCGATCGCGCCCGCGAGATCGAGCACCGAGATGCCGGCGGTGCCCAGCACGTCGTCGAGCGCGAGCACGGCGACACCATCGCGCAAGAGCTGCACCGAGCCGCGCGCCGCTGCGGGCCACAGCCGCGCGTGTCGGCCGAGCGCGACGAACGGGCCTTGCGGTGTCGCATGCACGATCGCACCGCCGCGACGGCGTTCCATGCTCGCGACGCGGCTGTTCCACTCGGCGGCGATACCCCCGAACATCCCCTCGCCGCCGGAGAGCAGCCCGTCGAGCCAGCGCGAGAAGCCGCGCTCGAAGGCGACGCGCAGCCGCAACGTGTTCGCGGCCGACGTGCCCGGCGTGCTCGACTCGGTGTACGGATCGGCACCGGGTCGATCGTGGCGCGCGATCGTTCGCGTGCCCACGGGCGTGACGAGCTCGACCGAGCGCGGCCCGCGTGCGAGACACTCGTTGATCGCACGCGCGAGCAGCCGACGCAGCCGCAGCTGGCGATGCGTGAGCGAGCCGTCGCTCGGACCAGGATCGGGCTCGAGCGCCGCGTCGAACACGATGCCCGGATCGAAGCCGGCGAGCGCGGTCTCGTCGACGCGCATCGTGAGCTCGAGCGTCTCGACGCCGTCGGACGAGCTGCTCGTGCCCTCGATGTCGACCACGTCGACGAGCGCGAGCAGGCCACGCACGAGCACGAGCGTCCACTCCCACGGTCGTTGCCCCGGACGATCGCGCAGCTTCAGACGCGCTTCGCTGCGCTCGACCGTGAAGCTGTGCCGCGGCCCGCCGCCGCGCGCGAGCCTGCGCGTCGCGACGACCGCAGCGACGACGTCGACCTCGCTCACGCCGGCGCCTCCTTGCGCAGCTCGTCGATCACGTCGATCACGTCGGCGAGCTCGGGGCGCGGCTGCGGCCACGTCGCCATGACGGCGAAGAGCAGCGTCGCGACCGCGACGAGCGGCTGCACGGGATGGTGTACGAGCGCGGCACGCACGAGCACGTGGCGCTCGTCGAGCCACAGCGGACAGATCGCGCCCGGCCCGTCGACGCTCGCCGCGGTGAGCACGATCGGCGGCGCGCCCGAGAGCTCGCGGCCCCACAGCTCGTCGGGCTCGCCTTCGAAGCGCCCGAGCTTCACCGCCGATGCGCGTCGCAATCGCCCGAGCGCGTGCGTGAGCAGGCCCATCATGCTCTCCGCGTGCGGCTCGGCCGGCTCGACGCGGCGCACGAGCTTCGCGATCGGCGACGGATGACGATCGTAGGCGGCGAGCCACTCGCCGAGCCAGCCGTCGGCATCTTCGGCGGTCGCGTACACGGCCGGCACGCCGGAGTGCTCGGCGATCGCCGCGAGCTCCGCGGCATCGCTGCGATCGGGCTCGACCCACGCGACGACCCCGTGCATCGCTGCACGCGCGAGCGCATCGAACGAGCAGGCCTTGCCGTGGCAGCGCCGCACGAGCGGCGCCTTCGCGAGCACCTTGCCGAATGCATCGACCTCGCAGCGCACGTGGGCATGCAGATACGCGTACTGGCGGTGCAGCTCGGCGCTCCACGGCGCGGAGCTGTCGGCGAGCGCGGCCAGACGCATCACCAGCTCGTCGCGCAGCTTCACCACGAGCTGCACGATCGTGCGCTCGATCGCCGCGCGTCCACTGTCGTCGACGACGTGATCACGACCGATGTCGGTGCGCAGAGACGGCGAGTCGGCCCAGACGCGCAGGTGATCGAACGACGCCGCGATCGCCTGCCCTGCGGCCGGCAACAGCTCGGCCGGCGAGCCTTCCGCGAGCACGAGGCCGTTGCGCAAGAGCACCGCATGCGGCGGCACTGCGAAGGCGACGCGCAATCGCGTGGCACCTTGCTCGTGCACCACGAGCAGCACCTCGTCGCCGGGCAACGGCGTGTCGTGCACCACCTCCGAACCGCCCGCGCCTTCGTCCTCGAAGCGCACCTCGACCGGACAGAAGCGACACCATCGCCACAAGCTGTCGCGCACCGCTTCGGCGACGCCGGCGCGCTCCGCTGCGTTCGCGCGCTTGAACAGCCGCACCGTGGTGCCTTCGAACGGCTCGTCGGCGCGGTGCTTCTCGAAGCGACGATCCGCGCCGAACATCAGCTCCCACGACTCGTTGCCGCGCCCGGTCTGCAAGAGCACGATGTCGGGCTCCCACGCGAACACGCTGACGAAGCCGATGCCGAAGCCGCCGGCCATCGTGCGATCGCCGGTCTTGCTCGACGAGAACAACCGCGTGAGCGCGCCGTCGAGGATCGCCTCGTCCATGCCGCTGCCGCTGTCGACGACCTCGAGCTCGAGCACGACGTCTTCGCCGCCGACCGGATGCGCGCGCAACGTGATGTCGACGCGATCGGTGCCCGCATCCATCGCGTTCTGCACGAGCTCGCGCAGGAAATCGTAGGGCGAAGCGAACTGCGCGACCAGGCGGGCGAGCAGCTCGTCGACGGGCGCGCCGTCGCTCACTCGGCGTCCGCAGCGGGCAGCTCGAGCACGGCCTGCAGCTCTTCGTCGTCCTCGGCGACCTCGGCGAGCACGGACGGCACGCTCACGGCGTCGAGCACATCCTGCTTCTTGCCGGGGCGGCGCACGTTCCAGCGCTTGCGCGAGTAATAGCGTTGCTCGCGACCATCGTCACCGCGCACGAGCAAGCAGAAGTCGAAGCCGGTCTTCTTGGGACAGGTCTCGAAGCGCACGCGCATCGAGTGGCCGTCTTGCAGGAACTTCAGGCGTGCGGCGTCCTTGCCGTCGGTGCGCCACTCGAACACGTCGTGTGTGCCGCGATATGCCGAGCCCTGGAAGAACGCGCCGATGTATTTGCCGTCGCCGGTGCGCGTGGTGACGAATGCACTCATCGCCTCGGTGCCCTTGCTCGGCACCCCCGAGATCCACAATCGCTCGGTCGGCGAGCCGTCGGAGCTACCGCACGCGGCGAGCAAGGTCGCGAAGACGACGATCATCGGAACGCGGGACATCGCGAGAAAGCCTGACAGCCGCACCGCGGCGCTTCAAGGCAGCGCGGCAAATCACGCGTTTGCAGCGCGCGCCCGCGGTGGTAGAGGGTGATGCCGACCCATGCACATTCCGCTTCGCACCCGACGACCGCCGCGCAGCTTCCGCACCGCTTCCGCCGCGCTGATGGCCGCGGCGCTCGTGCTCGCCTGCGACAAGGGCGGCGGCGAGCTCCCGGTGCACAAAGGCAAGCCGCACGCGCAACGCGATGCGACGCCGGCGTCGTCCGACTTCGAGAACGGCGGCGCGCCGAGCAAGCCGAAGGAAACCATCTCGCCGGCCGCGCTCATCGATCGTGCGCGCCCGCTGATCCAAGCGTTGCCGCCGCAGGCCGACAATCCCGCGAACCCGCTGACCGACGCGAAGATCGAGCTCGGTCGCATGTTGTATTTCGATCCGCGTCTGTCGAAGGGCCAAGGATTGTCGTGCAACACCTGCCACGTGCTGACGCACTACGGCATCGACACGCGTGAACAATCCGGCGCGCGCTCGAAGACGTCGGAAGGTCATCGCAAGCAATTCGGCGAGCGCAACACGCCGACCGTCTACAACGCCGCGTTCGCGCTCGCGCAGTTCTGGGACGGCCGCGCCGCCGACGTCGAGCAACAGGCCGGCATGCCGATCGTGAATCCGGTCGAGATGGCGATGGCCAACCCCGAGGGCGTCGTCGCGGTGATCAAGTCGATCCCCGGGTATGCGCCGCTCTTCCAGGCCGCGTTCCCCGACGCATCCGATCCGCTCACCTACGAGAACATCGGCAAGGCCATCGGTGCGTTCGAGCGCAAGCTCGTCACGCCCGCGGCGTTCGACAAGTTCATGAAGGGCGACACCTCCGCGCTCGACGAAGATCAAATGCGCGGGCTCAAGCTCTTCCTCGACGTCGGTTGCACGCAGTGCCACACCGGCCCGGCGATCGGCGGCACGCAATTCCAGAAGCTCGGCAGCGTGAAGCCGTGGCCGAACCTCGTCGACACCGGTCGCGAGAAGCACACCGGCGCGGCCGCCGATCGCTACTTCTTCAAGGTGCCCACGCTGCGCAACGTCGCCGAGACCGGACCGTGGCTGCACGACGGCTCGATCGGCACGCTGGAGAAGATGGTCGAGCTGATGTCCGAGCACCAGACCTCGCGCGGCAAGCTCAGCGCCGAGGAAACTCGGCTGCTCGTCGCGTTCCTCGGCGCGCTCACGGGGGAGCTCCCGCGCGAGTACATCGCAGAGCCCAAGCTGCCGGAGAACGGGCCCACCACGCCTGCGCCGGACCCGAGCTGACTTCCGTTTCTCCGCGGCGGGAGCAGCGAACGTAGCGCGCGTGGTACGGTACGCACGTGCGCGGGCAACGACTGGCATGCATGATGGTTCTCGCCGTGGTCCCCGTGTGGGGATGCACGGGTTCCGACGACTCCAACGAGCTCGGACCGCAACCGTCCACGATGGTGATCGGCCCCGACGGCGGTGAGATCAGCTCGCTCGATCACAACCTGCGCATCGTGATTCCTCCGGGCGCGCTCGATGCCGCGGTGGAGATCAGCATCACGTTGATGAACAGCCATCCGCCGAGCATCGGCCAAGCCTACGAGATCGCGCCCGCGATGCCGCTCTCGCTGCCGGCCAGCATCACCTACTTCTGGGGCACCACGAACATCGGCACCTACGACATGAACGCGCTCGCGGTCGGCGTGCCCAACGACAACCGCTACGTGGCGCTCGACATGCAGACGCTCGATGTCGAGGAGAAGTCGGTCACGGCGCCGGATCCTGCGCTGTCGTACTCGTATGGGCTCATCGAAGGTGAAGGTGTCGGCACCACCAGCGACACCAGCGGCAGCGACACCAG
>DASZPU010000865.1:0-8186 GCA_035550195.1 Nannocystaceae bacterium
TCGCTGCGAAGTCGCCGGCCGCGAGCCACTGCGGACGGAAGATGTCGGCGACGAGGCCGACCGCGTGCGCGCCGGCGTCGAGCCATGCGCGTGCGCTGTCGAGATCGACCGCGTGCGTCGGCACGACGCGCAGCATCGGGAGCGGTGCGAGCACGGCCTTCAGCCACAGTGGTCCGCCCGCGGGTGTGGGGAAGAGCTTCACGAGCGGTGCGCCGGCGCGGTGGGCCGTGAGCATCTCGGTCGGCGTGTGCACGCCGGGCAATACCGCGACGCCGGCTTCGTTCGCGGCGCGGATGATCTCGGTGTCGAGCACCGGCGAGACGATGAAGCGTGCACCGGCAGCGACCGCGCGATCGAGCTGGTCGCGATCGAGCACCGTGCCCGCGCCGACGACCAGCCGCGAGATCCCGTCGATCTCCGCGACGTCTCTGCGCGCGAACTCGGTGATGAGCTCGTAGGCGCCCGGTGTGGTGAGCGTGAACTCGACGATGCGCACGCCGCCGTGCACGGCGGCCGTCATGGCGCCGGCGGCGAGGGCGGCGTCGTTGCACCGGATGATCGCGGTGGTCTTGTGCCGGCCGAGCGCGGCGACGAAATCGTCGGGGGTCACGAACAGCGAAGCTGCCCGCTTTCGCGGCCGCTCGCCAGGCGATGGGCGTGAACCATCCCAGGGGCCTTTTTCGCGGCGCCGGCCGATGTCAGGATGACGAGGCCGATGATCGCTTCGGGTCTGCTCGCGCTCGCGCTGGTCGCCGAAGACCCGCGTTCGTTCGCGGGCGCGACGGAGGCACCGGCGGATCCGGCTGCGGTGGAGCAGCCGACGACGAGCGTCGAGCCGACGACGACGCGCGTCGAGCCGACGAGCACGACGCCGGCCGCCGCGCCCGTCGACACGACGCCGGCGACGACGACCACGGCCGTCACGACGACGACCACCACCACCACCACGCCCGCGAAAGCGCCCGCACCCGCGCAGCACTCGTCCGACGGCGCCGCCGCGACGCAGCCGAAGCGCTATGCACATCCGCGGCTGGTGATCGCCGGCGGTCCCGTCGTCGGTCCGCACGCGTTCGGCAACGAAGAGTGTCGCGACGAGCTCGCGCGCTGCGAGACCACCGGCACGTTCTTCGGCATCGGCGCGAACCTCGAGCTGCGCGCACAGGTGTGGCGTCCGCTGTTCGTGCACGTGCGCGGCGTCATCGTCGGCAACGCATCGCCGCGCAATCGCGATCCGGTCTACAAGGGCCTGGGCGGCGGTGGCATCGGCTTTGGCGCGTACGCGAAGCACGTGTTCGGTCGCGCGGAGTATCTGTTGGTCGCGACGATCGGCGACGATCACTTCGGCCGGCCGTTCGGCGACGGCGAGGTCGGGCGCGATCGTTGGGGTCACCACGCGGGCCTCTTCAGCTTCGGCGGGCGACTGCCACTGCACCGCCGCGTCACCGGCGAGCTGTGGGGCGGACTGATGGTGGGCCCGAAATCGGCGCGTCAGCTGCCCGACGCGGAGATCGATCGCCGCACGCTGCTGACGTTCCTCGCGGGCATCAACATCGCGTACGACATCATCCCGGCGAAGCAGCGCTGATCGCCGCACTGTTGCGCGAGCCGGCCTGCAGGTCGCGGCGATCTGCCGCTCTGCGCGGCAAGGCCCCCCGACCTCCGGCGGTAGGTCGGGCGCGATTGTCGTCCGCAGCGGCAAAGCGGGGCGACCTACCCGGCGTCGTCGCGGTCGAGCTGCGCGCGCTCTTCGGCTGCGAGCACGAGTGGCTCGTGCTTCGCGGCGCCGGTCTTCGCGTCGAAGTAGTCCGAGGGGCGTGCCTTGCCCCTCACCCACCAACCGAAGACGAGCTTCGCCGAGTGGGCGACGAGGCCGAGCGGTGCGCGAGCGTGCACACCCTCGGGCACACCGCCCTTCGCGTAGCGGCCTTGCATGCCGATCGCGGGGCCGACGTGCTGCTCCGGTGCGTCGACGAAGGTCATGCGCGCGATGCCCACGAACGGGATCCTCGCGGAGATCGTGTTGCCCACCGGCGTGCGACAGCACTCCGAGTACCAGCGATGCGTGCCCTTCGCGGACAGCCGCATGCAGCGGAGTCGATCGCCACCTTCGTGCCAGCGCACGCGGCCTTGCGCGACCGCGATGATCTCGGTGCCGCCGCGCTCGTTCATCACGCCGTCGATGCCGAGCCAGCGCGCGAACGCCTGGCAGTCGCGGCAGTAGCAGACCGCGTGGCTGCACGTGTCGCGTGCGACCTCGACGACGGCGCCGCGCAGCTTCCCACATCGACAACGCAACGCGAGCTCGGTGCTCATGGGCGCGGGAGGCTAGCAGGCGTCGTGCCACGCCGATCACCCGCGCGACGACGGGTCACGCGACGATGCTCGAGTGTCGTCGTGTCGCGGCGCGGTGCGTCGCGGTGATCTCGAGGCAACGCGCCTTTCCGCTCGCACGGCTGCGTAGATCCCCTCTGAGCGAGCAGCGAGCGTAACGAATCGAACGCATCACGCCTCGATGTGCTGCACGGGTGCGCATGGTGAGGTGGTCGCGGGTGCGGCCGAGGTGGCTGCAGTGCTCCCGATCGCGGCGTCGTTTGTTGCAGGCGGCGGCATCGCCGTGCGACCGTCGTCATATGCCCAGCCATTCCCTGAAGCTGTCTTGGATCCTCCCTGTCACCTTGCTCCTCGGCTGTCCGAAGGACGACGGCAATGCCGACGGCGGCAGCGAGTCGAGCTCCGGCAGCACCGGTGACTCCGCGGCGACGATGACCACCGGCGTCACGATCACGACCTCGATGACGACCGACATGACGACGTCGATGACGACGATGACCACCGACATGACGACGTCGATGACGACCGACATGACGACCGCCGACAGCTCGGGCACGACCGACGGCAGCGAGAGCGGCAGCGAAAGCGGCAGCGAGAGCGGCAGCGAAAGCGGCAGCAGCGGCAGCGAGAGCAGCAGCACCGGTGGTACGCAGGATGGCCCCTATGGCGAGTGTGACTTCACCGACCCGGTGGATCCGGTCTGCCCGGTCAAGGGTGAAGAGTGCAACGAGCTCGATCCGTTCAGCGACGAGCCCAATCAGTCGTGGTGTGCGATTGCCTGCGACTCGGACGACGACTGTCCCGAGGCGCCCAGTGGCGATGCGCTCGTGCAATGCTCGATGTTCTTCGGTCACTGCGCGCTGAACTGCAGCATGGGCGAGACCTGTCCGGACGGGATGGAGTGTCAGCTCATTGGCATGGGCGTGTCTCGCTGCGTTTGGCCGGCCCCGTAGGACCGGCCGCGCTTCAGGGCGCGTACTTCTGGATCCAGCCGATCGTCGTGCCCCCGATCCCGGCCTCGTCCCACGCCCCCACGACGACGATTTCGTCGGTCGACGTCACCGCTACGTCGTTCGCGGCTTGATTGTTAGCGTCGTCGGGGTTCGGAGCGGGGACGATGTCGGTCCACAGCTCGCCGCCGTCAGCGTCGTACTTG
Organism: Nannocystaceae bacterium; assembly: GCA_035550195.1. Lineage (GTDB taxonomy): Bacteria > Myxococcota_A > Polyangia > Nannocystales > Nannocystaceae > Xiheibacterium. The sequence goes on from DASZPU010000865.1 coordinate 3,488, forward strand.
CGAACGAGGGTGTCCGCGTTGAAGACATCTGTCTGCTGGCGCCCGACGACGATCACGGCGCCCACGGAGTCGATCGCCACTCCGCGCCCTTCAGGTCGGCCCCGGTAGGCCAACCATTGCAGCCTATTTTCGCCGGGGTGTCGCGTGCCCGTTTCACCCTGCGCAGATTCTCCGTTTCGCCAAATCCGCGGGGGGTGAAGGCACTTCGCTGTCCGCGGATTCTCCGATTTCGACAATCCGTGGCCAGTGAACTCGGCTTCGACGTCACGCCCACGGGAGCGAACGGCCGAGCTACTTCGGTTGCTTGGCTTGCGCGACGCGGCGTTGGATGAGCTGGGCGAGCGCGTCGATGTTCTTCAGCGCTTCCAGCTTTGCGAGCACGCGCTCCATGCCGTTCTTCAGCACGGCGACTTCTTCGGCGAGCGCGACGAGGCGCTGCTCGACGCGGGCTTCGTAGGCGGTCGGCGCGGGGCCGACTGCGGTGCCGGGATCCAAGGGCTCGATCGCGCCGTCGGGATCCAGATCGCCTTCCGGATCCTCCTCCACCAACAACGCCGGTAGCGGTGCGTGGCGGCCGGTCAGCGCGTGCGGGCTCGGTGTGCCCGCGCCCAAGTGCACGGCCGCCGCCACCACCGGCGGCGCTTCGACGACCGGTGCTTCGAACGTGCACTCCAAGCGATGGCCCGAGAGCACCAGCACGTCGCCCTCGCGGATCGGATGATCGTCGACGCGCTTGCCCTCGACCTGCACGCCGTTCGTGCTGCCGAGATCGCGCACGTAGTACACGCCGAGCACCCGCTCGATCGCGCAGTGCTGCCGCGAGATGTTCGCGTCGATGATCGCCAGATCGCACTGCGCCGACACGCGCCCGATCACGAAGCGTTCCTTTTCCACCGCGTGCACGCGCCCGTCGAGCGTGAGCCACAGCGTGCGTGGATGGGCCTGCTCGTCGGCGACCTCGACCAGATCGTCGAGCTCGTCGAGCTCCTCGATCTCTTCGTCGTGCACGTCGCGACGACGCGCGACCACCTGCAGACCCGCCGCGAGATCGTCGACGCCGAGATCGATCCCCGGCATCTCGCCGGTGACATCGCGCTGCGGCGTCGTTCGGCGCACGGAGGGATCGTCCTCCACGTCGTCGGGCTCGATCGAGATCGGCGGCACGACGTTCGGCGCATCGAAGACCGGTGGCGCCTTCGCATCGAAGAACGGATCGTCGAACGGATCGCCCTCCGCAGCCTCGCCGTTCACGAGGGTGGCCCCCGCTTCGTCGTCGTCCTCGTCCTCGGCCTCGTCGACCACGACACCGGAATACACCGACGCGGGCCCACGCGGGGGAATCGTCAGCGCTTGGCCTTCTTCTTCGCGCGCGCGGCCTTGTCGTCGAAGCGCTCGCGCGCGGCATGCATCGTGAACCGGTGCCGCTCCGCCCAGCTCGCCAGCGAGCTCACCGGCTCGAGCAGCGTGCGGCCCAGGTCGGTGAGCGCGTAGTCGACGCGCGGCGGAATCGATGCGGTCACTGTGCGCGTGACCAGCCCGTCGCGCTCGAGGTTGCGCAGCGTCAGCGTCAGCATGCGCTGCGAGATGCCTTCGATCATGCGGCGCAGCTCGCTGAAGCGGCGCGGCTCCGGACCGAGCATGCCGACCACGAGCACGCTCCACTTGTCGCCGACCAGGTCGAGGACCTCGCGCACGGCCGGACATGCTTCGTGATCGTGGGCGCCGCGCGGAACTTCGGTGTGCCTCGGTGACATGCGTGTGCCTGGGAAAGCCCCGTTCTTCGCGTCCCAGCATGCCCCTACGCACAAAAAGTAACCAGGGTTCCCGCGGGCGCCGAACGACGCGCTCGGAGACACCCGACCATGAGCACCGCTGCAACGCTTGCCCACGCCACGACCCCGACCAAGACCCTGCACATCGCGCTGTGGGTCGCGCAGGTCGGGCTCGCCGCCATGTTCGCCATGGCGGGATCGATGAAGTCGTTCACGCCGATCGCCGAGCTCGCCTCCCAGCTACCACTCGCCGCCGAGTGGCCCGCCGCCGCGGTGCGGTTCATCGGCATCAGCGAGCTCGCCGGCGCGATCGGTGTGATCCTGCCCGCCGCGACGCGCATCAAGCCGTGGCTCACGCCGCTCGCCGCGTTCGCACTGTTGGTCGTGATGGTGCTCGCCGCACTCTTTCATCTCGTGCGCGGCGAGCTGGGCTCGATCGGCATCAACGTCGTGCTCGGCGCAGCCGCTGCGTTCGTCGCGTGGGGCCGCACCAAGCGCGCACCGATCGTCGCGCGTTAGGGCGCGGCGGGTAGGCGCACGCGCAGCTCGGTGTGGCCGGGGCGACTCTCGGCGGTCACCGTGCCGCCGTGCGCTTGCACGAGCAGGCGCACGAGCGCGAGCCCGAGCCCGGTGCCGCGCTTGCGATCGGTGGTGAAGAAACGATCGAACATCCGCTCGAGATCCGCGGGCGCGATGCCGGGGCCGTCGTCCTTCACCGCGAAGCCGTCGTCGAACAGCTCGACCGACACGTGCGGCCCACCGTGCTGCGTCGCGTTCTCGAGCAGGTTCTCGACCACGCTCGCGAGCTGCCCGGCCGCACCCATCACGACGCGCGCGCTCCCCTGCACGGCGAGGCCGCGCCGCGCCGCGACGTCGCGCACCAGTGCGCCGAGGTCGATGCGCTCGTGGGGCACGCTGCGCTCCGCGCGTGCGAGCGCGAGCAATCCGTCGACCAGCGCTTCGAGCCGCTGCAGCTCCGCCTGCGCGTTCGCGACGAAGCGATCGCGCTGCTCGGGATCCATCTCGGGATCGTCGTGCATCAGCTCGAACGTGCCGCGCAGCGTCGCGATCGGCGTGCGGAACTCGTGCGCGACGTTGCCCGCGAACTCGTCGATGTAGTCGAGCCGCGCCTGCAGCTGACGGTGCATCGCGGTGACCGCATCGGCGAGCGCCGCGACCTCGCGCACGTGCGAGCGCTCGAGCGGTGCGAGCCCCGAGCTGTCGCGCTCGCCGGCGGCGACGCGTCGTGCGACCCCGGCGAGCGAGTGCAGCGAGCGACTGCCGAAGTAGCCGGCTGCGATCGCGAGCACGAGCGTGAGCGCGACCGCGAGCGCGAGCGCCAACGCCAGCGGCGGCCCCATCTGCACGAACGCCTGGAGCTCTTCACGCGGCGTGCGGCTCGTGACGATCGCACCGACGACCTGCCGCTCGTACACGATCGGCACCGCGACGAACAAACGCACCGACGCGAAGCGACTCGGGCCCGACAGATCCTTGTCGCGGCTCGGTCGCACCTTGTTGCGCTCGCGCTCCCACGCGCCGACCTGCCCGGTGAGCGCGCGCTCGACCTCGGGATCCTGCGCGAGGCTCTGATCCGTGGTGCCGCCGCTGCTCGCGAGCACGACCGCATCGGCGTCGACGATCTGCGTCGCACACAGCGTGCGATCGCGGGCGAGCGCGAGGTCACCGGCGAGCTCGTCGACCGCTGCGCGCAGCCCCAACGAGCGATCGGCCATCGCACGCTCGATCCGCAGCGCCCACAGCTGGCCTTGCGCAGTGAGCTGCTCGCGGGTCTGCGCGCGCAGATCACCGGCGAGCGCACCGGATCCGACGATCGCGATCCAGGGCAGGCTGAACACGACCAGATACGAGAGCAGCAACCACGCGCGCAAGGAGAGCTTCACGGTGCAGCTCCGAGCCGGAAGCCGACGCCGTGCACCGTCTCGAACGGATCGAGGCCGAACGGTCGCAGCTTCGCGCGCACGCGACGGATGTGCGAGTCGATGGTGCGATCGCTGACCGAGCGCCCGTCGGGATACGCCGCGAGCGCGAGCTCTTCGCGACCGAGCGCACGATTGGGTCGGCGCAACAATGCCGCGAGCAGGCGCAGCTCGGTGGCGGTGAGCTCGACGTCCTGCCCGTCGACGCGCACGCGGTGCTCGCCGACGTCGACCTCGAGCTTGCCCCACACGAGCACCGCGGGACCTTCGGCGGGTTTGCGTCGCCGCAGGAGCGCGCGCACGCGCGACACCAGCTCGCGCGTGCTGAACGGCTTGCCGAGGTAGTCGTCGCCGCCGAGGTCGAGCCCGAGCACGCGATCGATCTCGTCGTTGCGCGCCGACAGGAACAACACCGGCACGTCGCTCTCTTGCCGCAGCTCGCGACAGAACGAGAAGCCGTCGAGCCGCGGCATCGCGACGTCGAGCACGAGCAGGTCGGGATTGCTGTCGAGCATGCGTCGCGCCGCCTCGCCGTCGCGCGCTTCGATCACCGTGTAGCCCTCGCGCGCGAGCGCGTAGCGGACGACCTCACGCAGGTGATCGTCGTCGTCGACTACGAGGATGCGCGCGGGAGTGCTCACGACGAAGTCGCCTCAAGATAGCCCCATGGCCGCGAGCTCGTCGATCGCCGCGAGGCGGCTCCGCAAGTCTCGCAGACGTTCCTGCACCGGGAAACTGTTCCCGGCCAGCGATCGCAGGCCGATCTGCAGCCGTAGCTGCACGATGCCGTCGAGCACCGCTTCGATCTCCGCGGCGGTGGCCGCACGCGCGTGTCGAAGCTGTGCGATGCCCTGCGCGACGCCTGGTGCCCGCTCCGCGTCGGCGGCCGTCGATGCGAGCAGACGATCGACCATCGCGAGCCGCTCGTCGGCGCGGTGGAGTTGTTCGACGAGCAGATCGAGATCTTCGGGCAGGTGCAACCCGGCC
>DASZPU010000866.1:0-1975 GCA_035550195.1 Nannocystaceae bacterium
GATGCGCGAGAAGTCGAGCAGCGTGTCGACCAGTCGCTGCAGCCGCAGGCTGTTGCGATGCGCGAGCCGCAGCGTCTCGCGGGTGGACTCGGGGATCGCGTCGGGGTCCGCCAGCGCTTCCTGCAGCGGCGAGAGAATGAGCGTCAGCGGTGTGCGCAGCTCGTGACTGACGTTGCCGAAGAAGACGGTCTTCGCGGCGTCGAGCTCCGCCAACGCGTCGGCGCGGCGGCGTTCTTCGGCGTAGGCCTCGGCGTTCGCGATCGAGGCCGCGACTTGCTGCGTGATGAGCTCGAGGAAGCCGCGGTAGCTGTCGTCGAGCTGACGGAAGGGATTGATGCCCGCGATGAGCACGACGTTGCCCACCGACAGGCGCGCGGCCTGGCGCGGCGGCGTGGACCAGGCGCCCGTGGGAATCGGCGCGCGCGCGGGCACCGTGACGATGCTCGACTCGGGTGCGCGGGTCAGCGACCAGGCCTGCGGATCGTGGATCGCTTCGCTGCCGGGTGACGCGGCGACCAGGCGCGCATCGCCGTCGCCGAGCACGTACGCGAGCACGAACGGGAAGTCGCGCGTGTTCGTCGACAACGCTGCGATCGCACGCGCACACGCATCGTCGAGCGTGCGCGCATCGGCCGTGCGCGCCGCGAGCTCGCGCAACGTCGCGAGCTGACGCTCGCCGATCACTCGACGCGTGTCGTCCGTGTTCGCGCAGATGAGCCCACCGGGCCGACCATCGTCGTCGGGGATCGGGCTGTACGAGAACGTGTAGTAGGTCTCCTCGGGATAGCCGTGGCGCTCCATGACGAGCAGCTGCGCCTCCGAGTACGTGCCCTCGTCGCGCTGCATCACGGTCGCGGCGAGCGGACCGACGACGTCCCAGATCTCGCGCCACACCTCCTCGAACGGGCGTCCGAGCGCGTGGGGATGCTTGCCGCCGATGATCGACTTGTACGGATCGTTGTACAGATACGTGAGCGCGGGGCCCCAGCCGATCCAGAACGGCTGCTGCGACGTGAGCATGATCCGCACCGCGGTCTTCAGGCTGCGTGGCCAGCTCGCGGGCGGACCGAGCGGCGTCTCGTCCCATGCGAACGCGCGCATGCGGGCACCCAGCTCGCCGCCACCGTCGAGGAACGAGATGTCGTCGATGCGGCCCACGCTCGCATCGACACGTTGCACGTGGCGACGCGAGGACGTCAACCGGCGCGACGTTCACAGCGACGCGCGCGATCGCGTTGATCGCAGTTCTGCGTCACCAGGGCGGGCGATGCTCGCCGCGTGCGAGCGCGGCGCAGAAGGGTCGATCGGCGGGAAGGAATTCCGCGATCGGCAGCTCGTCGATCGCGAATGCGGCGAGCACCTCGCCCGCGCTCGCGTGCGCGTGCGCGCTCCACCCGTCACCCCACGCGCGCGCGTCGACGTGATAGACGAGCAGCACGACCTCGGGCCCAGGCGGCGGATACACGTGGTGGAGCACGTGGGCGATCGTGCCGACCGTGAGCCGTGCCGCCTGCGCGCCCCACTCCTCGACGAGCTCGCGCGCGAGCGCCTGCTCGGGCGCTTCACCCGGCTCGATCTTCCCGCCGGGCAGCTCGAGCATCCCCGCGCCGAAGCGGGCGTGCGCGGCGCGACGGTGCACGAGCAGACGCCCCGCCGACAGCCACACGAGCCCTGCCACCACCAACAAACGCCCCTGCGTCGCCACGTGTGGGCGCCATCTTGCCACGATCCGCTGCTATCCTCTGCCCGAGCCGCCCTCCGGGCGGGCCGACCATGCGCCTGTTCGCCGCCAAGATCCCGCACATCACCGAAGTCCTCACGCGCACGCTCATCGACGCGAAGGACATCGAGGTCAACAACCGCGACGAGTTCAAGCGGGACATCGAGGCGATCCTCCGCGAGTACCTGCGCAAGGATCGCGAGCTCACCGAAGCGGCGAAGGATCTGCTCGAAGCGCGCGGCCTGCCCTACTCCG
>DASZPU010000867.1:0-6880 GCA_035550195.1 Nannocystaceae bacterium
GCGACAGATCGAGCGAGGTGCCGGTCGCGAGCTCTTCGAGTCGCACGCGGATCGTGACGAACTCGTTCTGCCAGCCCACGCCTGCACCGAAGCCATCGCGTGCGTAGGGTGGGGCGACGGTCGCGAGCTCGGCCAGCGGCACCGATCCCGTGGTGCCGTCCTCGTCGCGCAACGTCACCGTGAACGACACCGGACCTGCGAGCGCGACCGTCTCGGGGTGACGGGTGCCCTGTGCGACGCGGAACGAGAGCTCATCGAGCTCGCCGAAGTCGCGCATCGCTTCCGGCACCGCGAGCTCCCAGTAGCGATCGGCGTCGGTGCTCCAGTCGAACACCAGCGCATGCGGGTCGTCACCCTCGTGACGCGCGTGCGTCATCCCGTTGCTGGGCTGCGTGCCGGTCCACTCGAACGAGCCGTCGTTGTCCTTCATCAGCACCTCGACGGCGTTCGCGACGTCGGAGCTCACGGCCGCGCCCGAGCTGGCCAGCTCGAGCTCGGGCGAGGTCTGGAAGTCGTCCAGCACCACCGCGCCCGCACGCGCGCTGCGGTACTCGTTCGTGACGACGGCGCTGCTCGTGATGCTGGGCGCGTGGAACTCGGCGTACGGGCGCACGAAGAGCTCGCGCGCGGCCGCGTTGTCGCGCAGGTACAGCTCGGCGAGCGCGAGCATGTAGCCGCGGGCGATGCGATTGGTCTCCTCGCGTCCGATCAGATCGGGCGCCGAGGCATCGATGAAGAGCTCGCCGCAGCAACCCAGCAGATCGCCGTGACCGGCCCCGTGGATATAGGTGAGCTGTCGTTCTCCGTTCGCGCGCTCGAAGATCGATCGCGGCTGCGTGTAGTAGGGCTCGGGCGCGCCGGAGACGTCGTCGTCGGCCCCCGCGACGAACATGTGATACGGCGTGTCGCCGGGATCGACGAGCGTGCGCGGGTGCCATGACACCGGCGCGAGGCTGCTGACGATGCGAACGTCGGCGAGCCCGAAGTTGCTCGACGTGAACGAGCCATCGCGCAGCTGGGTCAGCGCGCGCACGACCGCCTCGCCGCCGGTCGAGTGGCCCATGAACATGATGCGACGCGCGTCGATGTGCCCGTCGAGCACGCCACCACCGATCGTCGCTTGGTTCGCGAGCAGATCTTCGGTGTTCGAGAGCGTCGTCGCAGCGGCGGTGATCGTGCCCTCGGGGCCGCCTTCGCCGACCTCGGCCTCGTGCAGCATCACGACGTAGCCGTACGACGCGAGATGCTGGCCGATGTAGTCGTAGTAGAGATGCGTGTACGACCAGCCGTGCGTGAACACGACGAGCGGCACCGCGTCGAGCTCCGCGATGTCGGCGGGATGGAAGACGCGCTGATCGAGGAACTGACTCTCGTAGGCATCGAAGCTCGCGACCGCGTGCGGGCCGGGCTCCGCGACGTCGTGGAAGCGCAAGAGCCCCGGGAAGTCGCCGCCGTCGATCGCATCGCCGTCGCCGAAGCGACCGTCGCGATCGCAGTCGAGCACGACGTCGTAGCCGACCCCGAGCCCGTCGCCCGCGTCGCTCGACAGCTCGCCCGCGGCCGCGATCGCGATGCGCGTGTCGGCGATCGCCTCGGTGATCGCGAGCTCCTGCGGTCCGCCGGCGCGCGCGTCGACGAGCGTGCCGTCCATCGCCCACTCGGCGGCGCTCTTCGGCGCGGTCACCCAGACGTCGCAGGTCCGACCGACCAGCGCGGACACGCGTGCGCCGTCGATCGCGATCTCGATCGCGTCGTCGTCGTCGAACGCTTGCTCGACGTGGAACCATGGATGGGCTGCGAGCGATCGTCCGGCGAGCTCGAGCCGTAGCGATGCACCTTGTGCACCGGTCTCGTCACCAGAGGCTTCGCTGTCCGCCGCGCCCGTGCTGCCGCCCGTGCTGCTCGGCCCGCTGTCGTCGGTGCTCGGCGTGGTCGCGAGCGTGGCCGCATCGTCGCCCGCATCGCGCGATCCCTCGCCTCCGCCACAGCCGAGCGCGAGTACGAGCACGACGAACGGGCGGGTCGGCCGAGGCATCGATCGTTCGGTGGCGACGCGCGTGGATGGGGTTCCCGTTGCTGCTCCGGCCCGCGAATTCGCGCGTCCGAAAAAAGTAGCGCGCACCCCGTCACATCGCTCCGCGGCCGACCCTACCGCGAGCGCCCTGTCGTCGCGGGGCGCGGAGCCGACCATGCGCATCCTGCAGCTCGTCCTCGGGTCGTTCGCGATCGCCTTGCTCGCTTCCGCTGGACCTCGAGCGGTAGGCGCCCCGATCCCCAAGGGCGCGATCTGTCCCACGCCCGATCGCGACAAGTGCCTCACGAAAGGCTACCTCGCGACCAACTGCGGCCGCGAGCACGCGAAGACGTGCGAGCCGTTCATCGACGCCGCGCTGAAGACCTACAGCGCACGGCCCGACGCGGTGAAGACGAAGGTGCTCTCGCCCAAGGGCGACGACATCCCGAAGAACCTGCACGACGGAAACTACTATCCGTACACCGGCCCGAAGCGTGGACGCGGCGTGAGCGTGAAGGGTGTGAACGCGCTGTCACGCAGCGGCCTGTCGCTCGTACCGAAGCTCGGCATCACCGCGGAGCAAGCCGCGGAGCACATGCGCAATCCGGCGTGGGAGAAGAACGGCAAGGTCACGTCGTGTGCCGAGTACGCGTACGAGAAGCTCTACGATTGGTCGCGCTTCGTCGACGCGACTGCGGGTTGTCGCGGCGATCAGGGCTGCGAGGTCGACGTCGCGTTCCTGCCCGGCACGCCCGGCATCGCGCGGCGCAAGCTCCACGACAAGCTCGGCGGCGAGATCGGCAACGTGCAGTTCTTGGACAACAAGCGGGCGTTCATGAAGAACGACTTCTTCGCGTTCGGCAAGCGGCTCGTCTACGCGGGCGGGCCGTCCGGGGTCGCGCAGACGCCCGAGCTCGCGCAGCTCGAGGCTGCGTTGGCCGCGGGCAAGCAGTACTACTCGCTCGGTTGCAAGGGGCGCTGCAACGACCGCTCGTTCAGCGACGAGTGGGCGTTCCACGAGAAGATGCGCGCGAACACGAAGTCGCTCAGCACCGAGGAACTCGCCGAGTACGAGCGTCGTCGAGCCGAGCTGCGCAAGCTGGTCGCGCTGCACAACGCCGCGGTACAAAAAGAGATCGGCGACCCGACCGTGGACGTCAAGGAGCGCGCGCCCGAGCTGCCCTTCGACTTGGTGACGAACGATCCGTTCGAGCGCTACGACATCATGAAGGGCTACGACGTGAAAGCGCGGGCGGTCGCGCCGAACGTGCTCAAGCAGATCGGGCCCGTGCGCTTGAAGACGATGCCGGGCGCAGGCATCGAGACCGTGCCGGTCGCGCAGCCGATGCAAGGCGCGCTGTCACCCGCGATGGCGCCCACCGCCGTGCTCGCGGCGCCCCTGCCACGCGGTGGCGGCCCACGCGTGCCGCCGAAACCCGCGCCGACCGGTATCGGTCGACAGGCGGGCAAGATCGCCGTCAGCGAGTGCACGAAGGCCGCGTTCGACAAGGCCAAGGTCGAGATCCACGAGGTGGTCGGCGTCGGTCCGATCAGCTGCCGACTGGGCAAGCTCCTGCGCGAGGAGTGGGCCCGCAAGGCGGCCGGCCAGAAGAGCTGCCTCGATATCGACAACCGCGATTGCGATTGGTCGCCGCAGATCTTCAAAGCGCGCTTCGCCAACAGCGATCGCTTCCTGAGCGAGGCCCAGAAGGCACAGAACGAGTGCCTGATGTGGACCAACGATTCGATCACCGACAAAAAGGACATCGTCGCGGTCGAGGCCTACATCGTCGAGATCAAGAAGACGATCTTGGCCGCGATGATCAAGCTCGCGCCCTACCGCGAGTCGGGTGGCACCGCGGGGCAGAAGTTCGGCGATCAGCTGGGCGACGCGCAGTTCGAGGGCGACAAGGACTGGTTCGCCGGGGGCTACGACTACGATCTGCGGTGGTCGGTCGATCCGATCAAGAAGACCGGACCGGCGGCCAACGATCCGGTCTGCGATTTGCGCGGCAACTTCCGCGCGGCCGCGGGCGTCGACGTATGGCTGTTGAAGAACGACATCTCGATCGTCGACGCGCTCGCGCAGGCCGACGTCAACGTCCCCAATCCGGCGAAGAACAACGAGCGCTCCACGCACGTGGTCTCGCACCTCACGATCCTCGGCAAGGACGTCTACGACGACGTCGACGAGTACTTCGCGATGGTGTTCGAGCCCCCGATCAAGCCGACGGTGTTGTTCTCGCTGCCGAGCCCGAAGCCGCAGTGGACGGTCATGGTGGGCCCAGTGCCGATCACCGGGTCGGCGTGGGGCGAGCTCACGATGGGCGCGAATCTGCGGCTCGAGGGCGTGCTGAAGTCGCAGACCTGCAGCGCCGACAACATCACCTTCGGCGGCATCGGCTTCTTCATGCCCTGGCTCTCCATCGACGGACGCGCGCAGGTCGGAGTCGGCATCTCCGGGCTGCTCAGCGCGGGTGTTCGCGCGACGCTCAATCTGCTCACGCTCGGCATCCCCGTCGACGTGAGCCTGTTGGTAAATATGAAGAAGATCGCCGGCGAGACCCAGGCCGTGCTCGCGTTCAAGGCCGCGATGGATCTGACGCTGGGTTCGCTCTCCGGCAGCGTGTCGCTCTACCTCGAGTTCCTCATGTTCACCGAGGAGTTCGAGCTGTTCGCGTGGAACGGCGTCGGGCCGGCCACGATCCCACTCATGCCGCCGCTCGACGCCGAGCTGCCGATCGTGGGGATGAAGTGAGACGCGTCGTCGCGCTCGTCGTGCTGCTCGCCGCGTGCGGGCAGCCTCCGGCTCCCGCCGTCGTCGACGCGCCGATGGTCGCCGCGCCGCAGCGCTTTTCTGCCGGCGAGGTGCTGGTGTACCGCTTCGACTGGCGCGTCGACGCCACCGCGACCGACACCGCGGTGATGCCCACCAGCGTAGCGCTGGGCGCCGCGATCGGGCTCGCCGGCGAGCTCACCGTCCGCGTCGTCGAAGCCGACACCGACTCGGCGATGCTGGCGGTCGCGTTGCGCCGACTCGATCGCCACGAGATTCGCCTCATGGACGCGAACGTCCTCGCCGATGCTGCGCCGCTGCTCGATCGCGAGGTGTTCGTGGACGTCGGAGCCGACGGTGATCTCCGCCGCATCCTCTTCGATCGCGACAGCTCCTCGGTGTTGCGCCACGTGATGGGGGGACTGCTCGCGCACATCGATCTGCGGGTCGCGCCCGCGCGCACGGACGCCTGGCAAGCGGTGGTGCCCGCGGGCAACGGGCTCGCCGAGGTCGACTATCGCAACGACGCCGATGCGCTGCACCGCGCACTGCATCGCTATGCGCGACTCGATGCGTTCGCGCCGGGCCTCGTCGAGCCCGCGGTCGAGGGCGAGAGCACGATCCGTCACGACGATCGCGCGTTGCCGCTGCGCATCGACTCGACGGAGTTGCTGGTGATCGCGAGCGGATCCGACGATCCGCTGTTCGATTCGCGCACGCGCTTCTCGCTCGAGCGCGTGCGCATCGAGCAAGGCGAGGCCGGGGGCTTGCCGGCCCCCGAGCTGCTGGTGGAGCGCGACCCGCTCGCGCCGCCGGACACCGACGAAGCCGAACGCGAGCTCGCGAAGCGCTACGCGGGCGCGCTCGATGTCGACGGTGTCGAGCTCGTCGTGGACGGCGTGGCCAACGGTCTGCTGCCGCACCGTGGATTCATGGTCGAGGCCACCGGGCTCTTGCGCGGCTGGCCCCAGCAAGCCGACGCGCTCGCGCCGATGTTCGCCGGCACGGACGATCGCCACGCGCGTTCGCTCGTCGTCGACATGCTCGCGTCGGCGGGCACGCCCGAGGCGCAGCGCGTGCTGATCGATCTGCTGGGCGACGCGTCGCTGCGCAGCGATCCCAGCTACCCCGCGTGGCTGCAGCGCCTCGCGTTCCTGCGCGCACCGCTGCCCGAGGTCGCGGGCGTGTTGCTCGAGGCCCACGACGACGCGCGCGCACGCGAGCTCCCGCGCGTGCGCGCGAGCAGTCTCTATCCGCTCGGCAGCATCGCCGCTGCGCTCGTCGACGACGATCCGCTGCTCGCCGAGCTCGCCCACCAGCGCCTGCTCGACGAGCTCGATGGCGCCGGCGACGACGACGAGCTGCGCGTGGCTGCGCTCGCGGGGCTCGGCAACGAAGCGCGCGGCGATGCCCTCGAGCTCGTGCTCGCACACGTGGATGCGAGTGACGCCGCCGTCCGGATTCAGGCCGCATCGTCGTTGCGCGGATTCGACGACGAGCGCGCCGCTGCGACACTCTTCGAGCAGCTCGCGGATCCCGACGCGGGCGTCGGCACCACCGCGCTCGCTGCCCTCGCGCGGCATCGCAACGGTGCAGCAGACTCGCAGCGCCTCGCCGAGGCCGCCCGCAGCGCGCAGCACCACCCCGAGCTCGCGGGTCCGCTGATCGGCGCGCTCGCGCGACGGCTCGCGGACGGCCCGGCTGTGCGCGACGCCCTCGTCGCGCTGCGCGAGCGCGCCGACGACGCGCACGTGCGTGCGCGCATCGATCGCGTGCTCGAACCGCCCGCGTCCGGTTAGCATGGCGCGGTGCCGACGGAAGAGCGCCGGGCGAAGCGTTTGCGCGTGCTCGCGGAGACGGGCCACGCGTTCGCCGACGCGGCCATCGACATCAGTCGGTTGCTCGATCTCGTGGTGAAGACCTGTGCCGATCACGTCGGCGACAGCTGCTCGATCCGTCTGGTCGCGGAGGACGGCGTCTCGCTCGTGCCGGTCGCGACCCACCACCCCGACCCCGAGGTGGAGCGGTTCATCCGCGACACCACCGATCGCGTGCCGATGCGCGTCGGCGACAGTGCGAGTGGCCGCGTC
>DASZPU010000868.1:0-8389 GCA_035550195.1 Nannocystaceae bacterium
ATGTCGTGGCGCAGGCCGGCAGCAACGTCGAAGGCACCCAGTCGCTGGTGCGCGTCGACGCGGCGCGTCCGCCCGCGCTCTACCGCATCCCGTTCTCGCTCGCGGCGGCGGGCATCGTGCTCATCGCGTTGCAGGCGGGCAAGCCGGTCATCGGGCTCGCGCTGCTCTTCACGGTGATGTTCACGACGGCATCGGTCGCGTGGCGATCGTTCGCGCGGCGTCATGCACCCGCGCTCGCGTTGCGTGCCCAGGCCGACAAGGCGCTGCGCAGCGGCAGCTACGGCGAAGCGCGCTCGCTGTACGAGCGGGCGCTCGCGCTCGTGCAACGCGATCTGCCCACCGGCTCTCCCGAGGTGCTGCTCAACTGCTACAGCCTCGCGACCGTGCACTCGATGCTGCACGATCGCGTGCGCGCCGACGAGTACCTGCAACGTCTCTTGCGCGGGCTCGAGGATCGCGTGCCCGCATCGTGGCGGGGTCAGCTCGCGTGGCTGTTGCGTCGCGTCGCGCACCAACACTCGCTCGCCGGCGATCACGCGCGCGCGATCGATCTGTGCGAGCGCGCGCTCGAGCTGGTCGGGCCCGCACCGGGTGCGGACGACACGACGGTGCGTTCGGTGGTCGACGACGTCGCGTGGATCCACCACCACGCGGGACAGTACGCGACCGCGGAGTACATGTTCCGCGAGGCGCTCGCGATCCACGAGCAGTTCCGCGATGCGGCGCTCGAGGTCGCGCAACGTCCGGTGCGCGGCACGAGCCACGCCGACTCGCCGTATCGCGTGCCCGGCCCTGCGGTCGCACCGACCACGGGGGGGCTCGATCGCGCGGTCGCCTACAGCTTGCTCGGGCTCGGTTGGACGCTCTTCGAGCGCGCGCGTTACGACGAGGCACGCGCGTGCTTCGAGCGTGCGCGCCTCGTCGCGAATCTCGCGGGACGACCGACGGAAGGGCGTACGCGCGGCACCAGCTTGCACGTCGAGATCCTGCGCGGCCGCGGTGCGATCGAGGTCGCGCTCGGTCACTACGACGAAGCGCGGCAGCTCTACGACGACGCCCGGCAGCTCGCCGAGGGCAGCGAGGGCAGCACGCAGCGCGCCGCGTTGGCGATCGATCTCGGCTGGCTCGCGCGTTGTGCCGGGCACAACGAGGAAGCCGATGCCGCGTACACGAGCGCGGCCGCGGCGTTGTCGGGCGGCGAAGAGAGCACCGGCACCATCGCGTGTGCGCTGCACGAGTCGCTCGCCGAGCTACGGCGTCGCCAGGGGCGGCTGCGCGAGGCCGCGAAGGAGATCCAACGCGCAGCCTCGTTGGCCGAGCAGTGCCTCGGGCCCGAGCATCCGCGCGTCGCGTCGATCGAAGCGATCGCGTCGCGCATCCACACCGCGCGATCGGACTGGGCGGAAGCCGAGCGCTGCGGTCGACGTTGCCTCGCGATCCTGCGTGCGGGGCTCGGTGCCGATCATCCGCGTTGTGCCGAAGGTTGGGTCGCGCTCGGCGAGCTGCATCTCGCACGCGCGCAACATGGTGCAGCCGAGCACGCGTTCTCCGAGGCGATGCGCCTGCGCGAGGCGGCGTTCGGCCCGGCACATCCCGAGCTCGCCGAGGTGTTCGACGGCATGATTGCGGTTTTCCGTGCGAGCGGACGCGATCACGACGCCGACGCGCTCAACGAGCGCCGCGGTGCAGTGGTCGCGGCCTGATCGGCTATAGTTTCGCGCATGGACAAGCGTCCGCTGTGGCCGATCCCAGTCGGCATCGCGTTGTGGGGCGGTGTCGCGTACGCCGTCTACAACGACATCTGGTGGCCGCTGTGGGTCGCGATCCCGTTGTCCGTGATTCCCGGGCTCGGTGCGCTCGCGGTGTTCATCGCGACCAAGCGCGTCAAAGAGAACGCGCCGAACATGATCCCGGAGAAGCAGGGCCGCGCGCGCGAGCCGGAACGCGGCGTGGTCGAGCCACCACGGCAAGGCAAGGGCGGGCCGCGCACGAATGCGAAGACCGCCGGTCGGCGCAAGCGCGGTGAAGCGGGCGCGCTCGCGTTGCTCGTCGCGACGACGCTCGCGGGTGAAGGTTGCAAGCGGCCCGACGACAAGCCCGCGCCCAACGATGCGGAGAAGTCCACGAAGACGGATGCGAAGGTGCCGGACACGGCGGCTGCACCTGCGCCCGCGCCCGCGAAGGACACGCCCGAGCAGCTCGCGCTCTCGGCCGTGCTCGCGCGATCGATCGAGGCTCCGAAGGGATCCGATGCGACCTACCGCGTCGATCCGTTCGTCGCTGCGCTCGTCTACGAAGAGATCAAGTCCGGCACGGGGCCGAGCTTCGCGCCCGACGAGGCACCGCGCGTCGGCTTCAAGGTCGGCGTGGTCGCGGGCGATACGCTGCTGCATCGACTCGGGCTGCGCACCGGCGACGTGATCGAAGCGATCAACGGCGTGCAGCTCACCGATGCGAGCCGGGTCGCGTTCGCGCTCGATGGCGCGGAGAACAGCGTGCGACTCACCCTCGTGCGCGACGACGTGACGATCACGCAGAGCTATCGGCTCACGCATGCGCTCGCGTGGACGGAGCTGCTCGCGAGCTTGGGCGGGGGCACGGCGATTGCGGCGGGCGAAGGTGGCGAGCCCGAGCCGAGCTCCGACGAAGGGATCGCGCCGCCGCAGGACGATGGCCGCGGTGAAGGTGCGCTCGACGGTGGATCGGCGCCGGACGACGGCGGCAAGCCGATCCATCCCTCCGGCGGCGGAGGCGGCACGTCGACGCCGAAGCCGAGCGGCGGCGGCGGTGGGGGTGGTGGTGGTGGTGGTGGTGGCAGCACGACGCCGCCCAAGCCGAGCGGCGCGTCGCAGGTGAGCTGCGAGGGCAGCCGCTGCACGATCACGAAGGCGTACTTCGACAAGATGACGAGCTCGCCGACGGCGATCCAATCGCAGGCGAGCATCGTGCCGGCGATCCAGAACGACGTGTTCAGCGGCTACAAGCTCAAGAGCGTGAAGGCCGGCAGCAACGTCGCGAAGCTCGGCTTCCAATCGGGCGACAAGATCACGCACATCAACGGCAAAGATCTCACCAACGACATCGAAGCCGCCCAGGTCTACTTCGGCCTGGGCAGCACGAAGGTCTACAAGGTCCGCTTCGTCCGCGGCGGCACGCAGATGGTGAAGACGATCGTCGTCGAGTGATCACGGCTCCGTGACGATGATCGCCGCGTCGTTGCCGTCTCCGGTGATGCGCACGTCGAGCACGTTGCCGGCCTTCGCGAGCTTCCAGCGCAGCGCGCGGTGACTGGGCGAGAGCTCCTCGCTGTCGATCGTCCAACCATCGGTGGCCAGGTTCGCGCGCAGCTCTTCGCTGACGAGATCGCGGCTGCGCGGCACCTTGAACACGGTCATCTTCAGGCCGCGCGGCGCCATGCCGCGCTCTTCGCTCGCATCCTGCGGCAGCGGCAAGCCGCCGGGGCCGGGCACGTAGCTCACTTCTGCGGGAGGCGTCGCCTCGCCGCTGGTCGTGGGCTCGTCTCCATCGGTCGCCGACTCGTTGTCCGATGCGTCCTGCGGCGGCGGCATCGTGTCGTTGTAGTACGTCGACAATCCACCGGGCGGGAGCGACTTGTCGGGGCGGCAGGCCGCGACCGAGAGCCAGCACAACGCGACGATCGACGAGAGACGGAGGGTGGTTCGCATGCGTCCCTGCATCGCAAGTGCGATGCCACGCGAACGCCCGCCGAGCCCGCGCACTTTCGCAGCGCCTGCGTCGCGATCGGGGCAACCGCGGCCACCGACGACCCCGAAAGGGTCACTCGCGCAGCTTCTTCGGCCGCGGGATGCCCAGCGCATCCATGCGCAGGCCCAGCGTCTTGCGGGCGATGCCGAGGAGCTCGGCCGCGCGCGTCTGGTTGCCCGCGCACGCTTGCAGCGCGGCCAAGATGCGCGCCGTTTCGTCGTCGCCGCTCGCCGACGGCGGCAGCGTGGTGACCGACTCGATCACGACGTGCTCCGGCCCGAGCACGTCGCCGCCGCAGAGCACGAGCGCACGCTCGATGACGTTCTTCAGCTCGCGGATGTTGCCCGGCCACACGTGCGCGCGCAGTCGAGCGATCGTCGCGGGCGCGACCGAAGGCGCCGTGCGACCGACGCGGGCCGAGCCTTCGGCGACGAACTGCTCGACCAGCCCCGCGAGCTCCGCGAGGCGCTCGCGCAACGGTGGAATCGCGAGCGTGATGCCGGAGAGCCGATAGTAGAGGTCTTCGCGGAACGATCCGCTCGCGACCGCGGCTCGCAGATCGCGATGCGTCGCCGACACGAAGCGCACGTCGAGCTCGCGCGGCGACACGGCGCCGAGCCGGATCAGCCGGCGATCCTCGAGCACGCGCAACAGCTTCACCTGCGCGGCCGCGGGCAGATCGCCGACCTCGTCGAGGAACACCGTGCCACCGGCCGCCGTCTCGAGCAGACCCGGCTTCGCCTTCTGTGCGCCCGTGAATGCACCGGCTTCGTGTCCGAAGAGCTCGCTCTCCAACAGTTGATCGGGCACGGCGCCGCAGTTGAGCGCGACGAACGGGCCATCGCGACGATCGGACTGTGCGTGGATCTTGCGTGCGGTGACCTCCTTGCCCGCGCCGGTCTCACCCAGCACGAGCACGTTGATCCCGCTCTTCGCGATCCGCTCCATCACGTCCACGTCCGCGACGTTGTTGGTGCCGCCGATGCGCACCGCGGTGCCGAGCTGCGCCGTCGCGCTCGCGCCTTGCACGAGCACGGTGACTTGTCCGATCGCGATGACATCGCCAGGCGCGATCGGAGTCGGTACGCGCGGCGCGAGCTTGACCCCTGCGACGCGCGTGCCGTTGCTGCTGCCGAGATCCTCGAGCTGCAGCGGCGGCCCGACGTGCAGCACCGCATGACGCCGCGACACCGAGTCGCCGTCGATGCGCACGTCGGAATCCTCGGCGCGACCGATGCGCAGCGTGCCGGAGCTCGGCACTGCGATCTGCGTGAACACGCCGTCGCCGAGCACCACGAGGTGCAACCCAGCACTCGTCGGATCGACGCTGGGACGTGTCGCGAGATCGTCGGGTGACCTGGTCGGCACGGTCGCGCTCCCGCGAGTCTATACTGGGAATCGCGATGGAGCCGCCGTCGGCACAGGATCTGCCCGCGTTTCCCGAGCAGGCGGGTCGCTATCGGCTCGGGCGGGTGCTCGGCGCGGGCGCGATGGGGGTCGTGCATCTGTCGCACGATCCGGCGCTCGACCGCGAGCTCGCGATCAAGCTCATCGCACCGCGCAGCGGCGGCGGGCCGCGCCGCGATCCCACCGATCCCGAGGGCACACGCAGCCGCGTGTTCAACACGCGCGGCGAGCCGCCGTCGTCCGCCACCGGCATCGACGACGCGCGCCTGCTCGAGGAGGCGCGCTCGCTCGCTCGCGTCGCTCACCCGGCGATCGTCGAAGTGTTCGACGTCGGCGTGTGCGAAGCCGGTGTGTTCATCGCGATGGCGTTCGTCGACGGCGAGCCGCTGCGTACCTACGTCGCCGCGCGACGGCTCGACTGGCGCACGGTGATCGCGTTGCACCTGCAGGCCGGCGAAGCGCTCGCGGCCGCGCACCGCGTCGGCATCGTGCACGGCGACTTCAAGCCCGACAACGTGCTCGTCGCCGCGAACGCGACCACCGAAGACGGCACGCCACGCGTGAAGGTGGTCGACTTCGGGCTCGCGCGCGCGATCGGTCGCGACGCGCCGCCGTCGGGTGAGCGCGAAGGCCTCACGCTGTTCGGCACGCCCGCCTATCTCGCGCCGGAATGTTGGAGCGATTCGACGCGCGATCCGAGCGCGGATCAGTTCGCGTTCTTCATCTCGTTGTTCGAGTCGATCGTCGGACGTCGACCGTACCCGCGCTCGAGCTCGCTCGCGTCGCTGCTGCAGAACCTCTCGAGCGGGCCCGAGCTGGCGCAGCTCGAGCGCGTCACGCCGACACGGTTGCGGCGGGCGATCGCGCGGGGCCTCGATCCCGAGCCCAGCAAACGCTTCGCGACGATGGACGACGCGCTCGCCGAGCTGCGTGCGATCGCTGCACCTGCGCGCAAGCTCGGCTTCGCGTACGTCGCTGCGGCGCTCGTCGTGCCGGTGGGGCTCGCGTGGGTGCTGTGGCCGAAGGGCGAGCCGCCGCCCGATCCCGCGGCGCTCGCCGCCTGCGACCGAGCTGCCGAGACCATCGCCGAGGTCTACGACGACGCCTCGCGTGCGCGCATCACCGCTGCGCTCGCGCAGCAGGCCGACACCGCGACGCGCACGCAGCAGCTGCTCGACGAGTACGCGCGTGCGTGGTCGGCCGCGCGTGCGCAGAGCTGCAAGGCCGAGCTGGCCCACGACGCCGATGCGGTCGCGCTCGCAACGGCGCGCGCGCAGTGCTTCGACGAGCGCAAGGCCGAGCTCGCCGAGTTGGTCGCACAGCTCGAGACCGGCGAGGAGGCGATCGCACGGCACGCGGTGCGCTGGGCCGCCGATCTGTCGCCGATCGCCGCGTGCGACGATGCGGCGGCGCTCTCGCGCCATCCGGCGTGGCCGAGCGATGCCGCGGCGCGCTCGCGCATCTCCGAGGCCTATCGCGTGTTGGCGCGCGCCGATCTCGTCGCGGCCGCGAGTCGCCCCGAAGATGCGGTCGGGCTCATCGACGGTGCGATCGCTGCCGCCGAAGCCAGCGGCGATCAGGGCTTGCTCGGGCGTGCGTTGTGGTCGCGTGGTCGCGCGTTGGCGCTCGCGGGTCGCTACGACGAAGCCCTCGCTGCGCTCGAGCGCGGTTACTTCGCCGCGAGCGAGCGCGACTCCGCAACCGCGGCGTCGATCGCCACGGAGCTCGCGAGCCTGCTCGGCAGCAAGCTCGCGCGCTTCGACGACGCGATGACGTGGGTGCGGCACGCCGAGACCGCGTTGGCGTCGATGGGTGGCGATCCGGGCGAGCCGGCGGCGCGGCTCGACATCGTGCTCGCGGGCATCGAGATGCGGCGCGGTCGACTCGACGAAGCGATCGCACCGGCTACGCGCGCGCGCGACATCCGAGCGAAGCTCTTCGGGGTCGATCACTACTCGGTGGCGTCGGCCGAGCTCGCGCTCGGCAGCGCGCTCGCGCAGCAGGATCGCATCGCCGACGCGCAAGCCCACTTCGCGCGCGCCCGCGAGATCCTCGTCGCGGCGCTCGGGCCCGATCATCTCGATCTCGCCGCGGTCGAGCACAACCTCGCGATGGCGGCCGCGAAGCAGCAGCGCTTCGCCGAGGCGCGCGCGCACGCCGAGCGCAGCCTCGCGATCCGCGAGCGCTGGCTCTCGGCCGAGCATCCCGATCTCGCGACCTCGCTGATCGGCCTCGCCAACGCGGACGTCGGGCTGGATCGCCTCGATGACGCACAGCGCAGCTTCCAGCGCGCGCTGCAGATCCGCGAAGCCGCGTTCGGCCCCGATCATCCCGCGGTGGCCGAGGCGCTCGCCAACGTCGCGAAGCTCGCGAGCCAGCGCGGCGACTGCACGGCGGCCACCACCGCGCTCGCGCGTGCGCTCGCGATCGTGCAACGCGGCAACGATCCGCGCGCGCAGCTGCGCTTCGAGCGGCTCCTCGCCGATACCCAGCGCGAGTGCAAGCCGACCACCGCCGGCTGACGGCGAGAATCGGCGCGTCGCCGCGTCACAACCGGTCCGCCCGGGTGTCTTGCTCGGGTGAGACCGGCGGGCCTGATCCTCTTCGCGCGGCGTGCGATGCAGCTCAGCGTCGTGCTCGGCTGCGGTGCCGCCAGCCTCGCGGCGGTGGCGGTGCTCGCGAGCGGCGGCACACCGGCGGCATCCGGAATCGTCGCCGCGTTCGCGTCCGTCTTCAGCGTCTACAACTTCGACCGGCTCGCGGATCGATCGCCGGCCGAAGGACGCAGCACGCCCGAACGCCGCGCGGCGACGCAACGCTGGCGCGTGCTGCTGCAGATCGCGATCCTCACCTGCTCGGGGCTCGCGCTCGTGCTCGGTGCGTCGGTGTCGATCGCCGCGTTCGCGTGGACGATCGCGTTCCCACTGCTCGGGCTCGCCTACGTGCTCCCGCTTCGTCTCGGTGGCCGCGTGCTGCGCTTGAAGGACGTGCCCTACCTCAAACCGTTCTACGTCAGCGCGAGTTGGATCGAGCTGATGGCGATGTCGCTCAGTCATAGTGGGCTCGACGCGACGCCGGCCATGATCGCGCTCGCGGCGTTCGTGTATGCGCGACTGTTCATCTCGGCGAACCTCGGCGATCTGCGCGACGTCGACGACGACGCGGCTGCCGGCATTCGTTCGTTGCCGCAACGGCTCGGGCGACGCGGCACGCTGCGTCTGATCGAAGCACTGCAGTGGGCGAGCGTCGGCGGCCT